>NZ_CP043959.1:6300048-6600058 GCF_008632955.1 Streptomyces tendae
AGGGCGGGGCCCACAGGCCGTGCTCGGCGACCTCCAGGGAGCGCTGGTCGGCGACCTTGAAATAGCGGATCTCCTCGACGTCGTCGCCCCAGAACTCCACCCGAAGGGGGTGCTCCTCGGTGGGCGGGAACACGTCGAGGATGCCGCCGCGCACGGCGAACTCGCCGCGCTTCTCGACCAGCTCCACGCGCGCGTACGCGGCGGCGGCGAGGGCTTCGACGACCTCGTTCAGATCGGCGCTCTGCCCGCTGCGCAGCGAGACGGGCTCCAGGTCGCCCAGGCCCTTGACCTGCGGCTGGAGCACGGAGCGCACGGGTGCGACGACGACGGAGACCGGGCCGGTCTCGGGGTCGTCGGGTCGCGGGTGGGCCAGGCGCCGCAGCACGGCGAGGCGGCGGCCGACGGTGTCACTGCGGGGGCTGAGCCGCTCGTGCGGGAGCGTCTCCCACGACGGGTACTCCACGACGCCCTCGGGCGGCAGCAGCGAGCGCAGGGCGGCCGCCAGGTCCTCCGCCTCGCGCCCGGTCGCCGTCACGGCCAGCACGGGGCGGCCGGTGTCCCGCGCCAGGGCGGCGACCGCGAAGGGACGGGCCGCGGGCGGGCCGACCAGGTCGACGTGCGTGCGGTTGCCGTCGGTGGCGGCCGTGACCGCTTCCGCGAGGGCGGTGTCCTTGACGACGGCGTCGAGCAGACCGTGCAGGCTCATGCGGGGCGGAATTCCCTTCCGGGGGTGTGCAACACGACGGGCCCGACGCGCGCCGCGGGCCGGGGGTGTCCAGGGTACGTCGCCCCGCCCACGGCCGCCGGGGGCTGTGGACAACCACGAGTACCCGGGTCGGGGCGCGCGCACCGGCGCCGGAAAGTCCTGAGGCGGACTTTCCGGCGCCGGTCTCCCCGCAACCCCCGTGTGCGGTGGCCGGGTGACCGCCGTGTCCGGCGGCCGGGGCTCCTATTCGGTGGCGATGGCGTTGAGGACGTTCATCCGGCCGGCCCGGAAGGCCGGGACCAGCGCGGCGAACAGGCCGACGAAGGCCGACCCGACGAACACGCCGGCGATCGTGGGCCACGGGACGTCGAGGACCTTCAGGCCCTCCAGGGCGAGCAGCTGCTGCGCGGTGGCGCCCCAGCCCAGGCCCAGTCCGAGACCGAGCAGGGCACCGAAGAGGGCGATCACGACGGACTCCATGCGGATCATGCGGCGCAGCTGGCGGCGCGAGAGGCCGATGGCCCGCATCAGGCCGATCTCCCGGGTGCGCTCCACCACCGACAGGGCCAGGGTGTTCACCACGCCGAGGACCGCGACGACGATCGCCAGGGCGAGCAGGCCGTAGACCATGTTCAGCAGCTGGCCGATCTGGTCCTGCAAGGCCTCCTTGTAGTCGGTCTGGTCGCGCACCTGGTACTGCGGGAAGCCGTCCAGCGACTTCTTGAGCGCCGCGTACGCGGCGTCCTTGTGCCCGTCCTCGGCCGAGACGAAGACCAGCTGGTCCAGCGGCATCCTGTCCGCCGGGACGTACCTGGCGAGGGTGTCGATGGACGTGTACATCGCGCCCGCGTCGACCACGCCCTCGCTGCTGGTGATGGCGCGGACCGTCAGGGAGCCGGCCGTGCCGTCCTTGAAGGCGACCTGGATCTTCGAGCCGAGGGTGACGTCGTGGTCCTTGGCGAAGTCCTCGTGGACGGACATCGAGCCGGGCAGGTAGGCGTCCTCGAGCTGGCCGGCGACGGTCTCGACCCGCAGGTCGGTGGCGTACGTCGGGTCGGCGGCGGTGATCGCGGTGTCGTCGCTGGTCTTCCCGTCGGGCGTGGTGAAGTCGGCCTGGGTCCACTTGTACTCGGTGACCCGGTCCACGCCCGGTGTCGACCGCACGGCCTCGACGGCCTCCGGGGTGACCAGCTGCCCCTGGTCGTTCTGGATGATGAAGTCCGTGCCGACCGCCTTGTCGAGTTCCTCGCCGGCCGAGGCGACCATGGAGGAGCCGACCACGGACAGGCACGCCACCAGCGCGAGCCCGATCATCAGCGCGGCTCCGGTGGCACCGGTGCGGCGCGGGTTGCGCAGGGCGTTGCGTTCGGCCATGCGGCCCACGGGGCCGAAGGCTCGCAGCAGGACCGCGCCGAGGACCCGGACCACGCCGCTCGCGAGCACGGGTCCGACGACGACGAAGCCGATGAGGGACAGCACCACGCCCAGGCCCAGCCAGAGCGAGCCCTCGGTGGCCTTGTCCGCGCTGCCCGCCAGGTAGAGGGCGTAGCCGCCGGCGCCGGTGAGGACCAGACCGATCAGGCTCCGGATGCGGCCGGCCTTGGCGTCGGCCGGGGTGCCGGCGTCGCGCAGCGCGGCCATCGGGGAGATCTTCCCGGCCCGCCGGGCGGGCAGGTAGGCGGCGAGGACGGTGACGACCACGCCGAGGAGCAGGCCGAGCGCGGGGGTCGTCCAGGCGATCGTGAGGTCACCGGTGGACAGCTCCATGCCCATGAGACCCATGAGCTTCATCAGGCCGATCGCGAGGCCGATGCCCGCGCCGACGCCGAGGACCGATCCGACGACGCCGAGCAGCAGCGCCTCGATCAGCACGGACCGGTTGACCTGCTTGCGGGAGGAGCCGATGGCCCGCATCAGGCCGATCTCCCGGGTGCGCTGGGCGACCAGCATGGAGAAGGTGTTGATGATCAGGAAGATGCCGACGAGGAAGGCGATCCCGGCGAAGCCGAGCATCGCGTACTTCAGGACGCCCATGAAGTCGCCGACGCTCTCCTTGTTGGCGTCCGCGCTCTCCTTGGCGGTCTGGACCTTGTAGTCGGTGCCGAGCGCGGTCAGGACGTTGCGCTTCAGCTGGTCGTCGCTGACGCCGGCCGCGGCGGTGACGTTGACGTTGGTGTAGACGCCGCTCTCGCCGACCAGGGTCCGCTGGGCGGTCCGCGTGTCCAGGAAGAAGATCGCGGCGCCGGGGTTGGTGACGGTGAAGTCGGCGATGCCGGAGATCTTCGCGGTGTGCGTGCCGAGGGCGCTGATCACGCCGATCTCGTCGCCGAGCGCCAGGTCGTGCTTGTCGGCGGTGTCGGCGTCGACCATGATCTGGTCCGCGCCCTTGGGCGCCGCACCGTCGGTGATCTCCATGGTGCGGGCGTCGTTGCGGTTCCAACTGCCGACGATGGTCGGGCCGCCGCTGGTGGGCGAGAGGCTGTCCTTGTCGCCGTCGACGACGGTCACGGAGGTGGAGAACACCGTGCCCTCGGCGGACTTCACGCCCTCCGCCGCGCGCACCTCGTCGACCACGGCCGCCGGTACCACCGGCGGCTTGCCGTTGCCGGAGGTCGTCTCGCCGCCGTCGGAGGCGTCCTTGGCGCTGACGGTGACGTCCGAGGAGGTCGCCGCGAAGAGCTTGTCGAAGGTGGTGCCCATGGTGTCCGTGAACACCAGCGTCCCGCAGACGAACGCCACCGACAGCAGCACCGCCACCGCGGACAGCGCCATGCGTCCCTTGTGCGCGAGGAAGTTGCGCATCGAGGTCTTGAGGACGGTCATGACGTGCGCCCCCGGGCGTCGAAGTCCTTCATGCGGTCCAGGACCTGCTCGGCGGTGGGCTGGAGCATCTCGTCGACGATGCGGCCGTCGGCGAGGTACAGCACCCGGTCCGCGTAGGAGGCGGCGACGGGGTCGTGGGTGACCATCACGATGGTCTGGCCCAGCTCGTCGACCGAGCGGCGCAGGAAGCCCAGCACCTCGGCACCGGCGCGGGAGTCGAGGTTGCCGGTCGGCTCGTCGCCGAAGATGATCTCCGGCCGGGCGGCCAGGGCCCGCGCCACGGCGACCCGCTGCTGCTGCCCGCCGGAGAGCTGCGTCGGCCGGTGCTTCAGCCGCCCGGCGAGGCCGACGGTCTCCACCACCCGGTCCAGCCACGCCTGGTCGGGCCTGCGACCGGCGATGTCCATGGGCAGCGTGATGTTCTCGAGCGCGTTGAGCGTCGGCAGCAGGTTGAACGCCTGGAAGATGAAGCCGATCCGGTCGCGGCGCAGCCGGGTGAGCTTCTTGTCCTTCAGGCCGGTGATCTCGGTGTCGTCCAGGTAGATCTGACCGCTCGTCACGGTGTCGAGCCCGGCGAGGCAGTGCATCAGCGTGGACTTGCCGGACCCCGAGGGGCCCATGATCGCGGTGAACTGCCCGCGGGCGATGTCCACGTCGACGTGGTCGAGGGCGACGACGCGGGTCTCCCCCGACCCGTACGCCTTCACGACCTGCCGCGCCCGCGCGGCAACGGCCGTAGTCCCTCCAGTACCCCCGTGCCTGGGAATGGTCACAGCCGTTGTCACGGTATGTCTCCTATGTCAGTCGTCACGGCAGAGCGGTGCCCCGGCGGACCGCCCTCGTCCTCGGCGGCCACCTGTGCGTGCTGCTCGGTGTGTGGTGCTCGGTGCGTGCTTGAGTCTCGCGGCCGGGAGGGGTCCGGCGCGCTGGTGTTCAGCGCAGTCTTTCCCTGAGGAAAACCCCACCCCCGGTGCTGTGCTCCGCCACCCCCCGGCGGCGTAAAGCCAGGTTAAGGACAGAGCCGGCCCCGCTGCGTCCTCCGGCGGTACGACCCCTCCCCGAGCCGTAGTACGGAGGTGCCCCTAGGGGCTCTCACCCGTGGGGCGGAGTCCGTCTCGGGGTCGCCTCCTCCCTCCGGTGCGCCCGGACTCCTCCTCGCCGGCGCGCCGGGCGTCCTCCCGCCGACGCGCCCAGGCTTCCCCCTGCCGTCGCGTCAGGGTCAAGCGGACCCCGGCCCCGGGGTGGCCCGGGAACCCCGCGAACGGCGCAAAAGTCTGAGTTAATCCGGGTAACACCCCAGCTCAGGGCCCGTGCCGCCGACGTAAGCGCATACCGGCCGGCCAGTTCGGCCAAACCGTCGCGCAGGCCGCTACGCACGAGTAACGTGCGGGCTCCGCTCCCCACCCCCCTCCCTGCGGTCCCCACCCGGACCCGAACCGCGCAAGGAGCACGGGATGCCCGCCGACCCCTCCCGTACCCCACCACCCCGACGCCCGTACGACCCGCACCCCTCCCCCGGCTCCCCGTACGCCGGCCCTCGCCACGTCTCCCCCGCCCATCGCACCTACCCCTGGCAGCCGCCCGTCCCGCCCCCGCCCGGACCGCACCGGGCGCCCCGGCACGCCCCGCTGGGACACCACAGCGACCTGCGCCGGCTGCGCGGCGCCTACCGGTGGCAGCGCCGCACCGCCACCCTCACCGCGCTCGGCTACTTCGTCCTCTTCCTCGTGCTGTCGGCGTTCGCGCCGTCCTTCATGACCGGCACCGTCACCGACGGCGTCCCCACCGGCCTCCTGCTCGCCCTGCTCCAGGTCCCCGTCACCTGGCTGGCCGTCGCCCTGTACGAGGGGACCGCGCGGCGCCGCGTCGACCCGCTCGCCGACCTGATCCGCCGCCAGGCGGCCGTCGACGCACGGCGGGAGGCGACGCGATGAGCCCGCGGTTCGGGGAGTCCGCGCAGACCATGTCCCTGGTGGGCTTCTCCGCCGTCGCCACGATCACCCTGCTGCTGTGCGTGATGACCGGCCCCGACCGGGACGACCTCGACGAGTTCTACACCGGCTACGGCTCCCTCTCCCCCCTGCGCAACGGCCTGGCCATCGCCGGGGACTACATCTCCGCGGCGACCGTCCTGGGCACCGGCGGTGTCATCGCGCTGTTCGGCCACGACGGGATCGTGCTCGCCCTGAGCACCGCCCTGTCCCTGATGCTGCTGATGTTCCTGCTGGCCGAACCCCTGCGCAACGCGGGCCGGTTCACCATGGGCGACGCGCTGGCCCGCCGCATGCCGGGCGGTCGCGCGGTCCGCGTCACCGCCAGCGTCGTCACCCTCGCCGCGCTGCTGCCGCTGATGCTGGTGCAACTCGCCGGCACCGGACAGCTCATGGGGTTCATCCTGGGGTTCTCCGGGGAGTCCCTGCAGACCGGCTGCATCGTCGGCGTGGGCGCGCTGATGATCAGCTACGCGGCCATCGGCGGCATGAAGGGCACCGCCCTCATCCAGATCCTGAAGATCGTGCTGCTGCTCGGCTCCGGCCTCGTGGTCGCCGCCCTGATCCTGCGCCGCTTCGGCTGGGACCCGGGCGCCCTCTTCGACGCGGCCGCCGCGAACAGCGGAACCGGCGACGCCTTCCTCACCTCCGGACTGCAGTTCGCCGGCGGCGCGAGCCCCGGCATCGACATGATCAGCTCCCACCTCACGGTGGTCCTCGGCGGTGCCTGCCTGCCCCACGTCACCATGCGCATGTACACCGCCTCCAGCGCCCCCCAGGTGCGCCGCTCGATGTCCTGGGCGGTGTCGGGCGTGGCGCTGTTCGTGCTGGTCATCACCGTCGTCGGCTTCGGCGCGACCGCCCTGCTCGGGCGGGCCGCGATCGCTGAGGCGGACCCGCGCGGGAACACCGCCTACCTGCTCGGCTCACGCGCCGTGTTCGGCGCGGAGGTGTCCACCGCGGAGACCGTCCTGTTCACCACGGTCACCACGGCGATCTTCCTCACCGTCCTCGCCTCCGTCGCCGGGATGATCCTCGCCTGCGCCAACTCCCTGGCCCACGACGTCTTCGCGGCCCGCGTCCGCGCGATGTCACCGCGCCGCGAGATGCTGCTGGCGCGGCTGTCCGCCGTGGCCGTCGGCGTCCCCGCGATCCTGCTGGCCACCCTGGTGCAGCACCACAGCCTGCACCCGCTGATCACGCTGTCCTTCTGCCTGGGCGCCTCCGCCATCGCGCCCGCCCTCGTCTACAGCCTCTTCTGGCGCCGCTACACCCGTACGGGCCTGCTCGCGACGCTCATCGGCGGGACCCTCTGCGTCCTGGTGCTGATGCCGGGCACCAACCTGGTCTCCGGCTCGCCCGTCGCCGCCTTCCCCGACGCCGACTTCAACTGGTTCCCCTTCACCACCACCGGCCTGCTCTCCATCCCCGTGGGCTTCCTCTGCGGCTGGCTCGGCACGGTGGCCTCCGGCCGCGCCCGGGCGGAGGAACAGCGCCGCCAGTACGAGGCGGTGGAGGGCTGGATCCTCGCCGGCGCCGTCCGCAGAAGGCCGTGACACCCGCCGCCGGCCGTCACTCCACCGCACGGCCCGTCAGCGCGCTGAGGCTGGCGCACACGTGGTCCATCTGCGTCTGCACGTCCTCCCGCCGGTCGGCGTGCTCGCGCAGCACCCGTTCGGTCTCCCGCTCCACGCCCTCCACGCGGGTGCGCGCCTCGGCGAGCACCTCCGCCGCGCGCTCCCGCGCCTCCTCCGCGCACCGCACGGCCGCCTCCTCCGCGTCGGCGAACACCTGCCGCGCCTCGGCCAGCATCCGCTCGGCGCGCGCCTCCGCCTCCGCGTGCCGGGCCTCCATCTCGGCCGCCCGCGCGGCCTCCTCACGCGCGACCTCGTCCAGCCGTTCCGCCTGCGCGCCGGCCTCCTCGGCGAGCATCCCGGAAGTGCGCTCACGCATCCGGCGCACCTCCGCCAGCGCGCGGGAGCGCCGCTCCTTGACCTCCAGCCGGGCCTCGATGCGGATCTCGTCGGCCACCTCGCGGGCCGCGGCCAGCCGCTCCCGGGCGTACTCGTCGGCGACGGCGCGCAGCGCGGCGGCGTAGGCCCGCGCCGCATCCTCCACCCCGGCGGCGTCGTCGCGCGCCAGGTCCGTCAGGTCCCGCGCGTGCTGCCGCGCGGACTCCCGTACGGCCGTCGCCTCCTCCAGCGCCAGCAGGAACAGCCGTCCGGCGCCGTCCCCGAGCGACTCGTACGTCTGCTCCGGCAGGCTCGCCACCAGCACCCGCAGCCGCTCCAGCTCCTCCTCCATCTCCCGGGCGAGCACGGTGAGGCGCGCCGCCCGTTCCCAGGCGGCGTCCCGGTCGTCCGACAGCGCCTCGACGTACGCGATCACCTGCAAGGGGCGGTACCCGCGCCCCCGTACGATCTCGAATCCCCGTGACGACACCGATGCGCTGCTCACCCTGGAACCCCTTCCACCGACGGACATGAAGCCCAGCACGACGACCGAGCCCGAAATGGGATGAATCGCGCACATCTTGATGGATGACACGGAAGTGTTCATAACGCGACACTCCGCTTGACGGCCCCGAGACACGGAACCGGAGACGGCCGCGGGGCTCACCGGCGGGCGGGCGGACGAAAGCCGGGCCCGGTCGTCGGACGACGACCGGGCCCGGCCACGGGTGTGCTCCCTCAGGGGCGGCGGCTCACAGCAGCCCGTCCCACATCTGCTCCAGCAGCACCGACCACCAGCTCTCCGGCGACCCCAGCGCCGCCGGGTCGAGCGCCGCGAGCTGGGCCTGGAAGTCCACCGTCCAGCGGCCCGCCTGCTCCTGGTTCAGCCCGAACCGCAGCCGCCACATCCGGCCCAGCAGCGCCAGGCACCGCGTGAACTCCGGCAGACCGGTGTTCACGAACTGCGGCGGTACGGCCGTACCGCCCGGACCGGCCTCCACGGGCACCGCGACGATGTTCGCCGTGCCGTACTGCACACAGATCGCCCGGCCGAAGTCGCTGCCCATCACCAGGTACGAGCCCGCGTCCGGCGCCGGCTGCACCGCCCGCTCCGCGGCCAGCTCCGCCAGCGTCGGCACCGGACGGCCCGGCTGGGCCTGCGCCCAGAAGAACGGCCCCATGTCCATCGGCAGACCCGCCGTCACCAGCGTCTGCGCCACGACCGGCGGCACACCCTGCCGGGACACCGCCGCGTGCTCGAACCGGAACACGCCCGGCCCGAACGCGGCGGCCAGCTCCTGCGCGATCGCCTCCGGCGGGATCGGCGGGGCCGGCTGCACCGGCGGGATCGGCGCCCGCACCGGCGCCGGACGCGCCGGCCCGTCCGCCACCTGGTGCAGCTCCCCCTGGTGGGCGAGGAGCTGCCGCATGCCCTGCTGCCGGCTCGCGTGGTCGGTGCCGTAGGGCGCGATGGACGTGATCCGCGCCTGCGGCCACTGCTCGCGGATCATCCGCGCGCAGTACGCGCCCGGCAGCTCGCACGACTCCAGTTCCGTGTGCAGCTCCAGCACCTGGCCGGGCGGCACGTTCATGGCGCGCAGCTCGTGGAAGATCTGCCACTCCGGGTGCGGCGTGCCCGGCGCGGACCGCCGGATCAGCTGCTGCTCGGAGCCGTCCTGCGCTCGGTAGCGCAGCACGGCCTGGTAGCCCGGGCCCACGGTCGGCTGACCGGAGGGCTGCTGCGGATAGCCGTACGCCTGCGGCTGCCCCGGCGCGGGAACACCGGGCGGAGGCGTTCCCGGGGGCATGGCGCCGGGAACCATCGGCGGCGCGCCGCCGGGCACACCGGGCACACCGGGGGGCGCCGGGGGCGGGGGCGCTCCGGGAGCGCCGACCGGGGGCGCGGCCAGCACCGTCTCCGCGTGGTGCACCGGCGGGGCGCCGGGGGCTCCGGGCGGACCGGGAGGCTGCGGAGCGCCGGGCTGACCCGGCTGACCGGGCGGGCCGGGAGGCTGAGGGGCACCCGGGGCGCCCGGCGCACCCGGGGGCGGTCCCGGAGGCGTGGGCGCACCGGCCCCCGGGGCGTTGGGGTCGGCGAGCATCGTCGCGGCGTGGTGCATCCCGCCCGGCGGCGTACCGCCGGGCGTGTTCGGCGCACCGGGCGGCGGCGTCGGGGCACCCGGAGCGGGCGCGCCCGGCGGAGGCGGCGTGGGCGTGCCGGGTCCCTCCGGACCCAGCGACGACACCATCTGCGTGGGCACGTAACCGCCCGCCGGACCCGGCGGGGGCGCGGGGGTGCCGCCCGGGCGGGCGCCCGGCGTCCCCGGAGCGCCCGGGGGCGGCGGGGTCGTCGCGCCCTGACCGCGCCTCGGCGGGGTCGCCTTGCTGGTCGCGGCGTCGGCGATGTCACCCGCGTTCGGCGCGGGCGGCCGCTGCGGCGCACCCGGAACCGCAGGCGGCGGCACGGGAGCGCCCGGCGCGGGACTACCGGGAGCCGGCGTGCCGGGCGCGGGAGCACCGGCCTGGGTGGGCGGAGGCGGCGTGGCCTGCCCCGCACCACCGTCAGGGAGCGCCCGGGCGACCGCCGTCGCCGGGAGCCCGCTGCCGCCCGACATCAGCGTCGTCCGCGCCTCGGGCGTCGCCGGGGCGTCCTCGGCCGGCTCGTTCAGCTGCGGCGCGAACACCGTCTCCGGCAGCGGCACGGAACGGTCCTCACCGGCGTCCGCCGTGGTGTCCGTACCGGCCCACGGCGTGCCCGCGTCCGGGGCGCTCCCGCCGGCCGCCGGCCACGCGGTCCCGCTGCCGTCACCGGACGCGGAACCGCCCGGCACGGAACCGCCCGCACCGGAACCCGACGCCCCGGAACCCGCCGACGCGCCGGCGGGGTCGTGCGCGGAACCGGCGGCGTGCGCGGAGTCGGCGGCATGCGCGGAGTCGGCGGACCCGGCGGTCCGCCCCGCACCCGCCGACGACGAGGCCCAACTGGCGTCCGGAGCCGCCGAAGGCGCCGGCACCGCGGCACCCGCGGACCCGGCCCCCGCCGACCCGCCGTCGGACCCGCCGGCCGTCCCGCCCCCCGACGTCTCCGAACGCCGGTCCGGAATGCCCAGCCGGTCCGCCGCCTCCTGAAGCCACTCCGGCGGACTCAGCAGGAACGACGTCTGGTTCAGATCCACCCGCGCCGCGGGCGCCGGCGGCGGCTCCTCGGCCGCCGACTCGTCCCGCCCGTACTCCTCCTCGTACCGGCGGATCACCTCACCCACCGGCAGCGCCGGCCACAGCGTCGCCTCACCGCTGTCCCGCGCGATCACCAACCGCTGCGCACCACCGTCCGAACGAGGCCCGTCCGCACGGTCCTCCGCCCACACCACGAACCCGAGGTCGAACTCCCGCACCCGCACCTCACGGTGCTGGTACGCCGGCACGTCCCCGTTGACCCACTCCTCCGCGCGCTCCTGCGCCTGCGCGAACGTCACCATCGCTACGACTCACTCCCCCGCGGAAGAAACCGGGACGGCACGCGCGAACCCGCCGTCCACCATCAGATTCGCCACCGTCTCCAACTCCGGAGGAGACCCCGCGAGCCGCGACAGGAACGTGTCGAAGTCCTCACCGCAGGGCAGCAGCAGCCGCTCCACCCGCTCCGCCGGCGGCCAGGACGGATCCACGTCCCGCACGTCGTCGTACGCGCAGAACCACACCGAACCCTGCCGCTCGCCCCTCACCTTCACGGCCAGCAGACCGCCCTGCACGAACGCCACGCACAGGTAGTCCTTCGTCAGATGGTCCCGCAGACACTTGTTCACGTACACGAGGTCGTTCACCGCGGCCTCGTCCCGCACCGTGAAGAACGGCTGGTCCACCAGCAGACCCAGCTCCGCGTCCAGCGCCGTACCCACCGGCGCACAGCCGCCCGCCGCCTTCAGGAACGACCGGTACGCGCCCGGCAGCCGGTACCCGAGGTCCTCCTCGACCCCCAGCACCTGCGACTCCGTCACCGCCACACCCGACTTCGGCAGACCGAAGTGCGCCGGACGCGTCTCCTGCAACGGCCGCGTGCCCCGCTTGCCGTGGTCCACCGACGCCGTCGCCACACCGCCGTGATGCCGCAACAGCGCCTTCACCTCGACCGGCACCAGCTCCACACGGCGCGTACCCGCCACGTGATGCCACGTCCAGCCGTGCGGCGTCGCCACCGCCGGCACCGTGTCCCACAGCTCGTGACCCGTCGCCGCCAGCGCCGCGTTCGCCGACACGTAGTCCGTCAGCCGCAGCTCGTCGACACCGAAACCCTCCGGCGGATCCGCGATCTCCGCGGCCGCGCGCGCGTAGGGCGAGAAATCGGGGTAGCCGCGCTCGTCCACCCGCACCCCTCTCGGGTGACGGGCCGCCCGCACCGGATCCGGGAAGTGCACGACCTGCCCGGCGTAGGCCGCGTTCGGCGGCGCGGCGGTCTGCCCGAGCCGACCTGTCGTCATGGCGGTTGCCCCCTGCGGCACTCTGTACGCCCCGCCCCGGCCCACCGTCGGACCGTCACGGAACGTGTTCGACTGTCACGTCCGTCTGTACTGCTTCTGCCTCCGCGACCCCCCGGCGCCCGCACGCGGAACACCGCCGGATCGCGGTGCCGACAGCCTATGCGGTACGCCTCCGCCGGTCACCGGCACCGGTCACCCACCCCTCCGCTTCCGTGACCGGTCGTCACCCTGCCGTGACAGCCCGCCCCCGCCCTGGCGTGTCGCCCCGCCCCAGCTTCCCCAGCAGCCACCCGATTTGGCACTCTGTGACCACCGGGGGGATGCTCGGGAGGGGATGACGATCATGAACGCGACGCAGACGGGGACGCACACCGGACCAACCGGCCGCCCCCACTCCGGCGACCCCCGCGTCGGCTGGAGCGCCACCGACACCACCCACGCGCCCGCCCTCCTGCACCGCCGCGACGGCATCCTCCCCACCATCGCCGCCGCCCTGTCCGTCCGCGGCGCCACCCTCACCGGCACCGCCGCCCGCGGCGACACACCCCCCGCGCTCCACCCGCTCGTGCAGGACTTCCTCGACACCCTCACCAGCGACCAGCGCGACCGCTTCACCGGGCGCTGCGCCGAAACGATCCTCATCTCCCGGCACATCGCCACCGCCGACGCCGCCCGCAGCAAGCGCGCCGCCCGCAAGCCCATGACCAACGGCGAGGCCCGCAGGGCCCTCAAGCACGCCAAACTCACCACCCGCCGCATCCGCGAGGACGGCGACCCCCTCCACGGCAGCTACGCCGCCCCCTGCCGCGCCTGCACCGCCCTCACCGCCCACTTCGGCGTCCGCACGGTCGACCCCGCCACCGACGGCTGAACCACCCCCCGCACCACCACACGACCTCGACGAACGAAGGGCCGATGCACACCGACCGCACCTCGACCACCAGGTTCGCCGTGCCCGTCGACGCCGCACTGCGCGCCGGCGGCTGGCAGCCCGGACGCTGGGACATCAAACAGGCCGAGGTCTGGGCCGACACCCTCCGCGACCACACCTCGCCCGCCGGACACCGGCACACCGTCTTCCCCGCAGCCGTCGAAGCCTGGGCCGAATTCGGCGGACTCCACATCCGGCCCACCGGACCCGGCCGACAGGTCGCCCCCACCGCACTCCACCTCGACCCGATGCACGGCCTCCACCTCGCCCGCACCCTCGGCGACCTCGGCCGCGCCCTGGACACCGAGGTCTGCCCCCTCGGCGCCGAGACCGACACCCAGGCACTCCTCGCCATCGACGCACAGGGCCGCGTCTACGCCCTCGACCACACCGGCGACTGGTACCTCGGCCCCGACATCGACCACGCCCTCGCCACCCTGGTCTCCGGCATCCAGCCCCAGCGCCTCACCGCGGGCTGACCCCCACCGCGAGCTCCCCCACCCCGGGCCGCCCCCGCCGCAACCACGGCGCCCTACGACGCCGGAATCACCGCCGACACCCGGAAACCCCCGCGTCCGTCGGCCCCGACACGAACACCCCGCCCAGCGCGGACACCCGCTCCCGCATCCCCACCAGACCGTTGCCGCCCGACGGCAGCCCCGCCGACGACCCCGCCCCGACGGCGGCTCGTTCTCCACCTGCATCGCGATCTCCGACACCCGGTGCGCCAGACGCACATACGTCTTCGCACCCGCCGCGTGCTTGTGGACGTTCGTCAACGCCTCCTGCACCACCCGGTACGCCGTCGCCTCCACCTCCGGCGCGTACGACCGGCACTCCCCCTCCACCGACAGATCGACGACCATCCCCGCCGCGGCCGACTGCCCCACCAACTCGTCGATCTCCGACAACGACGGCCCCTCGACCGCCTCCTCCCGCACCACCCGCGACGCGGCCGCCGCGCGGCCACACCCACCGCCGCGAGCGGCACCGACGCCCCTGCGCCCGCGACCGCACGGCGTCCCCGCCCGCACGCAGCACCCCGAGCATCTCCCGCAGCTCCGTCAGCGCCTGCCGGCCCATGTCCCCCACCAGCGCGGCGTTCTTCACCGCCTTCTCCGGGTCCTTACGAGCCACCGCCTGCAACGCCGCCGCGTGCACCACCATCAGACTCACCCGGTGCGCCACCACGTCGTGCATCTCCCGCGCGATCCGGGTCCGCTCCTCACCCCGCGCCCACTCCGCGCGCTCCTCCGCCCGCTCCGCGAGCAGCTGAAGCTCCCGCTCCAGACTGTCCGCCCGCTCCCGCAGACTCTCCATCAGCCGCCGCCGCGCCCCGACGTACAGACCCAGCAGCACCGGCGGAGCCGTCACACCCAGCGCCATCGTCACCGACGCGAACGGCACCAGCCAGTCACCGACGTCCACGTCCCCCCGCGCGATGTCCTGCCGCATCCGCACGAACATCACGATCAGCACACCCACCGACTGCATGCCCGCCAGCGACCCGATGATCCGGCGCGGCAGATCCGACGCGGCCAGCGAATACAGCCCCACGATCCCCAGCAGGAACCCCATCGCCGCCGGCGTCACCGCGATCGCCACCAGCACCACCGCGATCGGCCACCGGCGCCGCACCAGCAGCACCGACCCGGCCGCCAGCCCGAACAGCACCCCCACGGCGACCGGGATGCCCGCCTCCCAGGCGAACGGCACCCCCTCGAACCCGCACTCCAGCGCGGACACCACCGCGAGCCCCACATCGAGCACGGCACTGCGCCGCCGCTCCCACCACCAGGGCCCTCCCCGGGCCGTCACATGGTCTTCCCCCGTCGTGGTCATGCCCCCAGCCTAAAGGCGCCCCCAGCCCCATTTCCGGGGAGTTTTCACCTCGGCGACGGACCACACCGAGTGACCGATCGACCGCGATACGCCCCACAATCCCTCGAACTGCTGAATCGATCACCGTTCGAGGCAGGAACACTCCATTCCGCCCGGACGGTATGCCCATGGCACATCCGACCAGCAAATACGCCGACTTCGAAGGCCTCCGCGACCAGGCAGTCGCCCTGCGCCGCGCAGGCCTCAGCCGACGCCAGATCCGCGACCGCCTCCACGTCGACAACAACGACATCCTCAACCGCCTCCTCCAGGGCGAACCGGCCCCGGAGTGGACCAAACGCCCCAACGCCAAGGACGACCTGCGGGCGGAAGCTCGCGAGCTCCGTCTCAAGGGCTGGACCTACGACCGGATCCAGGTCGAGCTGGGCTGCTCGAAGAGCTCGATCTCCTTGTGGGTACGGGATCTGCCGAGACCGGAGCGGAAGCGGAGCCGTGAGGAGGCGGCGGCCATCGCCCGGCGGGGCTGGGAGGCGAAGCTGCGGCTCCGCGAGGAGGAGCGGCAGCGGACCCGAGCGGCTGCGACGAACGAGATCGGCTCTCCTGCGGGTTGTGCGGTTTCCGCTTCGAGCCCTCGGCCCAGTAGAGGCCCACCCCGAGCAGGAACAGCTCGCGGTCCGTCAGTGACGAACCGGAAGAACACTGGTGACACGTACCGGGGATGCCTCCGCGTGGACGTGAGGAACGGAGCCGACCTGTACCGTCGCATCGAAGGCTGGTGGTACGGCATAGTAGGGGCTGCCACCTCGTCCGATACGCGAAATCGGACATAAGGGTAATCCCGGGTCGTCTAAGGGCAAGACGTCAGATTTTGGCTCTGATCATGGGGGTTCGAGTCCTCCCCCGGGAGCACATCCTCAGTTCGGGTCCTGACCGGTACGGTCAGGACCCGCTCTCATGTCCCCCCGGAAACACCCCGGTATCCTGCGGATGTCCATCCCCCACCTCCAACACAGCCGAAGGGCATCCCGTGAGCGCCAATCGCCCGGCAGCCGTCGTCGTTCTCGCAGCGGGTGAGGGCACCCGTATGAAGTCGGCCACACCGAAGGTCCTGCACGACATCTGTGGCCGTTCCCTGGTGGGCCATGTACTCGCCGCCGCCGGTGAACTGGACCCGGCCAGCCTCGTCGTGGTCGTGGGTCACGCACGCGAGAAGGTGACCGCCCATCTCGCCGAGGTCGCCCCCGAGGCGCGTACCGCCGTGCAGGCGGAGCAGAACGGCACGGGGCACGCCGTGCGGATGGGTCTGGAGGAGCTGGGCGGTTCCGTGGACGGGACCGTGGTGGTGGTGTGCGGTGACACCCCGCTGCTGACCGGTGAGACGCTGCGCCGGCTGTCCGAGACGCACGTGGCGGACGGCAACGCGGTGACGGTGCTGACGGCGGAGATGCCGGACGCGACCGGTTACGGGCGCATCGTGCGGGACGGTTCGGGCGCGGTGACGGCGATCGTGGAGCACAAGGACGCCTCCGACGAGGTGCGGGCGATCCGGGAGATCAACTCGGGTGTGTTCGCGTTCGACGGCGCCCTGTTGGCGGACGCGCTGAAGAAGGTGCGGACGGACAACAGTCAGGGTGAGGAGTACCTGACGGACGTGCTGGGGATCCTGCGCGAGGCGGGACACCGGGTGGGTGCGTCGGTGGCGGGTGACCACCGGGAGATCGCGGGGATCAACAACCGTGTGCAGCTGGCCGAGGCGCGGCGGATCCTGAACGAGCGGCTGCTGACGGCGGCGATGCTGTCGGGCGTGACGGTGGTGGACCCGGCGTCGACGTGGGTGGACGTGACGGTGACGTTCGAGCAGGACGTCGTGGTGCACCCGGGGACGCAGCTGCACGGTGCGACGCATCTGGCGGAGGGTTGCGAGGTGGGTCCGAACACGCGGCTGACGGACACCCGGGTGGGTGCGGGGGCGCGGGTGGACAACACGGTGTCGATGGGTGCCGAGGTGGGTCCGGAGGCGTCGGTGGGTCCGTTCGCGTATCTGCGTCCGGGGACGCGGCTGGCGCGCAAGGGCAAGATCGGTACGTACGTGGAGACGAAGAACGCGTCGATCGGTGAGGGGACGAAGATTCCGCACCTGTCGTACGTGGGGGATGCCACGATCGGCGAGTTCTCGAACATCGGTGCGGCGAGTGTGTTCGTCAATTACGACGGACAGGACAAACATCACACGACGGTCGGGTCGCACTGCCGGACCGGGTCGGACAACATGTTCGTGGCTCCTGTCACGATCGGCGACGGCGCCTACACGGCCGCGGGCTCGGTCATCACGAAGGATGTGCCGCCCGGTTCGCTGGCGGTGGCTCGCGGCCAGCAGCGGAACATCGAGGGCTGGGTGGCGCGCAAGCGTCCCGGGAGTGCTGCCGCGAAGGCCGCGGAGGCGGCGTCGCAGGAGCGGGACGGCGAGGACTGACCGGAGAGCGTTCCGTCCGGGACGGCGTACCGTGATAGGTGCAGATGCGCACCCCCACCAGCTGAGAAACCTCTGAGGAGACAGTGCTGTGACCGGGATCAAGACGACCGGCGAGAAGAAGATGATGTTCTTCTCCGGCCGCGCCCACCCCGAGCTTGCCGAGGAGGTCGCCCAGCAGTTGGGTGTCGGGGTTGTCCCGACGAAGGCCTTCGACTTCGCGAACGGCGAGATCTATGTGCGGTATCAGGAGTCGGCCCGTGGCGCCGACTGTTTCCTGATCCAGAGCCACACGGCGCCGATCAACAAGTGGATCATGGAGCAGTTGATCATGATCGACGCGTTGAAGCGTGCGTCGGCCCGTTCCATCACGGTGATCGTGCCGTTCTACGGCTATGCCCGTCAGGACAAGAAGCACCGTGGCCGTGAGCCGATCTCGGCGCGGCTGATCGCGGACCTGATGAAGACCGCGGGTGCGGACCGGCTGCTGACGGTGGATCTGCACACGGATCAGATCCAGGGCTTCTTCGACGGCCCGGTGGACCACCTGTTCGCGCTGCCGCTGCTCGCGGACTACGTGGGTGCGAAGGTGGACCGCTCGAAGCTGACGGTGGTGTCCCCGGACGCCGGCCGGGTGCGGGTGGCGGACCGCTGGTGCGACCGGCTGGGTGCGCCGCTGGCGATCGTGCACAAGCGCCGGGACAAGGACGTGGCGAACCAGGTCACGGTGCACGAGGTCGTCGGCAAGGTGAAGGGCCGTGTCTGTGTCCTGGTGGACGACATGATCGACACGGGCGGCACGATCTGCGCGGCGGCGGACGCCCTGTTCGCGCACGGTGCCGAGGACGTGATCGTGACGGCGACGCACGGTGTGCTGTCGGGTCCGGCGGCGGACCGGCTGAAGAACTCGCGGGTGAGTGAGTTCGTGTTCACGAACACGCTGCCGACGCCGAGTGAGCTGAGCGAGAGCCTGGACAAGATCACGGTGCTGTCGATCGCTCCGACGATCGCGCGGGCGGCGCGTGAGGTGTTCCAGGACGGGTCCGTGACCAGCCTGTTCGACGAGCAGTAAGGGTTCTGCAGTCGCGCGTCCGTTCGGCTGCCGGTGATCGTTTTGGGTCCGGCCTCCTGGTCCGAGTAGACTTCTCGAGTTGCTCGGCGAGGGAGGCCGTACCGCTTCTTCTGAGGCTCGTACGGCGGTCCGTTATCGACGCGCTCTTCGTAGCAGGCCGTTCGTGGCCGGGTGACCACGTCCGTTTCTGACTTCGAGGAGTGAGTATGTCCGAGGTGAAGATCTCCGCCGCGTCGCGCACCGAGTTCGGCAAGGGTGCCGCGCGCCGTATCCGTCGTGAAGACAAGGTTCCGGGTGTCCTGTACGGGCGCGGTTCCGACCCGCTGCACCTGACCCTTCCCGGTCACGAGCTGCTGCTGGCGCTGCGTACGCCGAACGTCCTGATCGCGCTGGACATCGACGGCAAGAGCACCGAGCTGGCGATCCCGAAGTCCGTGCAGCGTGACCCGCTGAAGGGCTTCCTGGTCCACGTCGACCTGCAGCTGGTGCAGCGCGGCGAGAAGGTCCAGGTCGAGATCCCGGTGCACACCGAGGGCGAGCTGGCCCCCGGCGGCAACCTGCTGGAGCACGTCCTGTCCGCGCTTCCGGTCGAGGCCGAGGCCACCCACATCCCGGAGAGCGTGACCGTGTCGGTCGAGGGTCTGGCGGCCGGCGCCTCCGTCCTCGCCAAGGAGATCACGCTGCCGAGCGGTGTGACCCTGTCCGTGGACGACGACGCCGTGGTGCTGCAGGTCCTGGCTGCGCAGGCCGAGGAGGCCCCGGAGGGTGCCGAGGGCGACGAGGCCGCCGCCGAGGCCTGAGCCTGGTAGAGAGTCGTCGTTGGTCGGCCGCTGCTCCCGTGCGGGGGCGGCGGCCGACGCGTATGTGTGGAGGAAGGCGTGGGTGTGACGGCGGATGCGGGTGCGGCGGGTCCCTGGCTGATCGCGGGGCTGGGCAATCCGGGGCCGGGGTACGCGATGAACCGGCACAACGTGGGGTTCATGGTGGCGGACCTGCTGGCGGAGCGGATGGGCGGCCGGTTCAAGCGGGCGGCGAAGGCGCAGGCCCAGGTCGTGGAGGGCCGGGTCGGGCCGCCGGGGCCGGGGAGCCGGCGGGTGGTGCTGGTGAAGCCGATGTCGTACATGAATCTGTCGGGCGGGCCGGTGAACGCGCTGCGCGACTTCTACAAGGTGCCGGTGGACCGTGTGGTGGCGGTCCATGACGAGCTGGACATCGACTACGGGTCGCTGCGGCTGAAGCTGGGCGGCGGGGACAACGGGCACAACGGCCTGAAGTCGCTGACGGGGGCGTTCGGGCGGGAGTACCACCGGGTGCGGTTCGGGATCGGCCGGCCGCCGGGGCGGATGCAGGTGGCGGACTTCGTGCTGAAGGACTTCTCGTCGGCGGAGCGCAAGGAGCTGGACTACCTCGTGGACCGGGCGGCGGACGCGGTGGAGTGTCTGGTGACCGAGGGGCTGGAGCGGGCGCAGAGCGCGTACAACTCGTGACCTGCTGAGGGGGACTTCGCGGGACATGTCGCCCGGCGGGCCCCCGCGAGTTGACCAGCCGCGAGGTCATGGCCAAAGATCGCGGCCATGCCTTCTGGGGTCCGTTCCTCGCGCGGTGGCTCCGCGCTGCGTTTCGGCCGGTACGCGGCGATGGGCACGGTCGCCGTGCTGATCCTGATCGCCGGTGTGTGGGCGTCGTGGGGCACGGCGCAGCACGTGATGCTGACCAAGGGGCGCGAGCGCGGCACGGTGGAGGTGACGCGGTGCGCCGACGACGGCTGCTCGGGTCCGTACGCGCCGCTGTCTCCGGGGTCGCAGCCGCGCGCGAAGGTGGTGCTGGACGACTCGGTGGCGGTGGAGAAGGGCCGTACCTACACGGTGGTGCTGAAACCGGGCGGCCGGGAGGCGGTGCGGGCCGGTCCGGCGGGGATCCTGTACGCGTGGGTGCCGCTCGGGGGCGCGCTGCTGCTGGCGTCGGTGGTGGTGGCGGGCGGTCTGCTGCGGACCCGGCTCGCGTGGCTGATGGCGCTGGCGGGCGCGGGAGTGCTGACGGCGGCGTTCGTGGCGCTGTAGGCGCCGCTCGTGCGTGGAAAGGGCGGTGCCCCTGGCCTCCTTCGAGGTCAGGGGCACCGCCCTTTCGTGCGGCCGGCCCGTCAGCCGGTGTTGCGCAGGCCCGCGGCGACGCCGTTGACGGTGAGCAGCAGGGCGCGGGAGAGCAGCGGGTCGGGCTGCTGCTCCGCGGCGGCCGCGTCGCGCTGGCGCTTGAGCAGGGCCACCTGGAGGTAGGAGATCGGGTCCAGGTAGGCGTCGCGGATGGCGAAGGTCTGCTTGAGGACGGGGTCGGCGTCCAGCAGTTCCCGCTCGCCGGTGACGCGCAGCACCTCGGTGACGGTCAGCTCGTGCTCCGCCTCGATGGTGGCGAAGACGTGCTTGAGCTCGTCGGGGACGAGGGTGTCGACGTAGTGGCGGGCGATCCGCAGGTCGGTCTTGGCGAGGGTCATCTCCACGTTGGAGATGAAGTTGCGGAAGAAGTGCCACTGCTCGTACATCTCGTCGAGCACGGTGTCCAGGCCGGCCTCGCGCAGGGCCTTGAGGCCGGAGCCGACGCCGAACCAGCCGGGGACGATCTGCCGGGACTGGGTCCAGCCGAACACCCACGGGATGGCGCGCAGGCCGTCGAGCGAGACGCCCGAGCCGGGGCGACGGGAGGGCCGCGAGCCCAGGTGCAGTTCGGCGAGCTGGTCGACCGGCGTGGAGGCGAGGAAGTACGTCGGCAGGTCGGGGTCCTCGACGAAGGCCCGGTACGCGGAGTGGGCGGCGTCGGAGACGACGTCCATGGCGGCGTCCCAGCGGGCGAGGGCCTCGCCGGACTGGCGGGGCGCGGTGTGCAGCGCGGACGCCTGCAGCGTGGCGGCCACCGTCAGTTCCAGGTTCTCCCGGGCCAAGGACGGGATGAGGTACTTGTCGGAGATGACCTCGCCCTGCTCGGTGACCTTGATCTCGCCCTCCAGGGTGCCCCAGGGCTGGGCGAGGATCGCGTCGTGCGAGGGGCCGCCGCCGCGGCCCACGGTGCCGCCGCGGCCGTGGAAGAGGCGCAGGCGGACGCCGTAGCGGTGGGCGACGTCGCGCAGCCGGCGCTGGGCGCGATGGATCTCCCACTGGCTGGTGGTGATGCCGCCGAACTTGGAGGAGTCGGAGTAGCCGAGCATGACCTCCTGGACGTCGCCCCTGAGCGCGACGAGGCGCCGGTAGGACGGGTCGGAGAGCATGTCCTCGAGGATGGTGTCGGCGGCCTTGAGCTCGTCGGTGGTCTCCAGCAGCGGCACGATGCCGATCTTGGCCCAGCCGGCGTGCAGGTCGATCAGGCCGGCCTCGCGGGCGAGGACCGCGGCGGCGAAGACGTCGTCGGCGCCCTGGCACATGGAGATGATGTACGACTCGACGACCTCGGGTCCGAAGACCTCCAGGGCGCGCTTGACGGTCCGGAAGACGCCGAGGGTCTTCTCGCCGGCCGCGTCGACGGGCGCCGGGGTGGGGGCGAGCGGGCGCCGGCTGCGCAGCTCCTTGGCGAGGAGCTTGGAGCGGTAGTCGCGGGGCATGTCGGCGTAGCGCCAGGACTCCTCGCCCAGCCGGTCGAACAGCTGGCCGAGGGCGTGGTGGTGGGCGTCGGCGTGCTCGCGGACGTCCATGGTGGCGAGCTGGAGGCCGAAGGCGGCGAGGGTGCGGATGGTGCGGGCCAGGCGCCCGTCGGCGAAGAGGCCGCCGCGGTGCTCGCGCAGGGAGGCCTGGATGATCCGCAGGTCGGTGAGGAGTTCACCGGTGCCGAGGTAGTCGCGGCCGGGCTCGTGGGGGGTGCCCTTGGCGAGGCGGAGCTTGGTGTTCTCCAGCTTCTGCCGGATGCACGTGGCCTTGAGCCGGTAGGGCTCCTCGGCGTTGAGGCGCTTGTAGCGGGGGCTGATCTCGGGGAGTGCTTCGAGGTCGGCCTGCAGGGAGGTCAGCAGCTCGTCCGTCGCGCCGGTGTAGCGGATGGAGTTGGACAGGAAGCCGCGCAGCTCGTCGATCATCTCCAGGGCGTCGTTGATGCCGTGCTCGTGCTGGAGGATGAGGACGTCCCAGGTGACCTGGGGGGTGACGTTGGGGTTGCCGTCGCGGTCGCCGCCGATCCAGGTGCCGAAGGTCAGCGGGCGGGTGTCGTCCGGGAGATGGACGCCGACGCGCTCCAGCTCGGCGGTGAGGTCCTCCAGGACGTCGCCGACGGCGCCGGCGTGGAGTTCGTCGAGGTAGTAGATGGCGTTGCGGGCCTCGTCGGCGGGCTCGGGGCGCACCACGCGCAGTTCGTCGGTCTGCCAGACGAGGTCGATGTTCTCCGCGAGGCGGGTGTCCAGGCGGCGCCGGTCGGAGGCGAGCACCGGGGTCTCCAGGAGGGCGGCGATCCGGCGGAGCTTGTTGAGGACGGAGCGGCGGGCGGCCTCGGTGGGGTGCGCGGTGAAGACGGGCCGCACGTTGAGGTTGCGGACGGTCTCGCGCAGGTGCTCGGGGTCGGCGTCCTTGAGGCGGTCGGCGGTGCGGGAGAGCAGGCCGCCCTCGGCGGCGCGACGGGCCGCCAGTTCGCGTCCGCGGTGCACCTGTTCGGTGACGTTCGCCAGGTGGAAGTACGTGGAGAAGGCGCGGACCAGCTTGGCCGCCGTCTCCAGTTCGGTGCCGCGCAGCAGCTCGGCGGCGGCCTCGCCGTCCTCGCGGGTGAGGCGGCGGACCTTCTCGACGAGGTCGAGGAGCTCCGGACCCTCCTGCCGTACCAGCGTCTCCCCGAGGAGGTCGCCCAGTCGGCGGATGTCTGCACGCAGCTCGGTGCTCGTCGTGGTGGTCTGGTCGTCGGCACTGCTCACAGGTGCGGCTCCTTGCAGTGTTGAAGCTCGTCTGGAGGGAACCCGAACGAGCGTCTCGCGCGGCGTGCGCCGCTTGCGGGCCGGACGTCCGGGAAGAAATCAGAGCGGACCGCGCTGTCCGACCGACTTCCAAGGATAGGTGTCGAGCCGGACGCGCTGGCCCACGGGCTCTTGCCGCCGGGCAACGCACTGTCATACTTACGATGCCGTAGGTTACGGGACCGTAGGAAAGAGAGGCGGTTCCGGCAGTTCGGCACCTTCCCTCATTCCACATACCCCACAGGGGAACGCATGACCTCAAGCTCCGATGTGCTCGACGAAGCCCCGAAGCAGTCCCGGTCCGACGACGACGTGCCCTCCGCCACGCTGGGCGGGGAGCGGAAACGCTCCATCGAGCAGCTGACGCTGCTGCTCTTCATCGTCGTCCCCTTCCTGGCGCTGGTGGCCGCTGTGCCGCTGGCCTGGGGATGGGGGGTGAGCTGGCTGGACCTCGGTCTGCTGGTCTTCTTCTACTTCCTGGGATGCCACGGCATCACCATCGGCTTCCACCGTCACTTCACCCACGGCTCGTTCAAGGCGAAGCGGCCGCTGAAGATCGCGCTGGCGATCGCCGGCTCGATGGCGGTCGAGGGGCCGCTGGTGCGCTGGGTGGCCGATCACCGCAAGCACCACAAGTTCTCCGACGCCGAGGGCGACCCGCATTCGCCGTGGCGGTACGGGGAGACGATCCCGGCACTGATCAAGGGCCTGTGGTGGGCGCACATCGGGTGGATGTTCGACGAGGAGCAGACACCGCAGGAGAAGTACGCGCCGGACCTGATCAAGGACCGCACGCTGCGGGCGATCTCCCGCCAGTTCGTGCTGTGGACGCTGGTGTCGCTGGGGCTGCCCGCGCTGATCGGCGGCCTGGCGACCATGTCGTGGTGGGGCGCCTTCACCGGCTTCTTCTGGGGTTCACTCGTCCGGGTGGCCCTGCTGCACCACGTGACGTGGTCGATCAACTCGATCTGCCACGCGGTCGGCAAGCGTCCCTTCAAGTCGCGGGACCGTTCGGGCAACGTGTGGTGGCTCGCGGTGCTGTCGTGCGGTGAGTCCTGGCACAACCTGCACCACGCCGACCCGACGTCCGCGCGGCACGGGGTGGAGCGCTGGCAGGTCGACTCCTCGGCCCGGCTGATCCGCTGGTTCGAGCAGCTGGGATGGGCGTCCGACGTGCGGTGGCCGTCACGCTCGCGTATCGATTCGCGGCGTGTCGCCCCGGACGGCGCCGCCCGGCGCGGGAAGGAACCCGCCGAGGCGGCATGATGGTCGCCGTGGCGACCGACTCCAGCACCCCCAGCAATGACAAGCCGCGGCGTGCGCGCCGCACCCGGATGACCGGTGCGGAGCGCCGCCAGCAGCTGCTGGAGATCGGCCGCACCCTCTTCGCGGCGAAGGGGTTCGAAGGCACGTCGGTGGAGGAGATCGCGGCGAAGGCCGGGGTCTCCAAACCGGTGGTCTACGAGCATTTCGGCGGCAAGGAAGGGCTGTACGCGGTGGTCGTGGACCGCGAGATGCGGCGTCTGCTGGACATGGTGACCGGCTCGCTGACGGCCGGACATCCGCGTGAGCTGTGCGAGCAGGCCGCGTTCGCCCTGCTGGACTACATCGAGGAGTACACGGACGGGTTCCGCATCCTGGTCCGTGACTCCCCCATCCCCCAGTCGACGGGGACGTTCGCCTCGCTGATCTCGGACATCGCCACCCAGGTGGAGGACATCCTGGGCCGCGAGTTCAAGAGCCGCGGCTTCGACCCGAAGCTGGCGCCGCTGTACGCGCAGGCGCTGGTGGGGATGGTCGCCCTGACGGGCCAGTGGTGGCTGGACGTCCGCAAGCCGAAGAAGGCGGAGGTGGCGGCCCATCTGGTCAACCTCGCCTGGCACGGCCTGGACGGCCTGGAGCCGAAGCCGCGCCTGATAGGCCACCGCAAGGCCTAGGGGCCTGGCCGGCGGGCAGGCTCCGGTCCCGTCAGCCCTGTCCCGCAGGCAGGCTCTCCAGGAACTCCAGGCGGTTGCCGACCGGGTCCTCGCTGAAGAAGCGGCGGTGGCCCGGGAGCGCGTCGTCCCACGTGACCGGGGCGCCGTGGGCGGCCAGCCGGCCGGCGAACGCCTCGATGCCGGTCACCCGCAGACCGGGGTGGGCCTTGCGGGCGGGGCGGAAGTCACGCTCGACGCCCAGGTGGAGCCGTACGTCCCCGGTCTCGAACCAGCAGCCGCCGCGTGCGGCCAGGGTGGGCGGTTTCGGCACCTCGGTGAGGCCGAGGGCGCCGGCGTAGAAGGCGCGCAGAAGGTCCTCGGAGCCGGGCGGTGCGGCGAGCTGCACATGGTCGAGGGCGCTCAGCACGGGTCAGGCCCCCTTGACGGCGACGGCGAAGACACGGCGGAACGGGAACGGGGTGCCGTGCGCGGTGGCCGGGTAGGCGTCGCGCAGCGCGGAGCGGTACTCGTCGAGGAAGGCGTCCCGCGCCCCGGGTTCGTCGGCGAGGGCGGTGAGGACGGGCCGCAGGCCGGTGCCCTTGACCCAGTCGAGCACCGGGTCCTGCCCCGTCAGCAGGTGGACGTACGTGGTCTCCCAGGCGTCGACCGTGCAGCCGAGGTCCGCCAGGTGCGCCAGGTACTCCTCGGGACGCAGGACGGCGTCCTCGTGGCGCAGCAC
This sequence comes from Streptomyces tendae, assembly GCF_008632955.1. Taxonomy (NCBI): domain Bacteria; kingdom Bacillati; phylum Actinomycetota; class Actinomycetes; order Kitasatosporales; family Streptomycetaceae; genus Streptomyces; species Streptomyces tendae. Next base: position 6,325,881 of record NZ_CP043959.1, read on the forward strand.
GCCGGTCAGGCGGTCCCGCCAGCGCGGGGAGGCGGCCAGGTCACGCATCAGGACGTGGCTCGAGGCATCGAAGTTGCCGGGCACCTGGAAGGCGAAGGTGCCGCCGGGCGCAAGCCCCTCGATCCACGCGCCGAACCGCCGCACGTGCCCGGGGATCCACTGCAGGGTGGCGTTGCTGACGATCAGGTCGTACGGCTCCCGCGGGGTCCAGGTGCGGACGTCGGCGTGGGCGAAGTCGAGCCGGCCGCCCCCATCGGTGGGGCCCTCGTGGTCGACGCGGGCCTTGTCGAGCATCTCGGGGGCGTTGTCGTAGCCGGTGACGCGGGCGGTGGGCCAGCGGCCGGTGAGCAGCGCGGTGACGTTGCCCGCGCCGCAGCCGAGGTCGGCGATGCGGGGCGGTGCGCCGGGCAGGCGGGGGACGCGGGCGAGCAGGTCGGTGAAGGGCCGGCTGCGGTGCCCGGCGTGACGCAGGTACTGGACGGGGTCCCAGACGGGACGGGCGGCGGCTGCGGACACGGGACCTCCCGGATCGCGGATCGGCGTACCTCCAGCGTCACCCCTCATTACTCTCGACGTCAAGACACTCGACATCAAGAGACTTCATGTCGACACAACCACTACACTGATCCTTATGGAGGACGAGGTCGATCGGCTGGTCGCAGCGTGGCGCCGGGAGCGCCCGGACCTCGACGTGGAACCGCTCGAGGTGCTGAGCCGGGTGAGCAGGCTGGCCCGGCACCTGGACCGCGCACGCCGCCTCGCCTTCACCGAGCACGGCCTGGAGTCCTGGGAGTTCGACGTCCTGACCGCGCTGCGCCGCGCGGGCACCCCGTACCAGCTCTCGCCGGGGCAGCTGCTCACGCAGACGCTCGTCACCTCGGGCACGATGACCAACCGCATCGACCGCCTCGCCAAGAAGGGTCTGGTGGAGCGGCTGCCGGACCCCAGCGACCGGCGCGGTGTGCTGGTGCGGCTGACCGGGGAGGGCCGGGACCGCGCCGATCAGGCGCTGGCCGGGCTGCTCGCCCAGGAGCGGGCGATCCTCGAAGGGCTCACCCGCACCCAGCGTGTGGAACTGGCGTCCTTGCTACGCCAGTTGACCGCCCCGTTCGACAACATTCCCGGTTAGGTCCACCGGTCCGACGCCCGCCCGGCGGGCGAGGGCCACGGCGGCCAGCGTGGAGTGCACGCCCAGTTTGCCGAGGACGTTCTGCATGTGGGTGCGCACGGTGTGCGGGGACAGGTACAGGCGCTCGGCGACCGCCTTGCGCCCCAGGCCCGCGACCATGCACCGCAGCACCTCCCGCTCCCGCGGGGTGAGCGACTCCACCAGCCGTTCGCTCTCCGTGCGGTGGCGGCGGGCCGCGGTGAGTTCCCGCAGGACGCCCGTCAGCAGGGCGGGCGGCAGATGGGTCTCGTCGCGCAGCACCCCGCGGATGACGGTGAGCAGCCGGCTCAGCGAGCAGTCCTTGGCCACCCAGCCGGAGGCGCCCGCCTGCAGGGCGAGTGCCGCACGGGCCGGGTCGTCCTTCTCGGCGAGGACCACCACCCTGACCTGGGGCTGCGCCGATCGCACCCCGGTGACCAGCGAGATGCCGTCGACCAGCCCGTCCTCGTCGACGGCCTGCACGGGCACGGCCGGACGGCCGGCCGGTGCCGTCGGGACGCCCAGGTCGGCGTCGACGAGCAGCACGTCGAACCGCCGCCCCTCGGCGGCCGCCCGCTCCAGACACCGCAGCGCCGCCGGGCCGCTGCCCGCCGCGGACACGTCGACGTCGGGCTCCGCGGCCAGCGCCGCGGCCAGTGACTCGGCGAAGATGCGATGGTCGTCGACGACCAGGACTCGAATGCGAACCACGTAACCCCCTTCCCCGTGCTCTTCCCAGAGCAGGGGACTACCCCGTCGCCGGTGGACGACACCGGCGCGGACACGGCACCGAGGCCCCCGTGGCTTTCCTCGCCGGACGCGGGACGGGCCGGCGCCTGCGCCCGGCCGCCGTGCCCGGCTGTCTCGCCCCCTGAACGCACGCCGGCCCCCACCGGCGCTGAGCATCAGGGTACGGGCGGGGGCCCGGAGCGGAAGCGGATTTGCAGAACTTGCGGCCTTGCGCGTTTAAGGTGTGCCGCATGTTTCGTCTTGAGACAGAAGTCGACAAGGCCCGACGCGATCTGCTCCACAAGCGGCTCCGGGACACCAACACGGCGGCCTCACCGGTCCTGCGCGCGCTGCGCGGCACCCCTGCCGAGCGGCAGTCGCCTTTGCACGTGTGGGCCCTGGACGCGAACGGCGAACTCGCCGGCGGCCTGGTCGGCCACACCTGGACGACCTGGCTCCACGTCACCTACCTGTGGGTCGGCGCCGCCCACCGCGGCCGGGGCCTCGGCTCCGCCGTCCTCACCGAGGCGGAACGCCTCGCCGCCACCGACCGCGCCTGCACCGCGTCCCGCGTGGAGACCTGGGACTTCCAGGCCCCGGACTTCTACCGGAAGCACGGCTACGACGTGGTCTGCGTCATCCCCGACTACCCCCCGGGCATCACGGAGTACACCCTGACGAAACAGATTGGGTGAGGCGGCTCACCGACTTCCCTCGCTAGCATGCCAGTTCCGTGATCGGGCGAGGCGGGGGGAACGAGGGAGCGGAACCGGAATCTCCGGGCACCGGGACAACGGCGTCCCGGGACACGCCTCGCGCCGCGATCAGCCTCGCGGGGGCACAAGCGGACATCCGTGCCGGCCTGGCGGCGGGAGAGTTCGAAGGGGCGCGCTTCAGCGAGACCAAGGACAACCGCGAGTTCAGCGCCTGTGCGGTGACGGCCGTGGTGTCCACGGCAGCTGAACCCGATCCGAGGGAAACCGAACGGATGGCTGACGAGCTGAAGCAGCGGGGATGGCTCCAGACGAAGTTCTCGACGAACAACGGGATACAGGTGCTCTCCCTGCGCAAGGCCCCTTGGACGCCGGACTTCATCGGCGGAACCGGTGCCCTCCCCGAGCAGGCTCAGGACTTCACCGGGCTGTCCGTCAACGCGGTCGACCGTGACTGCGCGAACCGCGTGGCAGCGAGCCTGTCTCCCTGACACCCGTCGGCGCCGGCCCGGCTGTCCGCCGGGCCGGCGCCGGACGACTTTGCCCGACGTACGCGTCGCAGCGGTTACCGCACCCGCCGTGCCCCCGCCGAAGGGACCGCCTCGAAGACGCGGGGGGTCTTGTGACCCGCCGCCGCGAAGGCTTCCTCCACCGCCTTCGTGACGGCGGGGACGTTCGCCTCCTCCGTGAGGACGATCGCCGAGCCGCCGAAGCCGCCGCCCGTCATGCGGGCGCCGAGCGCCCCGGCGGTGACCGCCGTGTCGACGACCAGGTCGAGTTCCGGGCAGGAGACGCGGAAGTCGTCGCGCAGGGAGGCGTGGCCCTCGACCAGGAGGGGGCCGATGGCGCGGGTGTCACCGGACTCCAGGAGGGAGACCACCTGCTCGACGCGGTGGTCCTCCGTCACCACGTGACGGACCAGGCGCCGCACCTCCTCCTCGTCGCCGAGCCGTTCCAGCGCCGCGTCGAGGTCCTCGTACGGCACGTCCCGCAGGGCGTCGACGCCGAGCAGCGCGGCGCCCTTCTCGCAGCCCTCACGGCGCTTGCCGTACTCGCCCTCGCTGTGACTGTGCTTGACCTGGGTGTCGACGACGAGCAGGCGCATGCCCTCGGCGGCCAGGTCGAACGGGATCTGACGCTGGGACAGGTCCCGGGTGTCGAGGAACAGGGCGTGGCCGGCCTCGCAGCAGGCGGACGCCGTCTGGTCCATGATGCCGACCGGCGCGCCGACGTAGACGTTCTCCGCGCGCTGCGAGAGGCGGGCGAGCTGCCAGCCGCGCAGCCCCAGGTCGTACAGGTCGTTCAGCGCGAGGGCGACGACGACCTCCAGGGCGGCCGACGAGGACAGGCCGGCGCCCGCCGGGACGGTGGACGCCAGGTGGACGTCCGCGCCGGTGACCGCGTGCCCCGCCTCGCGCAGCGCCCACACCACGCCCGCCGGGTAGGCGGTCCAGCGCTTGTCGGACGCGGGGACGAGGTCGTCCGGCGTGAGTTCGACGACCGGCCCGTCGATGTCGGCCGAGTGCAGCCGCAGGACGCCGTCGTCGCGCCGGGACACCGCCGCCACCGCGGTGTGCGGCAGGGCGAACGGCATGACGAAGCCGTCGTTGTAGTCGGTGTGTTCGCCGATGAGGTTGACCCGGCCGGGTGCCGCCCACACCCCGTCGGGCGCACTCCCGTACAGCTCCTCGAACCGTTCGGCGACGGCTCCCGCGACGGCCGCGCTGGACTCGCTCATGCCCGTGACCCCTGCCCCTTCGTTGCCTCTTACTTGGCGCGCTGCTGCGCGAACTCCCACGCGTCCGCGACGATCCCCACGAGGTCCGCGCGCGACGGGTTCCAGCCCAGCTTCTCGCGGGCCGCGGCGGCGGACGCCACCAGGACCGCGGGGTCGCCGCCCCGGCGCTCCGCCACGACCTCGGGGACCGGGTGCCCGGTGACCTTGCGGACGGTCTCGATCACCTCGCGGACCGAGAAGCCGTTGCCGTTGCCGAGGTTGCAGACCAGGTGCTCGCCGGGCGTGGCCGCCTTCAGCGCGAGCAGGTGGGCCTCGGCCAGGTCCGCGACGTGGATGTAGTCCCGTACGCAGGTGCCGTCGGGCGTCGGGTAGTCGTCGCCGTAGACGGAGATCGCCTCGCGCCGGCCCTGGGCGACCTGGAGCACCAGGGGGATGAGGTGCGACTCGGGGTCGTGCCGCTCGCCGTAACGCCCGTAGGCTCCGGCCACGTTGAAGTAGCGCAGGGAGACCGCGCCCAGGCCGTGGGCCTTCGCCTCGCCGGTGATCATGTGGTCGACGGCGAGCTTGGAGGCGCCGTAGGGGCTGGTGGGCCGGGTCGGGGCGGTCTCCAGGATCGGCACCTGCTCCGGCTCGCCGTACGTGGCGGCCGTGGAGGAGAACACCAGGCGGCCCACGCCCGCCTCGCGCATCGCGCCGAGCAGCGCCATGGTGCCGCCGACGTTGTTGTCCCAGTACTTCTCCGGCTTCTGCACCGACTCGCCGACCTGGGAGAAGGCGGCGAAGTGCAGCACGCCGTCGTACGAGGAGTCCAGCCATTTGGCGGCATCGCGGATGTCGCCCTCGACGAACGCGGCGCCCTCGGGGACGCCCTCACGGAAGCCGGTGGAGAGGTTGTCGAGCACGACGACCTCGTGGCCGGCCTCGACCAGATGCTGGGCGACGACGCTGCCTACGTATCCCGCGCCCCCGGTGACCAGGTACTTCCCGCTCATGAACTCGCTACCTCCCGCAGTCGCTCGGCCGCGCGCTCCGGCGGCACGTCGTTGATGAACACGTTCATGCCGGACTCGGAGCCCGCGAGGAACTTCAGCTTGCCGGACGTACGGCGGATGGTGAAAAGCTCGAGGTGCAGCGCGAAGTCGTCGCGCGTCACGCCCTCGAAGTCCTCCAGCGGGCCGAACGGCGCCTGGTGCCAGGCGGCGATGTACGGCGTCGGCGGTTCGTTCTCCCCGAAGATCCGGTCGAAGCGCCTGAGCAGCTCCAGGTACACCTGGGGGAACTCCGCGCGTGCCGCTTCGTCCAGTGCCAGCAGGTCGGGCACCCTGCGCCGGGGATACAGGTGGACCTCATAGGGCCAGTGCGCCGCGTACGGCACGAACGCCACCCAGTGTTCACCCTCCAGGACGACCCGCTCGTCCGCCCGCTCGCGCGCGACCACGGCGTCGAACAGGTTCTCGCCTCCGGTCGCCTCCTTGTGCGTGGCCACTTGGCGGAGCATCAGGGCGGTGCGGGGGGTGGTGAAGGGGTAGGCGTAGATCTGCCCGTGGGGGTGCTGGAGCGTGACGCCGATCTCGGCGCCGCGGTTCTCGAAGCAGAACACCTGTTCAACGGAGGGAAGATGCGACAGCTCGGACGTCCGGTCCGTCCAGGCGTCCAGCACCAGCCGTGCCTGCCGTTCGCTCAGAGCGGCGAAGGAGGCGTCGTGGTCGGAGGTGAAGCAGACGACCTCGCAGCGGCCGGAGTCCCCGGCGAGCGAGGGGAAGCGGTTCTCGAAGACCACCACGTCGTACGAGGAGTCGGGGATCTCGCTCAGCCGCCCGCCCTCCGACGGGCACAGCGGGCACTGGTCGGCCGGCGGGTGGTACGTCCGCCCCTGCCGGTGCGAGGCGACGGCGACGGCGTCGCCCAGCAGGGCGTCGTGCCGGATCTCGGACGTGGTGACGGTGGCGTCCAGCGGACGGCGGTCGACCGCGTCCCGGACCGTGTCGTCACCGAGGTCGTAGTAGATGAGCTCGCGGCCGTCGGCCAGCCGGGTCGAGGTCTTCTTCACTGGGGTACTCCTCCACGCCCGCCCGTCACTCAACACAATCGAACATAACACATCACAACTCACCAGCGGACGGCTCTCATCACAATCAAACAAAGAACATGTAGGAACGTGTTCAGTTCTTGAACACGGAAGCGTAGATTCCGCATCGATCAGTTCGCGAACGAAGCGAGTGCGTATGCATACCCCCACATACCTGGCCGCGGAGCTTCGGCTCCCCACCAACTGGCTGGACTACACGATCCTCGGGATCTACTTCGTCGTCGTGCTGGGCATCGGATTCGCCGCCCGCCGATCGGTCAAGACCAGCCTGGACTTCTTCCTCTCCGGGCGCTCGCTGCCCGCCTGGGTCACCGGACTGGCCTTCATCGCCGCCAACCTCGGTGCCACCGAGATCCTCGGCATGGCCGCGAACAGCGCGCAGTACGGCGTCTACACGACGCACTGGTACTGGATCGGCGCCATCCCCGCGATGGTGTTCCTCGGCCTGGTGATGATGCCGTTCTACTACGGCTCCAAGGTCCGCTCGGTCCCCGAGTTCCTGCTGATGCGCTTCGACAAGGCGGCGCACCTGCTGAGCTCGATCCTCTTCGCGGCGGCCGCCATCCTGATCGCCGGCGTCAACCTCTACGCCCTCGCGATCGTCGTGGAGGCCCTCCTCGGCTGGCCGCAGTGGGTGGCCATCGTCGTCGCCGGGGCCTTCGTCCTCGGCTACATCACCCTGGGCGGTCTGTCCTCGGCGATCTACAACGAGGTCCTGCAGTTCTTCGTCATCCTGGCGGCGCTCATCCCGATCACCGTGCTCGGCCTGAAGAGCGTCGGCGGCTGGGACGGCCTCACCGACTCCCTCACCAAGGCGCACGGCGACAACTTCGTCACCGCATGGGGCGGCACCGGCATCGGCAGCGACAACCCGCTCGGCGCCAACTGGCTCACCATCGTCCTCGGCCTCGGCTTCGTCCTCTCCTTCGGCTACTGGACGACCAACTTCGCCGAGGTGCAGCGCGCGCTGTCCGCGAAGAACCTGTCGGCGGCCCAGCGCACCCCGCTGATCGCCGCTTTCCCGAAGATCTTCATCGTCTTCCTGGTGATGATCCCCGGCCTGGTCGCCGCCGTGCTGGTCCCGAAGATCGGCACCAGCGGCTCGGACCTGCAGTACAACGACGCCATCCCGTTCCTGATGCAGCAGCTGCTGCCCAACGGCGTGCTGGGCATCGCCGTGACCGGTCTGCTGGCCGCGTTCATGGCAGGCATGGCGGCGAACGTCTCCTCGTTCAACACCGTCTTCACCTCCGACATCTGGGCGAAGTACGTGGTGACGGACCGCGAGGACTCCTACTACGTGCGCTTCGGCCGCCTGATCACCGCGATCGGCGTGGTCGCGTCCATCGGCACGGCGTTCCTGGCCAGCTCCTTCTCCAACATCATGGCCTACCTCCAGACGCTGTTCTCCTTCTTCAACGTGCCGATGTTCGTCGTCTTCATCATCGGCATGTTCTGGAAGCGCGCGTCGATGAAGTCGGGCTTCTGGGGTCTGGTCGCCGGCACCACGGCCGCGATGGTCAACTACTTCGTCATCTACGAGCAGGGCATCATCGACATCCCCTCCGACCAGGGCGCCAACTTCGTCTCCGCGATCGCGGGCTTCGTCGCGGGCGCGGTGGTCATGGTCGTGGTGTCGCTCTTCACGGCACCCAAGCCGAAGGCCGAACTGCAGGGGCTGGTGTACGGCACCCGCTCGCCCGGCATGGCGGAGCCGCCCGCGGAGGGCGACGACGCGTGGTACCGCAAGCCGGCGCTGCTGGGCTGGGGTGCGGTGATTCTGGCTGCCGCCTGCTACATCCCGTTCTCGTTCTGACCGCGGGAGGATTGAGAGAGCATGTCCGAGCACAACTCCGAGAGTGACCTCCAGAAGGAGATCACCGAGCTGGAGACCAAGTCCGCGACGGCCGCCCGGTTGTTCGACATCCGGCGGATCATCGGTGGGTTGTTCGTGCTGTACGGGGTGATCGTGATGATCGCCGGGTTCACCGCGTCGGATGCCGACATCGACAAGGCGCAGGGGGTCAACATCAACCTGTGGACGGGGCTGGGGATGCTGATCCTCGGCCTGCTGTTCCTTCTCTGGCTCTGGCTCCGTCCGACGGCGCCGCCGCCACCCCCGACCGACGAGAACACCCCCACAACCTGACGGCCCCCTCCCAACACGGGGTGTGCGGCTCCCTTCTCACGGGGGCTGCACACCCCGTACGCGTAAGCACCACCCCGTGCGCCTGGGGGTACGCCACCGGCGTCGGGAAGTCGCCCATGGCGGGGAGGGGACGGGGTGGGGGTGGGCGCCCGCAGCGGCTGGCGCGTGAACACCCCGCACCCCCCAAGCACGCTCCATCGCGCCAGACCGAGGACGACCCCCCACCCCGGCCCCGCACCACCCGCCACCCCTGGGCGCTACGCCCGCCCCCACCGCACCGCAACCCTGCGCCGCAGGCGTCCCACCCCAGCCCCACCGAGCCGCAGGCGTCAGCCGCCCGCCCCCGCGGGGACGCGCGGTCCAGGAGGCCCGTGCGGGCCGCCAGGGCCGCCGCCTCCAGCCGCGACCCCACCCGAGCTTCATCAGCACCCGCTGCACATGCGTCCGAGCCGTGGACGGCGCGATCCCCATCCCCGCCGCGATCAGCCGCGTGTCCTCCCCGTCCGCGACCCGCACCAGCACCTCCACCTCCCGAGGCGTCAGCATCTGCAACAACCGCGCCCCCTCGTCATCCGGCTGAGCCGCGGGATTCAGCAGCTCCCCGAACGCCCCCTGCAACAACGCCGGCGCCACAGCGGCCTCCCCGCCCGCGCCTTGAGCATCGCCCGCTCGACCCCCTCGATCCGCTCGTCGTGCCGGACGTACCCCGACGCCCCGGCGCGCGAACGCCGCCGCGATCCCCCGCGGCGACGGCACAGGACCCAGCACCACCACCGCCACCTGCGGCCGCTCCCGCTTGATCTTCACCACGGGATCGAACGTCCCGGCCTCCGCCGGCGCCGCCGTCCCCAGCAGACACACCTCCGGCGCCCTGCTGATCACCAGATCCGCCGCCCCCGCCGCGGGCGCCGCCGCGGCCAGCACCCTGTGCCCTCGCAGCTTCAGCGCCGAGGCCAGCGCCTCGGCGAGCAATCGGTGGTCGTCGACCACCATCAGCCGCACTCCCATCGGACAACCATCCCCCAGACCACACGCCCCCGGATGCCCCCGGAAGCTACACGCTTGTTCGACGTCGCGCTCCCCCTACCGGCGAGAATCGCCCCGGAACGCCGAAATTCTCGTCTTCGGTGGCGAAGAGCGCGGGATGAGCGGTACGCGAACGGCCCCGCCCCTGAACAGGGACGGGGCCGTTGCAGCCCACCAGGGATGCGACCGAAGCCGCCACCGCTCGACCGAAGCCGACCGGCAACCGATCAGCTCGTACCGAACGCGATCACCGAGTACTCCTTGTCACGGCTGGTGTAGTCACTCGCGAACACGGAGGACATGTACAGACCCCCCTGCCCGTAGAGGACCTCCGAGTAGTCCGGCGACATCCGCGACTCGACGTCCCGCACGGCCTCCGTCGACGGGTTCTCCATCAACACGGTCTGCTTGAAGGAGCCACCGTCGATGCTGACGACCTGCCCGCCCTTGTCGTACGGCGGACGCTTGTACGCGATCACGTTGCCGCCGTCCATCCGCAGCGGGTAGATCTCGTAGTCGTCACCGGCGTCGGCCCGCTGGCCCGTCTGCTTGCCGGTCGCCAGGTCGAAGGCCACGACCTCGTTGGTCTGGCCGTAGGAGTCCCCGCCGGTGTCGTGCTCCTCGGTCGCGATGTACAGCCGGTCGTTGCCGACCGTGACCCCCGTGCAGTTCTCGACCTTGTAGATGCCGTCGCAGCGGGCCGCGAACTCGTCGCCCGGCGCGGAGAGCCGGGCCCGCAGCTTGCCCGTCTTGTTGTCGACGGAGAAGAAGTCGGAGATGCCGCTGCCGTCACCGGCGGAGTCGCCGACGTCTGCGGCCACCACCAGGGGGTCGGTGGACACGACGGCCGCGTACTCGATGCCGCCGTCCATCTTGTACTCGGTGACGACGTCACCGGTCTTGGGGTCGACGGTCTGGATGTGCAGCTGACGGTCCTCGCCGTACGAACCGCACTTGCGGACCGCGACCAGCTTCGGACCGCCGCCGTACCCGGCGTCGTAGCAGGAGTCGGAGGTCTTCGGCGCCCACAGCTCCTTGCCGTCGGCGATGCTCCACGCGGCGCCGCCGCTGGTGCTGCCGGCCGCCACCGTTCCGCCGCTGAGCGTCACGTTGTTGAAGCTGATCGGCATGGTGCCGGACTTGGCGCTCTTGGACCACACCTGCTTGCCGGCCTCCAGGTCGATCAGCGCGACCTGGGTGCAGGACTGGGGGTTCGCCTTGGTGGGCATGGCCGGCTTGTGGACGATGGCCGTCTTGTTGTCCTCGGTGAGATGGCCGGTCGCCGCGCACACCGGACCGGGCAGGTCCAGCGTCCACTTCTTGCCGCCGGTCGCGCGGTCGTAGCCGGTGATCTCGGAGAGCCCGCTCTTGGCGTAGACCGAATCGGTCAGCCAGGACCCCGCGATGGGGATGCTGGAGGTGCCCTTGGGCACCTTCGGCGCGGGCACCTGGAACAGCACCTTGGACTTGGGGTCGGAGGGCGCCTTCTCCTTGGCCTCGCCGGACGTGCCCCCGGTGCCCTCGCCGGAGCCGCCGGTGGAGCCGTCGCCCTTACCCTTCTCCTCGCCCTTGCCGTCGCCGCCGCCGGCGGTGGTCTGCTTGTCGTCGTCCTTGCCGGACGAGGACGCGTACCAGACGCCGGTCCCCACGATCAGGGCGATGGCCACGACGGCCGCGGCGATGATGGCCACCGTGGTGTTGATCTTGCGTCCGCCCGGCTGCCCGGCCTGTGCCTGCATCGGCACGGTCGCCTGCGGATAGCCGTACCCCGGCTGCCCGTACCCGGGCTGTCCGTACCCCGGCTGCCCGTACCCGGGCTGTCCGTACGGACCCGGCTGCTGCGGCTGACCGTACGGACCCGGCTGCTGCGGCTGACCGTACGGTCCGGGCTGCTGGCCCGGGTACCCGTAACCGGCCGGCGGCTGCGGAGGCTGCGGCTGCTGCGGGTAGCCGTACCCGGGCCCCTGCGGGGGCGTCGGCGGCGCGGCGGGCGGCTGCTGGCCCGGCGCCTGCGGGTAGCCGTATCCCGGCTGGGGCGATTTGCTCAGATCCGGCCCGGCGGGCGGCTGCTGACCCGGCGTCTGCGGGGGCTGCCCCGGAGGCTGCGCGGGCGGAGCCGGCTGCCCGGACGGGGCGGGCGGCGCGGGCTGAGCGGGCTGCTGCGGCGGATCCGACGGATCCTGCGGCGGTCCGAACCCGGGCTGCTGCGGGGGCTGGTTGGGCGGCGGGGGCGGCTGGGTCATGACGTGGGCACCTCGGGGAAGGGGACGACGGGCGGCGGGAAAGTGACGTGAGCGGTACTCACGGGTCTCACTTGCCGTAGGCGAGCATCAACTTCTCCTTAGCGTCGTCATTGCCGGTCAGCCGGGTGGTGGACAGGTAGAAGCGGCCGTCGACCCAGTCGATCGCCTTGCTGAAGAAGCCGTTCTCGATGTCGGCGACGGCCTGCGGGTTCTGCATCAGCACGGCCGGCTTGTGGTTCGCGCCGGACACCGGCAGGGCCACGATCCGGCCGCCCGCGTCGTAGGACGGCTCGACGTACGCGATGAGCTTGCCGTTCTCGACCTTCATCGGGACCATCGACTCCTCCACGGGGGAGGACTGCCGCCAGAGTTCCTTGCCGGTGGCGAGGCTGACGGCGACGATCTCGTTGGCCCCGGTGGTCGCCGCGGTCGGCAGGTAGAGGGTGTCGCCCTCGGCGACGACGCCGTCGCAGCCCTGGAGCTCACGCGCGAGGATGGCCCAGCCGCAGCCGGCGTCGAACTTCTCGTCGACGGAGACCTGCGAGCGCAGCTTGCCGGCCGCGGTGAAGGCGGCGATGTTCCAGGCCTTCTTGTCGCCGTCCTCCTCCTTGGTGGCGTAGACGACGAGCGGGTTCACGGAGTACGTGCGCTCGACCCTCCAGCCCTTCTGGTACTGGTAGGTCCACTTGACCTTGCCCGTCGCCGGGTCGAGCTCACGGACCTCGTCGTGCTCGTTGGTGCCGCCGGCACCGCAGGACGCGACCTGGATCAGCCGCTCACCACCCGCGAAGGCGGCGGGGAAGCAGGGGGCGTCGCCGTACCGCTTGGAGTCGAACAGCTTCCGTCCGGTCCGCACGTCGTACGCCGTGCCGGACTGCGAGCGGCCCACCATCAGCGTGTTGCCGGTGAGGGACATCTCGATGGACAGCACGGAGTCGAACAGGGCACCGTCGGCGACCTCCTGCGTCCAGCCCTTCTCGCCGGTGTCGAGGTCGAGGAGCTGGAGCCGGTTGCACTTGGCGCTGTCGCTGCTGCTGCTCATGTAGGCGACGACGACCTTGTCGTCGGCCGTCTTCTGCGGGGTGACCGCGCAGATCTTGTGGGGGAAGCTGATGGTGTCCCAGGCGGGCTTGCCGTCGCTCACGTTGTAGGCGTAGACGTCCTTGTAGGCCGCCTTGACCGCTGTCCTGCCGGTGACCCACAGGCCGGGGGCGTCGGCGCCGGAACCGGGCGCGTCGGGCGCCTCCTTGTACCAGAGCACCTTGGACTCACCGGCCTGGCGGCCCTCGTTGAGGTCCTCGGGGTCCTCGCCGCCGTCGCCGCTGCCGTCGCCGGGGTTGACCGGGGCGCCGTCGGACTTGCCGGGCTTGGGGTCCTCGGTCGGCCCGGCGACCGGCTCGTCCTTCTTGTCGTCGCCGCCGGAGACGGCCCACACGGTGCCGCCGACGACGAGCGCCACCGCGACCGCCGCGGCGACGATCAGCAGGGGCTTGCCCTTGAAGGGGTTGCGGGAGCCGCCGCCGGGCGGGGTGCCGGGCGCGCCGGGGAACTGCGGCTGCTGCGGGTGGCCGTAGCCGGGCGCGCCGTACGGTCCGGGCTGCTGCGGCTGGCCGTAGGGTCCCGGCTGTCCGTACGGTCCGGGCTGCTGCCCCGGGTAGCCGTAACCGGCGGGCGGCTGCTGCGGGTAGCCGTACCCGGGCTGCGGCGCACCGGACGGCGGACCCTGCGGGGGCGGCGGCGTCGACGGCGCGCCCTGCGGCGGGGTCTGCGGCGGTCCGAAGCCACCGCCCGGCGGCGGATCCTGCGGCGGTCCGAAGCCGCCCTGAGGCGGCTGGTTGGGCGGCTGAGTCATCAGCGCGTTCCCCCTTACTCACTGATTTTTAGCCACGCCCTGAGGTACGTGATGACCCAGAGTCGTCGTCGGTCACTTACCAGACGGCTCTTTCTATCACCCGGTACCGACACGCCACGGGGCCGCGTCCTCCCCTGTTCCCAAGGGAGGACCGGCCTGTGATGCGCCCGTTACGTGCCTTCACGCCCTCTTCACGCGCCGCGCGCTCCCCACGCGCGGGCGCGCGGCGCGAGCCTCGCGCCGGGTCAGGCGTCCTCGGCCAGTTCCAGCCAGCGCAGCTCCAGTTCGTCGCGCTGGCCTGCCAGGTCCCGCAGTTCGGCGTCCAGTTCGGCCACCTTCGCGAAGTCCGTCGCGTTCTCGGCGATGGCGGCGTGCAGGGTGGCCTCCCTGGCCGAGACCTTGTCCAGCTGGCGCTCGATGCGCTGCAGTTCCTTCTTGGCGGCGCGCTGGTCGGCGGCGCTCTTCTCGGGCGCCTCGGACCGGGTCGCCGCCGCGGCCGGGACGGAGGAGGCCGCGGCGGCCTCCTCCATGCGCTTGCGCCGCTCCAGGTACTCGTCGATGCCGCGCGGCAGCATCCGCAGGGTGCCGTCGCCGAGCAGGGCGAACACCCGGTCGGTGGTGCGCTCGACGAAGAACCGGTCGTGCGAGATGACGATCATGGAGCCGGGCCAGCCGTCGAGGAGGTCCTCGAGCTGGGTGAGGGTCTCGATGTCGAGGTCGTTGGTGGGCTCGTCGAGGAAGAGCACGTTGGGCTCGTCCATGAGCAGCCGCAGCAGCTGGAGCCGGCGGCGCTCACCGCCGGACAGGTCGCCGACCGGCGTCCACTGCTTCTCCTTGTTGAAGCCGAAGGTCTCGCAGAGCTGACCGGCGGTCATCTCCCGGCCCTTGCCGAGGTCGACCCGCTCGCGCACCTGCTGCACGGCCTGCAGCACCCGCAGCTCGGGGTCGAGTTCGGCGACCTCCTGGGAGAGGTAGGCCAGCTTGACCGTCCTGCCCACGCGGACGCTGCCCGCCGCGGGCTGCACCTCGCCCTCGCTGCGGGCGGCCTCGGCGAGCGCGCGGAGCAGGGACGTCTTGCCGGCGCCGTTCACCCCGACCAGGCCGATGCGGTCGCCGGGGCCGAGCTGCCAGGTCACGTGCTTCAGCAGCACCTTCGGCCCGGCCTGGACGGTGACGTCCTCCAGGTCGAACACCGTCTTGCCCAGCCGCGAGGAGGCGAACTTCATCAGCTCGCTGCTGTCACGGGGCGGCGGCACGTCCGCGATCAGCTCGTTGGCCGCCTCGACGCGGAAGCGCGGCTTGGAGGTGCGGGCGGGGGCGCCGCGCCGCAGCCAGGCCAGTTCCTTGCGGACCAGGTTCTGCCGCTTGGCCTCCTCGGTGGCCGCGATGCGCTCGCGCTCCGCGCGGGCGAAGACGTAGTCGGAGTAGCCGCCCTCGTACTCGTGGACGACGCCGCGCTGCACGTCCCACATGCGGGTGCAGACCTGGTCGAGGAACCACCGGTCGTGGGTGACGCAGACGAGCGCGGACCGGCGGTTGCGCAGGTGCTCGGCGAGCCAGGCGATGCCCTCGACGTCGAGGTGGTTGGTCGGCTCGTCGAGGACGATCAGGTCCTGCTCCTCGATGAGCAGCTTGGCGAGCGCGATCCGGCGGCGCTCACCGCCGGACAGCGGCCCGATGACGGTGTCCAGGCCCTTGGGGAAGCCGGGCAGGTCGAGCCCGCCGAACAGCCCGGTGAGCACGTCCCGCACCTTGGCGTTCCCGGCCCACTCGTGGTCGGCCATGTCGCCGATGACCTCGTGCCGGACGGTGGCCTCGGGGTCGAGCGAGTCGTGCTGGGTGAGCACGCCGAGCCGCAGCCCGCCGGAGTGCGTCACGCGCCCGCCGTCCGTCTCCTCCAGCCGGGCCAGCATGCGGATCAGCGTGGTCTTGCCGTCCCCGTTGCGCCCCACGACCCCGATCCGGTCCCCTTCCGAGACGCCGAGCGAAATCCCGTCCAGCAGCGCACGCGTCCCGTACACCTTGCTGACGTTCTCGACATTGACCAGATTGACGGCCATTTCTCTCCTGCCCGGTGGATCGATCAGTCTTCAAGCGTAGGCCCTGCCGGGGGGCGCCCGGGACGCGAGAAGACGGTCACCCTTTGTGATGACCTGACCGGGATCGGGCGGCAACCCCGCCGCCATCGACATCGGACTGAGCGCCGTCGGCTCGTGTCCCTGAGGTCTCAGAGGACGGTCGCCCCCGGGACCGGGCCCGGGGCCGTGCGGGCGGTGCGGGAGGTGGCCAGGGGGCGGAGTTCGGCGGCGATCTTCTCGGCCGCCTGCTCGTCGCGGGCCAGGAAGGCCGTGGTCGGGCCCGAGCCGGAGACCAGGGCGGCGAGCGCTCCCGCCGCACGGCCGGCCGCGAGGGTGTCCGTCAGCTCCGGGAAGAGGGAGAGGGCCGCCGGCTGGAGGTCGTTGGTGACGGTGGCGGCGAGGGCGTCCGGGTCACCCTCGGCCAGGGCGTCGAGCAGGGGCTGCGACGCCACCGGATCCGGGATGTCCCGTCCCTCGGCGAGCCGGTCGAACTCGCGGAAGACCGCGGGCGTGGACAGCCCCCGGGTGGCCGTCACGAACACCCAGTGGAAGGTGCCGCCGACCTCCAGCTCCGTCAGCTTCTCACCCCGCCCGGTGCCGAGCGCCGCCCCGCCGACCAGGCTGAACGGCACGTCGCTGCCCAGCTCGGCGCAGATGTCGAGGAGCTCCTCGCGTCCGGCGCCGGTCCCCCACAGCGCGTCGCAGGCCAGCAGCGCGGCGGCGCCGTCCGCGCTGCCGCCGGCCATGCCGCCGGCGACGGGGATGTCCTTGGTGATGTGCAGGTGGACGTCCGGCGTGCGGCCGTACCGCTCGGCGAGGGCCAGGGCGGCGCGCGCGGCGAGGTTGGTGCGGTCGAGGGGGACCTGGGCGGCGTCGGGTCCGTCGCAGGTGATGCGCAGTCCGTCCGGCGACGGGGTGGCGGTCACCTCGTCGTACAGGCCGACCGCGAGGAAGACGTTGGCCAGCTCGTGGAAGCCGTCGGGGCGGGCCGCGCCGACGGCGAGCTGGACGTTGACCTTGGCGGGGACGCGGACGGTGACGCTCACTGCTGACCGGCCTCCGTGTCGGACGCGTGCCGCGGCCCGTGCTCGGCGATGCGGGCGAACTCCTCGACGGTCAGCGACTCGCCCCGCGCCTGCGGCGAGACACCTGCCGCGACCAGCGCGGTCTCGGCGGCGGCGGCCGAGCCGGCCCATCCGGCGAGCGCGGCGCGCAGCGTCTTGCGGCGCTGTGCGAAGGCCGCGTCGACGACGGCGAACACCTCACGCCGGGTGGCGGTGGTCTTCGGCGGCTCCGCGCGCCGCACCAGCGACACCAGCCCGCTGTCGACGTTCGGCGCGGGCCAGAAGACGGTGCGGCCGATGGCTCCGGCCCGCTTCACCTCGGCGTACCAGTTGGCCTTGACCGAGGGGACGCCGTAGACCTTCGAACCGGGGGCGGCGGCGAGCCGGTCGGCGACCTCGGACTGCACCATCACCAGGGTGCGCTCGATGCTCGGGAAGGTCTCGAGCATGTGCAGCAGCACCGGGACGGCGACGTTGTACGGCAGGTTGGCGACCAGGGCGGTCGGGGCGGGCCCGGGCAGCTCGGCGACGTGCATGGCGTCGGAGTGGACCAGCGCGAACCGGTCGGCGCGCTCCGGCATGCGGGCGGCGACGGTGGCGGGCAGCGCGCCGGCCAGCACGTCGTCGATCTCGACGGCGGTGACCCGGTCGGCGGCCTCCAGCAGAGCCAGGGTGAGCGAGCCGAGCCCGGGGCCGACCTCGACGACCACGTCGTCGGGGCGGACCTCGGCGGTGCGCACGATACGGCGGACCGTGTTGGCGTCGATGACGAAGTTCTGGCCGCGCTGCTTGGTGGGCCGTACGCCGAGGGCGGCCGCCAGTTCACGGACGTCGGCGGGGCCCAGGAGGGCGTCGGGGGTGGGGCTGGTCACGGGACAAGGGTACGGGGCGTGCGGGTCCGCCCCGGTCACCCCGGGTGCCGGCCGGCGCCCCGGCGGTGCGGGGGCGCCGGACCGCCACCCCCGCACTGCCGTCAGCCCTCCAGCCGGGTACCGCAGTGCGGCCAGGCCGCGGCGCCGCTGCGGATGTACAGCTTCTTGGCGCGGTACGTCTGCTCGGCGGCGGGCGCGTCCTGGGGCCGGCCGGTGCCGCCGAGATCCTGCCAGGTGCGGGTGTCGAGCTGGTACAGCCCGCCGTAGGTTCCCGAGGGGTCCGTCGCGTCGGGCCGGCCGCCGGACTCGCACCGCGCCAGCGCGTCCCAGTCCAGCGCGTCCGCGCCCCGCACCGACGACGGCACCGGCCGCGTGCCGACCCGTACCCGCCGCGGCAGCGGGTCGCGCACCACCTCCGTGCCCAGCAGCCGCGGCTTCTGCCGGACCCCGTTGACGGTGCGCTGCGCGTAGGTGAGGCGGCGCAGGCCCTGCCGTCCCGGGCGGTCGACGACCTCCGCGCCCCGGGTGAGCGCCGGGTCCTCGACGCGCACCTCGGTGAACGGGATCGCCTCGTCGCGGACCTCCGTGCCGTCGGTGATGCGCAGCACGGTGACGGTCTGGCCGTCGCGCGGGAAGCTCCCGGGGGCGACGGAGGTGGTGTCCCGGCCGCGCAGGGTGATCCCGGCCTGCGTCACGGCCTCGCGCACGGTCGCGGCGTTGGTGCGGACCGTGCGGGCCCGTCCGTCGGCCAGCACGGTCACCGCGCGTTCGGTGCGGACGTCCAGGGCGAGCCCCGCCGGTCCGATGCGCCGGCCGGGCGGCACCGACATCCGGGCGCCGGACACCCGCACGCCGATCCGCTCCAGCGCCTCGCGCACCGTCTCGGCGGTCGTCCACACCTCCTGGCGGGTGCCGTCGAGGGTGAGCAGCAGGGGGCGGGCGTGGAGCACCTCGATCGCGTCGCCGTCCTCCAGGGCGGTGCCGGGCGCGGGCACGATCTCGTCGTACGGCCCGGTGCGCACGCCCTCCTCCGCGAGGAGCGCGGTGACGTCGTCGGCGAAGGTGTGCAGGGTGCGGGGCCGGCCGTCGACGTTCAGCTCGACGGCCTTGTCCTCGGCCACGAAGGCGGTGGTGCCGCCCGCGAGGAACGCGACGACCAGTGCCCTGGGCAGCAGCCGGCGGGCGGCGTCGGCCCGCTCGGCGTACCGGCCGGGGCGCCGGTGCGCGGACCGCCGGGGCGGCGCGGGGGCGGGCGCGCGGCGGGGCAGGGCGGGCACGGTCTCCGCCTCGTGGATCCCGCCGCACACGGCATGCGTCGGGCACGTCTTCTCGTACGTCTCGAACCGCAGGGTGGTGCTCACGCCGACACGCTCCAGGGCTGGCCAGGGGGTCCCGATGGGGCTCCCAGAACCTAGCCGAGCGCCGGTGACTCTCCCAAGCGACACGACTACGGAACGTGCGCGATGTGCGGGGTCGTCAGTAGCCGAAGGCGCGGGCGGTGTTGGCGCCCAGCGCCGTGGCCAGGGTGTCCTCGTCGACGCCCCGGACGGCGGCCATGGCACGCACCGTGACCGGCACCAGGTAGGGGGCGTTGGGCCGCCCGCGGTAGGGCACCGGCGTGAGGAACGGCGCGTCGGTCTCGACCAGGACCAGCTCCGGCGGGGCGACGGCGAGGGCGTCCCGCAGGTTCTGCGCGTTCTTGAAGGTCACGTTGCCGGCGAAAGACATGTAGTAGCCGGCGCGGGCGCAGACCTCCGCCATCTCCGCGTCGCCGGAGTAGCAGTGGAAGACGGTGCGCTCGGGGGCACCTTCTTCCTTGAGCACGCGCAGCACGTCGGCGTGGGCGTCGCGGTCGTGGATCACCAGGGTCTTGCCGTGCCGCTTGGCGATCTCGATGTGGGCGCGGAAGGACCGCTCCTGGGCCTCCTTGCCCTCCTCGCCGGTGCGGAAGTGGTCGAGGCCCGTCTCGCCGACGCCCTTGACCTGCGGCAGCGCGGCCAGCCGGTCGATCTCGGCGAGCGCCTCGTCCAGCGCCGCGTCCCCGCCCGCCTCACGGGCCCCCTGCCGCGACCACCCGTCGGGGTCCCCGAGCACGATCCGCGGGGCCTCGTTCGGGTGCAGCGCGACCGTCGCGTGGACCGCGTCGTACGCCGCTGCCGTGTCCGCCGCCCACCGGGACCCCTTGAGGTCGCAGCCGACCTGCACCACGGTCGTCACCCCCACCGACGCGGCCTTGGCGAGGGCCTCCTCGACCGTGCCGGACTGCATGTCGAGGTGGGTGTGGGAGTCCGCGACCGGTACCCGCAGGGGCTTCGGGAGCGGCGGTGCGGCGTTCTTGTCGGGGTCGTTGGCAGGCATGCCTCCGATCCTACGGAAGCGGCGCGGGACCCTCCGGGGTGTCCAGCGGAAGCGGCGCGGGACCCGCCGGTGTCCAGGGGGCCTCGACCGGCCCCGCGGCGGGCACCCGGCGCTCGCGGTGGGCGGCGTCGCGGGCGGAGTCGACCCGGCCCGGGCGCAGGATCCGTACGAGATGCCCGTCGCAGCTGTGACAGGTGGGCCGGTTCAGCGGGGAGGGCACGATCCGGCCGTCCGCCACGTACAGCACGAAGGTCCGGCCGTCGCCGTCGACGTGGTGCTCTATCTCGTACGACTGCTCCCAGCCGTATCCGCAGCGCATGCAGGCGAACGCGTATGCCTCGGTGACCACGGCGGTGGCGCCCGCGCGCAGTCCGCCCTGTCCGGAGATCTCGGTCATGCCGGCTCCCGTCGGTCCGCTGACGGGACGGACCCGCGTCCGCCCCCACCGACCAGTGGACTCCTCGCGGACCGTGAACACACGGGCGGCGACGCAGTATTGGCGCCGATTTGGCCGTGGATTACCACAATGCCCCGAGCTCTTTGCCAACGCCCGGGTTCGCGCGGCGCCGGCGCCCGGTGTCAGCGCTTCCCGGGGTCCCGGCCGTCGGCGTTCTTGGCCGCGACGACCGCGTCGAACACCTGCCGCTTGGGCAGCCCGGCCTCCGCCGCGACCGCCGCGATGGCCTCCTTGCGCCGCTCCCCCGCCTCCTCGCGCACCCGCACCCGGCGCACCAGCTCGGCGTCGTCGGTCTCCTCGGGGCCCTTCTCCGGCGCGCCCTCGACGACCACGGTGATCTCCCCGCGCACGCCGTCGGCCGCCCACGCCGCCAGCTCGGCGAGCGGCCCGCGTTTGATCTCCTCGTAGGTCTTGGTCAGCTCCCGGCAGACGGCGGCCCGGCGCTCGCCGCCGAACACCTCGGCCATCGCGGCGAGGGTGTCGTCGAGGCGGTGCGGGGCCTCGAAGTAGACGAGGGTGCGGCGCTCGTCCGCGACCTCCCGCAGCCGTCCCAGCCGCTCGCCGGCCTTGCGGGGCAGGAACCCCTCGAAGCAGAAGCGGTCCACCGGCAGCCCGGACAGGGCGAGTGCGGTGAGCACGGCGGACGGTCCCGGCACCGCGGTGACCTTGACGTCCCGCTCGACGGCCGCGGCGACCAGCCGGTAGCCGGGGTCGGACACGGACGGCATGCCCGCGTCCGTCACCAGCAGCACGCGCGCACCGCCCACCAGCTCCTCGACCAGTTCGGGCGTCCGCGCGGACTCGTTGCCCTCGAAGTACGACACCACCCGGCCCTTGGGCGTGACGCCGAGCGCCTGGGTCAGCCGGCGCAGCCGCCGGGTGTCCTCGGCGGCGACGACGTCGGCGCCGGCGAGTTCTTCGGCGAGCCGGGGCGGCGCGTCGGAGATGTCGCCGATGGGGGTGCCTGCGAGTACGAGGGTTCCGGTCACCCGCCCATCCTCCCAGGAGGCGACGGAGGCGGGGCATACCGCCCATGCGCGGGACTCACACAGCGCCGTTCCCTACGATGGCGCGGTGACCAGTACCGCGTCCTCCACGGACACCCGGCAGGAGCAGCCGCCGCACGAGCAACGGCAGACGTGGCAGCAGCGGCTGCGGCGTTTCGGCTACCGGACGTCCGGCCCCAGAGGCGACGTCCGCGACCGCCTGGTCCCGCCGTACACCGAGCCGTCGGGCCGGCTGTGGAAGACGCTCGGCGTGCCGCCGGTGCTCGCCGACCGCCTCGTCCGCTGGTCGGGGTGGGGCGGCCCGCTGCTGGTGACGCTGGTTGCGGGCGTGCTGCGCTTCTGGAACCTGGGTCACCCCAAGGCGGTGATATTCGACGAGACGTACTACGCCAAGGACGCGTGGGCGCTCGTCCACCGCGGCTTCGAGGTCAACTGGGACAAGGAGGTCAACCGCCTCGTCCTGGACTCGGGCGGCAACGTCCCGATCCCCACGGACGCGGCCTACGTGGTCCATCCGCCGGTCGGCAAGTACGTCATCGGACTGGGCGAGCTGATCTTCGGCTTCGACCCGTTCGGCTGGCGTTTCATGACGGCGCTGCTCGGCACGCTGTCCGTGCTGATGCTGTGCCGGATCGGGCGGCGGCTGTTCCGCTCCACGTTCCTCGGCTGCCTCGCGGGCGCGCTGATGGCGGTGGACGGGCTGCACTTCGTGATGAGCCGCACCGCGCTGCTCGACGGCGTGCTGATGTTCTTCGTGCTGGCGGCCTTCGGCTGCCTGCTGATCGACCGGGACAAGGCCCGCGCGAAACTGGCGGCGGCGCTGCCGGTGGGGCCGGACGGGCGGGCGCGCCCGGACGCGGGGATCGCCGGGAGCGTGCGGATCGGCTTCCGTCCCTGGCGTCTCGCGGCCGGCCTGATGCTGGGCCTGGCCATCGGCACCAAGTGGAACGGGCTGTACATCATGGCCGCGTTCTGTGTGATGTCCGTGCTGTGGGACGTCGGCGCGCGCCGGGTGGCGGGCGCCGCCCGGCCCCGGCTGACCGTGCTGAAGCGGGACCTGGGCTGGGCGTTCCTGTCGACCGTGCCGGTGGCGGTGCTCACCTACTTCGCGTCCTGGATCGGCTGGCTCCTCTCGCCGTCCGACGGCAGCGGCGGCTACTACCGCGACTGGGCGACCCGCGACGGGCGGCGCAGCGACTGGTCGTGGCTGTTCCCCGACTGGTGGCGCAGCCTGTGGCACTACGAGAACCAGGTGTACGACTTCCACGTCGGCCTGTCCTCGCCGCACACGTACGAGTCCAACCCGTGGAGCTGGATCGTCACCGGCCGGCCGGTGTCGTACTTCTACGAGTCACCGGCGCCCGGTGTGGACGGCTGCCCCACGGACGCGGGTGAGAAGTGCGCGCAGGAGGTGCTGGCCATCGGCACCCCGATGCTGTGGTGGGTGGGCTGTCTGGCCCTGCTGTACGTGCTGTGGCGCTGGTTCTTCCGCCGCGACTGGCGGGCGGGCGCGATCGCCTGCGGCATCGCCGCGGGTTACGCCCCCTGGTTCCTGTACCAGGAGCGGACGATCTTCTACTTCTACGCGATCGTCTTCCTGCCGTTCCTGTGCCTGGCGGTGGCGATGCTGCTGGGCGCGGTCGTCGGCCCGCGCCGCTCGACCGACACCCGCCGCGTGGCGGGCGCGACGGCGGCGGGCGTGGTGACCCTCCTGATCATCTGGAACTTCATCTACTTCTGGCCGATCTACACGGGCACGCCCATCCCGATCGACGACTGGCGATCACGGATGTGGCTGGACACGTGGGTCTAGTGGGCGGGGGCCCGGGGCGACGGCCCCCGGCCCTCAACCGCCGTAACGGCCGCGCAGCTCCTCGGTGACGCGTGCCATCAGCCCGGCCGGCTCCTCCGGCGGCGCCTTCGTCAGCGGGCATCCCGTCCGGGGGTCGTAGGCGGTCAGGCCGGTCTCCTTCTCGACGAGGGCCGCGAGGGCGGTGACCTGCGCGAGCACGACCGCGGCGGAGTCCCCGCATACCAGTAGGGCACGGTCATGCTCCGTCGACCGGCGCCGGCGGCGTGCCGAGAAGCCGGCCCAGGTCTGCGCCACCTGCTTCGTGCAGCTCCCCGCGACGGGCGTCTGCGACGCGTGCGGCTGATTCCGGCGTCCGGCCGGCGTCCCGAAGGTGCCGTTCGGCCGCCATGACCCGTTCTCGGCCAGGGGGCCGTCGGCGTGCGGAGGGGACGACACCGGGGACCTCGTCGGGGAGGGTCTCTTTGGGACAACGATCGGTTTCGCAGGTCCCGTTGGGCGCGGGCAGCGCATAGAGTTCAGGGCGCGCCGGGCTTTTGAACACGTTCAGAAGGCGTGGGGTCCGGCCGGGGGAGGGATCGCCCGATGGGCAAGGGGGTCAAGGTCGCCGTCGTCGGCGGCATATTCGCCGTGATGGTCGGCGGAGCCGGGTACGGGGCGTACAACATCGTCTCGGCGCTGGACGGTGGCGGGGGCGGCGGCTCGGGGGCGGCGGACACGCCGAAGTCGGGGCCGCCGGACAAGGACGAGGTCCGCGAGACCACCGAGGCGTTCTTCGGCGCCTGGGAGAAGGGGCAGCCGGCCGAGGCCGCCTCGTACACGAACAACGCGCAGGAGGCCGGCGCGCTGCTGACCGCGTACGGCGCGGAGGCGCGGATCGGCCGGGTCGCCATCACGCCGGGCGCCCCGCGCGGCACCGTCGTGCCGTTCACCGTGAAGGCGACCGTCTCCCTCGACGGCGCCTCGAAGCCGCTGCGGTACACCAGCAGCGTGACCGTCGTGCGCGGACAGACCACCGGGCGGGCGCTGGTCGACTGGAAGCCGTCCGTCGTGCACCCGGACCTGCGGGACGGCGACACCCTCGTCACCGGCGAGTCCGCACAGCCGCCCATCGAGGCGGTGGACCGCGACGGCACCGTGCTGACGAAGGAGAAGTACCCCTCCCTCGGCCCCGTGCTGGACACCCTGCGGCAGAAGTACGGCGACAAGGCGGGCGGCACCTCCGCCGTCGAGCTGTCGATCCGGCACCCCGACGAGGAGGCGGACACCCCGCTGCTCACCCTCGCCGAGGGCAAGGCGGGCAAGCTGCGCACCACGCTCAGCGCCGGGGTGCAGGCGGCGGCCGAGAAGGCGGTGAAGGCGTACCCCGAGTCCTCGGTGGTGGCCGTGAAGCCCAGTACGGGCGAGGTGCTGGCGGTGGCCAACCACCGCGACGACGGCTTCAACGCGGCGTTCCAGGGCCAGGTCGCCCCCGGCTCCACCATGAAGATCATCACCGCCGCGATGCTCATCGACAACGGCGTGACCTCCATGAACGGCCCCGCGCCCTGCACGGACACCGCCACCTGGCAGAGCCAGACCTTCAAGAACCTCACCGGCATGGAGCCCAACGAGGGCGCCAGCCTCGCCAACAGCTTCCTGCGCTCCTGCAACACGGCGTTCATCAAGCTGATCGACGAGAAGCCGATCAGCGACGACTCGCTCACCCAGGAGGCGCAGGAGCGGTTCGGCCTCGGCCGGGACGACTGGAAGACCGGCATCGCCTCCTTCGACGGCAGCGTGCCGGCCTCCGGTGGCCCGGACCGTGCGGCGAACGCCATCGGCCAGGGCCAGGTGCAGATGAACCCGCTGAACATGGCGTCCGTGACGGCCACCGCCATCACCGGCACCTTCCGCCAGCCGTACCTGGTCTCCCCCGACCTCGACGGCCGGGAGCTGGCGCAGGCCAAGGGCCTGTCGGCCGACACCGCCGCGCAGCTCAAGGAGATGATGCGGCTCACCGCCACCCAGGGCACCGGCCAGCCCGCGATGTCGGGTCTGGGCGGGGACATCGGCGCCAAGACCGGTTCCGCGGAGGTCGACGGCAAGGCCACCTCGGACAGCTGGTTCACCGGTTTCCGCAACGATGTCGCGGCGGCCGCCATGGCTCAGCAGGGCGGCCACGGCGGCGACGCGGCCGGCCCGATTGTCGCAGCCGTGCTACGAGCGGCCAGCTGAGCGCACCGCCCGGCCGGCGGGACTTTAGGGTGGGGGCCGACCTCGGCGTACCCGCGCCGAGGGGGCCTTGACTCGAATGAGAGCCACGCGGGCCGCGGGGGGCCGGGGCGGGCGACGGAGGAACGAACAGCAGTGGGGACCAGAGGGCGCGCCGCGGACCGGCGAAGGATGAAGCCGGCCGTGCTCGGCGCAGCGATAGTCGTGGTCGCGGGCGGTGCCGGTTTCGGCGCGTACGCACTCGTCGGCGGGGCCGGGGAGGACGGCAAGGGTCAGGCGTCCACGCAGGCGGAGGCCGTCAAGACCGGGCCGCTGTCGGCCGGCGAGGTCACCACCGCGGCCCGGAACTTCCTCACCGCCTGGCAGGCGGGCAGGGTCGGCCAGGCCGCCGCCGCGACCGACGACCCGCGGGCCGCCACGGCGCTGCTCACCTCGTACGCCAAGGACGCCCGCGTCCGGAACCTCGCCCTCACCCCGGGCGCGCCCGCCGGGGGGACGGTCACCTTCTCCGTCAAGGGCACGGTGTCCTACGAGCAGCTGACGAAGCCGCTGGCCTACGACAGCACGCTGACCGTGGTGCGCCGGGCCGGGGACGGAGAGCCGCGCGTCGACTGGCGGCCGTCGGTGCTGCACCCGGAGCTGAGGGCGGGCGACAAGCTGGTCACCGGCGAGGCGGGCACCCCGCCGGTCAAGGCGCTGGACCGCGACGGCGGCGAGCTGACCACCGCGAAGTACCCCTCCCTCGGCTCCGTGCTGGACGGGCTGCGCGAGAAGTACGGCGACAAGGCGGGCGGCAAGGCCGGCGTCGAGCTGCGCGTGGTGCGCGGCGAGGAGTCGAAGAAGGCGGAGCTGTCGGACACGACCCTGCTGGCCCTGAGCGAGGGCACGCCTGGCACGGTGAAGACCACGCTGAACCCGTCCCTCCAGGCCGCCGCCGAGGCGCAGGTGGCGAAGAAGCAGA
This sequence comes from Streptomyces tendae, assembly GCF_008632955.1. Classification (NCBI taxonomy): domain Bacteria; kingdom Bacillati; phylum Actinomycetota; class Actinomycetes; order Kitasatosporales; family Streptomycetaceae; genus Streptomyces; species Streptomyces tendae. Next base: position 6,352,388 of record NZ_CP043959.1, read on the forward strand.
AGGCGTCGGTGGTGGTGCTGCGCGCCTCGACCGGCGAGATACTCGCGGTGGCGAACTCCTCGCGCGGCTTCAACGTCGCCTTCCAGGGGTCGCTGGCCCCGGGCTCCACCATGAAGGTGATCACCTCCTCGATGCTGATCGAGAAGGGCCTGGCGTCCGCCGACGAGAAGCACCCGTGCCCCAAGTACTTCAGCTACGGCGGCTGGAAGTTCCAGAACGACGACAAGTTCCAGATCAAGGACGGCACGTTCAAGGCGAGCTTCGCCCGCTCCTGCAACACCGCCTTCATCAGCCAGGCCCCCGAGCTGGAGGACGACGACCTGACCAAGCAGGCGCAGGACGTGTTCGGGCTGGGGAAGAACGACTGGCAGGTCGGGGTGCCGACGTTCGACGGCTCGGTGCCGGTGCAGTCCAAGGCCCCGATGGCCGCGTCCCTGATCGGCCAGGGCGGGGTGCGGATGAACCCGCTGAACATGGCGTCGGTGTCGGCGACGGTCAAGGCGGGGGTGTTCCACCAGCCGTACCTGGTGTCGCCGGAGGTCGACGGGCGGCAGCTGGCGAAGGCCCCGCGCACGCTGTCCGCGGACACGCTCGCGCAGCTGCGGGACCTGATGTCGTACACCGCGTCGGCCGGCACCGCCGCGGAGGCGATGGCCGGCGTGGGCGGTGACCGGGGCGCCAAGACGGGGTCGGCGGAGGTCGACAACCAGAAGAAGCCCAACGGCTGGTTCACCGCGTACGCCGGTGACCTGGCGGCGGCGGGTGTGGTGCAGGCCGGCGGACACGGCGGCTCGACGGCGGGCCCGATCGTGGCGGCCCTGCTGAAGGCGGGCGGCTGAGCGGAGCCGCGGGGCCGATGCGGGACCCCGGCCGGGGGGAGCCTCGGTACTCGGTGCGGGTCGGTGAGCGGAGCCCCGGGCTCCATGCGGGACCAGCTGGCACGGCTCAGCCCGCCCGGTGAGCGAAGCCACGGCGCTCAGCGCGGGACCGGCCGGGAAGCCACGGAGGCTCAGGGCGGCCGGTAAGCGGAGCCCCTGGCTCGGTACGGGACCGGCCGGGCGAAGCCACGGTGTTCGGTGTGGGGCCGGCGGGGCGGCGGCGCACGGCCCAGCGCGGGCCGGAGAGCGGAGCCGCGGTGCGATACCAACCCGGCGGAGCCGCGGCTCAGTGCGGGACCGGCTGGGCCGTCGGCACGTGGGTGAGGCGCAGGAAGCGGGAGAGGGTCTTCGTCTCGAACTCCACCACCGAGACGCCCTGCGGGGTGTGGAACTCCACCACCGCCTGCACCCGGCCGCAGGGCCACACCCGTATGCCGGCCTGTTCCTCGGGCGCGGTCAGGCCGCGTTCCAGGAGGTCCCGTTCGATGACCCACTCGCGGGGCAGCGTCCCGGGCAGGCCGACGCGCACGTGTCCGGGGTCGGTCTCGGGGTCGTACCGCAGCACCACGGGGACCGCCCCGCGGTTCTCCAGGAGGGGATCCGCATCCGTCACGATGTGGACTCGCGCGTACTGCTCGATCACGGACATCGGTGGGCCCCTTTACGCTGCGTCACACGCCGTCAAAGGCATACAAGGCGACTACCCACCCCCGTCCCATCCTGCACCCAAACTGGAATCCGCGCTTCCGAGCGGCGGCCGGCACAGATGAGGTAGGGCGGAAGTAAAACAAGTCACTCGCTCTTGCGAAAGGTTCGCAACAGGCCACATCATCGAGTCCGTGCACGCACCTGACGGATTCATCGACGCCCCCGTGTCCGCCGCGGCCGGCCTCCTCGCCGCCGGCGCGATCGCCGTGAGCCTGCGAGGCGCGCGCCGCGAGCTGGACGAAACCTCGCGCCCGGGCGCGGCCGGGGCCGGGGCGGAGCGCACCGCACCGCTGGCCGGGCTGGTGGCGGCGTTCATCTTCGCCGTGCAGATGCTGAACTTCCCGGTGGCCGCCGGCACCAGCGGCCACCTCCTCGGCGGCGCCCTCGCCGCGATCCTCGTGGGCCCGTACACCGGTGTGCTCTGCGTGTCCGTCGTGCTGCTGATGCAGGCCGTGCTGTTCGCCGACGGCGGCCTGACCGCGCTCGGCGTGAACATCACCACGATGGCGATCACCACGACCCTGGTCGCCTACGCCCTGTTCCGCGTCCTGGTGAAGGTGCTGCCGCGCACCCGCCGCTCGGTGACCGCCGCGTCCTTCGTCGCCGCCCTGGTCTCCGTCCCCGCGTCCGCCGTGGTCTTCACGCTGCTGTTCGCGGTCGGCGGCACCACCGACGTGTCCCTCGGCAAGGTCGCCGGCGCCATGGTGGGCGTGCACGTGCTCATCGGCCTCGGCGAGGCCGTCATCACCGCGCTGACCGTCGGCGCGGTCGTCGCCGTCCGCCCGGACCTGGTGCACGGGGCGCGCGGACTGCGGCAGAAGCTGAAGCTGCGGGTGGACGGCGAGCTGGTCGACGCCCCGGACACCGGCGCGGAGCCCGCCCCGGCCACCGCGCGGTCCCCGCGCAAGGTGTGGATCGCCGGCCTGGTCACCTCGCTGGTGCTCGCCGGGTTCGTCAGCTTCTACGCCTCGGCCGACCCCGACGGCCTGGAGAAGGTCGCCGCCGACCACGGCATCGACAAGCAGGCCGAGGAGCACACCGCCGCCGACTCCCCGCTCGCCGACTACGGTGTGAAGGACGTCGACGACGCCCGCCTCTCCGGAGGTCTCGCGGGCGTGATCGGCGTCGGCGTGACGGTGGTGGCGGGCACCGGCGTCTTCTGGGCGGTCCGCCGGCGCCGCACCGAGGAGGAGGCCGAGGCCACCTCCCCCACCGGCACGAGCGTCTGACGTGGGCGCGGGCCACACCCACCGGCTCTACCGGCACGGGCACTCCGCCGTGCACGCCCTGCCGCCGCACACCAAGATCGCCGCGGTCCTGGCCTTCGTGGTGGTGGTCGTGTCCACGCCGCGCGAGGCGATGTGGGCGTTCGCGGGGTACGCCGTGCTGCTCGCCGCCGTCGCGTACGCGGCGCGCGTCCCGGCGGGCTTCCTGCTGAAGCGGCTGCTGATCGAGGTGCCGTTCGTCGCCTTCGCGGTGCTGCTGCCGTTCGTCGCCGAGGGCGAGCGGGTCGACGTGCTCGGGCTCTCGCTCAGCGTGAACGGCCTGTGGGGCGCCTGGAACGTGCTGGCCAAGGGCACCCTGGGCGTCGCCGCCTCGGTGCTGCTCGCCGCCACCACCGAACTGCGCGAACTGCTGCTCGGTCTGCAGCGGCTGCGGCTGCCGTCGCTGCTGGTGCAGATCGCGTCCTTCATGGTCCGCTACGGCGACGTCATCACCGACGAGATGCGCCGGATGCGGATCGCCCGCGAGTCCCGGGGCTTCGAGGCGCGCGGGGTGCGGCACTGGGGGGTGCTCGCCAAGTCGGCGGGCGCGCTGTTCATCCGCTCCTACGAACGCGGCGAACGCGTCCACCTGGCGATGGTGAGCCGCGGCTACACCGGGTCGATGCCGGTGATCGACGAGGTGGCCGCGTCCCGGGCGCAGTGGTCGTACGCCCTGACCCTCCCGTGCGCCGCCCTCGTCGTGTGTCTGCTGGGATGGACCCTGTGAGTACTGCTTCCCTGGAGGTCTCCGGCCTCGCCTTCGCCTACCCCGACGGCCATCAGGCCCTGTTCGGCGTGGACTTCACCATCGCGCGCGGTGAGCGGGTGGCGCTGCTGGGGCCGAACGGCGCCGGCAAGACCACCCTCGTCCTGCACCTCAACGGCATCCTCAGCGGCGGCACCGGCACGGTGCGGGTGGCCGGCCTGGAGGTCGGCAGGCGGCACATGGCGGAGATCCGGCGCCGGGTCGGCATCGTCTTCCAGGACCCGGACGACCAGTTGTTCATGCCGACCGTGCGGGAGGACGTGGCGTTCGGGCCCGCGGCGGCCGGGCTGAAGGGGCCCGAGCTGGAGGCGCGGGTGGACCGGGCGCTGGAGCGGGTCGGCATGGCCGGCTTCAAGGACCGCCCGCCGCACCACCTCTCCTTCGGGCAGCGGCGCCGGGTGGCCGTGGCGACCGTCCTCGCGATGGAGCCGGAGATCCTCGTCCTGGACGAGCCGTCCTCCAACCTCGACCCCGCCTCCCGCCGCGAACTGGCCGACATCCTGCGCTCGTTGGACGTCACCGTCCTGATGGTCACGCACGACCTGCCGTACGCGCTCGAGCTGTGCCCGCGCGCGCTGGTCCTCAGCGACGGGGTGATCGCGGCGGACGGCGCCACCGGCGACCTGCTCGCCGACGACGACCTGATGCGCGCGCACCGGCTGGAGCTGCCGTACGGCTTCGACCCGCGCTCCGTGCCCGCGCCGCCCGGCCGCGGGTGACGGGCGCGCCGCACCCCGGAATCGCCGGCGCACCGGCGTGGTTGCACCCACTGTCGCAGGCGAGTGGAAGGGAACGACAGGAACGTGGACGTCGACGTGCACGGCGCAGTGGCCGAGGGCTTCGAGCCGGTCCGGGAGGCGTTCGCCCGAAACTTCGAGCGGCTCGGGGAGCGGGGCGCGGCACTCGCCGTGTACCGGGACGGGCACCGGGTCGTGGACCTGTGGGGCGGGACGAAGGACGTCGACGGCACCGCACCCTGGCAGCGGGACACCGCCCAGGTCGTGCGGTCGGCCACCAAGGGCGTCGCCGCCGCCGTGCTGCTGATGCTGCACGAGCGCGGTCTGCTGGACCTGGACGCGCCGGTCGGCCGCCTCTGGCCGGAGTTCAAGGCGCACGGCAAGGAGGGCCTGCTGGTCCGGCACGTCCTCGGCCACCGCGCGGGGCTCCCGGTGCTGGACCGCCCGTTGAGCTTCGCGGAGGCCACCGACCCGCGGCGGGCCGCCGAGGCGCTCGCCGCCCAGGCGCCGGTGTGGGAGCCGGGCACGGACCACGGCTACCACGCGCTGACCTACGGCTGGCTGGTGGACGAACTGGTGCGCCGGGTGACCGGCCGGGGCACCGGCGAGTGGATCGCCGCCGAGATCGCCGCCCCGCTGGGTCTCGACCTGTGGGTGGGGCTGCCGGACGCCGAGGCGCACCGCGTCGGGCGGGCCGGGAAGGTCGAAGGGCCCGAGCCGTCGGGGGCGCTGCGCGCCCGGCCCAAGCGCGCGGTCACCGCCGCCTACGCCGACCCGACCTCCCTCACCCGCCGCGCCTTCGCCGCGATCGAGCCCTCCCCGGACCACAACGACCCGGCGTTCCGTTCGGCGGCCCTGCCCGCCGCGAACGGCATCGCGACCGCGGACGGGCTGGCCCGCTTCTACGCGTCACTGATCGGCCCGGTCGACGGCACCCGCCTGCTGGAGGCAGCCACCGTGGAGCGCGCCCGCGCCGAGGAGTCGGCGGGCCCCGACCGGGTCCTGGTGGTGGGCACCCGCTTCGGGCTCGGCTACATGCTGCACGGCAGCGCCTCCCCCTTCCTGGCCCCGGGATCCTTCGGTCACCCCGGCCGCGGCGGCTCCCTCGGCTTCGCCGACCCGGAGTCCGGCCTCGCCCTCGGCTACGTCACCAACGGCTTCCGCAGGACGGTGACGGCGGACCCCAGGGCCCAGGCACTGATCCGCGCCGTACGGGAGTGCCTCGGCGCGTAGGGCCCGCCGGGGTTCCTACACGTGGATCGGGTGCGAGGTGCGGCCGGACGCGTCGTCGATCTCGCCGTGTGCCTTGGTGAGCATCTGCATGGCGAGTTCGTTCAGCGCCCTGGCGCCGGCGATCTCCTCCCCGACCCGTGGCTGATTGGAGTCGGTGTAGTGCCGCGACGCGTGTCCGTGCGCCCGCACCTCGGAGCCGTCGGGCAGCCGGACCAGCGCGACCGCGCGGGTGTGCTGCTCGTCCTCCGTGAACTCCATCTCCACGTGCCATCCCACTGCGGTGTGCATCATGACGGATCACCTCCGGATTCCTCTCGTTCCAGGGTGCGCCTCGCCCCGTCCCCGTGCACCCGGCCCGGGGCCGCGCCGGGCGCCTACGCGGCGTGCAGCATCAGCCCGATGCCCACCACCAGCAGCCCGGCCGCGGCGACGCGCGGCGCGCCGAACCGCTCCTTGAAGAACACCGCCCCGATCACCGCGCCCACGATGATCGACGACTCGCGCAGCGCCGCGACCGGGGCGAGCGGTGCCCGGGTCTGCGCCCACAGGACCAGGGCGTAGGCGAGGACGGACAGCGCGGCGCCGAGCAGGCCGAGCCGGGCGTGCGGCCGCATCCTCGCGACCGCCTCGCCGCGCAGCCGCACCAGGGCGTACGCGGGGATGACCGTGCCCTGGACCGCCATCAGCCACGCGATGTACCCGGTCGACGAGCCGGAGGCGCGGACGCCGAGACCGTCGACGACGGTGTACACGGCGATGGTGAGCCCGGTCGCCAGGGCCGCGCCGACGGCCGCCCAGTCGGGCCGCCGGCCGCGCAGCCCCCACACGGCGACCCCGGTCAGGCCCGCGCAGGAGACGACGATCCCGGCGGCGGCCCACGGGTCGGGCACCTCGTGCGCGAACACGGCGGCCAGCACGGTGACGACGAGCGGCGCGCTGCCCCGGGCCAGCGGGTAGGCCTGTCCGAAGTCGCCCAGCCGGAACGACGTCATCAGCAGCGCGTAGTACAGGATGTGCACGGCCGCCGAGCCGAGCAGGTACGGCCACGCCCCGGCCGCCGGGAACGGCACGAACGGGGCGGCGGCCAGCCCGATCAGCAGCCCTCCGCCGGAGATCAGCGCGAACCCGACGAGCTTGTCGGTGATCCGGTGCGCGAGCGCGTTCCAGCCGGCGTGGGTGACCGCGGCGAACAGCACCGCCACGGCGACCAACGGCGTCACGCGGTGCGCTCGCGCGGGAGCCCGGGCGGGTCGTCCACGTCGGGCACCGCTCCACCGTCCACGGCACCTGAGCGCACGGCCGCCGCACCGAACCGGGGCGTCACGCGGTGCGCTCGCGTACGTCCGTGAGGGTCGCGCCGGCGTGGGCGATCAACGTCTTGGGTTCCATCGGGAAGACGGTGTACGGGGTGCCGGCCGCCGCCCACACGGTGGCGTGGCCGAGCAGCGAGCGGTCGGCGAGGACCCGGGTCGTGGTGCGGTGGCCGAAGGGCGGAACGCCGCCGATGGCGTACCCGGTGCTCTCGCGGACGACGTCGGCCCTGGCGCGGGTGACCCGGCCGGCGCCGAGCTCCTCGCGGACCCGCTCGACGTCGACGCGGGAGGCGCCGTCCATGAGCACCAGCACGGGCACCCCGTCGGCGGCGAAGATCAGGGACTTGCAGATCTGGCTGAGCTCGCAGCCGATCGCGGCTGCGGCCTCGGCGGCGGTGCGGGTGGCCTCGGGGAAGCGGCGGACCTGGCCGATCACGTCCGCGAGGCCCAGGTCCCGCAGGGCCTCGGCGAAGCGGGGATGGGCTCCGGAGCCCTCGGCGTCGGTGGCGGAGGTGGTCATGCGAGGCACGCTAGCGGTCGGTGCACAGGCCACGCGACCTCGTTCCGTGAGCCGGACGGCGGGCCGGACGGGGGCCCGGCGAGCGGCCGGACGAGGGAGGCCCGGCGAGCGGGCCGGACACAGGGGACGAGGAAGCCGGTGAGGGCGCCCCGTCCCCACGGAGCCCTCACCGGCTGGTCGTGACCGTCCGGGCGGTCAGGCCCGGACGAGTTCCTTGTCCTCGTCGTCCTTGCCCGCCGTGCCGCCGTGCGCGGCGAGGCTCTCACCCTCGACGTCCACGTTGGGCAGGGCACGGTCCAGCCACTTCGGCAGCCACCAGGCCTTGTCGCCGAGCAGCGCCAGGACGGCCGGAACGATCGCCATGCGGACCACGAACGCGTCGAAGAGGACGGCGATCGCGAGGCCGAAGCCGATCATCTTGACCATGGAGTCGCTGGCCCCGATGAACCCGGAGAACACCGCGATCATGATGACCGCCGCGGCGGTCACCACCCGGGCGCTGTACCGGAACCCGGTGACCACGGCCTGGGACGGCTTCTCGCCGTGGACGTGGGCCTCCCGGATGCGGGTCACAAGGAACACCTCGTAGTCCATGGCCAGTCCGAAGACCACGCCGACCATGAAGATCGGCATCATCGACATGATCGGACCGGTCTCCTCGACGCCCATCAGGCCGGACAGCCAGCCCCACTGGTAGACCGCGACGACCGCGCCGAGGGCCGCCAGCACCGAGAGCAGGAAGCCGAGGGCCGCCTTCAGCGGGACCAGGATCGAGCGGAAAACGACGATCAGCAGCAGGAACGCGAGCCCCACCACCAGCACCAGGTACGGCACCAGCGCGTCGTTGAGCTTCTGCGAGACGTCGATGTTCATCGCCGTGGCCCCGGTGACCAGGACGTCGGCGCCGCTGTCGGCCCTGATGTCCGCACCGGCGGCGCGGATGTCGTGCACCAGGTCCTCGGTGGTGGCCGAGGAGGGCTTGGCGTCCGGGACGACGGTGATGGTCGCGGTGTCGCCGGCCTTGTTGGGGGCCGCGGGGGCGACGTTCACGACGTTGTCGAGGGCCTTGATCTCGTCGCCGGCCTGCCGGAAGACGGCCTGCGGGTCCTCGCTGCCCTGGGCGTCGACCACGACCACCAGCGGGCCGTTGAAACCCGGGCCGAAGCCCTCGGAGAGCAGGTCGTAGGCGCGGCGCTGGGTGGTGGACGTCGGCTGGGAGCCGTCGTCGGGCAGGCCCAGTTCCAGGGAGCCGGCCGGGACCGCGGCGGCGCCGAGGCCGACGATGCCGAGCAGCAGCACGGCCAGCGGACGGCGGACGACGAAGCTCGCCCAGCGGGTGCCCATGTTGGGGCGTCCCGTCTTGTTCTTGGCACGGCCGCCGCCGAGCAGCTTGCTCTTCTCGCCCGCGGCGGGGATGCGGCGCCCGGCGTAGCCGAGCACGGCCGGGATGAGGGTGAGGGCGATCAGGACGGCGACGGCGACGGTGCCGGCGGCGGCGATGCCCATCTTCGTCAGCATCGGGATGTTGACGACGGAGAGGCCCACCAGAGCGATCACGACGGTCAGGCCGGCGAAGACCACCGCGGAACCGGCGGTGCCCACGGCCCGGCCGGCCGCTTCCTCGCGTTCGCGGCCCTCGGCGAGTTCGGCGCGGTAGCGGGAGACCACGAACAGGGCGTAGTCGATGCCGACCGCGAGACCGATCATCGAGGCCAGGATGGAGGTGGTGGAGCCCAGGTCGAGCGTGCTCGCCAGCGCGGTGATGGTCGCGACGCCGATGCCGACGCCGACGATCGCGGTGAGCAGCGGCAGTCCGGCGGCGAGCAGCGAGCCGAGTGTGATGACGAGGACGACCGCGGCGACACCGATGCCGATGATCTCGGCGGAGCCCGTCTCCGGAACGGCCTGGAGGGCGTCACCGCCGATCTCGACGGCCAGCCCGGCGTCGCGGGCGTCCTCGGCGGCGGCCTTCAGGGCCTCGCGGGTCGGCTCCTCCAGCTCCATGCCGGGGACCTTGTAGGTCACCGAGGCGTAGGCGACGGAGCCGTCCTGGCTGACGCCGCCGGTCTCGTAGGGATCGGTGATCCGGGCAACCTCGGAACCGCCGGAAAGCTCGTCGACGGTCTCCCGGACCGTCGTCCTGTTCCCGGGGTCGGTCATCTTCTCGCCGTCCGGCGCCTTGAAGACGACGCGTGCGGTCGCCCCGTCGGCGCTGGAGCCGGGGAATCGTTCCTCCAGCAGGTCGAAGGCCTTCTGGGCCTCGGTGCCGGGGATGGAGAAGGAGGAGTTGCCGGCCGCGGGTGCGCCGGCCGCGCCGGCGCCCGCGAGCGCCAGCAGCGCCACCCAGAAGAGGGCGACGACGTGCCGTTTCCGGAAGGAGAACCGGCCGAGTCGGTACAGGAATGTGGCCACGAGGGCGTGCTCCCGGTCAGGTCGTGGTGGGTTCGGGGCAGGGGTTATCAGCCCGACGACGCTGGGGGTACCGCCCACGCCCTTCAGGCGGTGGGGGAGGTTACGTCAGGGTGGCTGAACTGTGGGTTGTCAGGGGGTTGGGCTGTCAGTGGGCTGGGGCGACGCCGAGGGCGGGGAGCACCACGGCGTCGATGTACGACGTGAGGAACTTCTGCGTGGGTGGCCGGTCGTCGATCAGGGTCCGGGTCGCGAACGCCCCGACGAGCATGTGCACGATGTACTCCAGCGCCGGGTTGTCGGCGCGGACCTCTCCCCGGTCGACCGCCCGGTCGACGATCCGGCGGAACTCCTCGATCTCCGGTTCCACCAGCAGCTCCCGGAAGGCCTGCCGGAGGTCGTCGTTCTGGTGCACCGCCATGGCGAGGGCCCGCATGAGGGCGACGTTCTGCGCCATGACGCAGTCGTCCTCGCGGCCGATGATCGTGTGCAGGTCACCCCGCAGGGTCCCGGTGTCCACCTCGGCGATGCCGCCCGGCTTCTGGCTGCGCATCGCCCGGACCACCAGCTCGGCCTTGCCACCCCACTGCCGGTAGAGCGTGGCCTTGCTGGACCGGGTGCGGGCGGCCACGGCGTCCATGGTGAGGGCGTCGTAGCCGACCTCACGGAGCAGTTCGAGCACGGCGCCGTACAGCTCGGCCTCGCGTTCGGGGGTGATCCGGCTGCGACGTGACGTCGCGATGTCACTCATGCCGACCACCTTTCCGCTCCGGGTCCCACCGCGTCAAAGAAACGACACGGTTTCGTACAAGACGACGATACAACTCACGAGTATCGAAACGAAACCGTTTCGTACGTGGTCTGCGTCACGGTTGTCGGTTCCGCATAAGTTGCTGCGGTCCGTCCCCCGGAAAAGCATGGGGAGGGTGACTTACCTGCGTCTGCCGCACCTCAAGGACGACCTGCTGTGCTTCGTCGCGGAGGACGACCTCTGGCTCGCCCCGCTCGACGGACCGGGCCGCGCCTGGCGGCTCACCGTCGACCGCACCAAGCTCGGCCACCCCCGCTTCTCCCCCGACGGCCGCCACATCGCGTACACCAGCTGGCGCACCCTGGACCCGGAGGTGCACCTGGTGCCGGCGGACGGCGGACCCGGGCGGCGCCTGACGTACTGGGGCAGCTCCGACACCCGGGTGTGCGGCTGGGCCCCGCCCCACGAGGACGGCCACGCCGAGATCCTCGCCGTCACCTCGCACGGCGAGCCCTTCTCGTACTTCACCTGGGCCTACAAGCTGGGCCTGGACGGCAGCCCCGGACGCAAGCTGCCGTGGGGCCCGGTGTCCGACATCCAGGTCGCCGACCTCGCGGGCGAGCGCAAATCCCTGCTGCTCACCGGCACCCCGCCGCACGAACCGGCGTCCTGGAAGCGCTACCGGGGCGGCGCCACCGGCAGGCTCTGGCTGCACGGGCACCGGCTGCTCGACGGCCTCGACGGCCATCTGCACTCCCCCATGTTCGTCGGCGGACGGATCGCCTTCCTCTCCGACCACGAGGGCATCGGCAACCTCTACTCCTGCGCCCACGACGGCACCGACCTGCGCCGCCACACCGACCACGACTCCTTCTACGCCCGGCACGCCGCCACCGACGGCACCCGCGTCGTCTACCAGTGCGCGGGCGACCTGTGGATCGTGGACGACCTCTCCCCCGGTTCCGCCCCGCGCCGGCTCGACGTGCGGCTGAGCGGTCCGCGCTCCGGCCGGCGCCCCTACCAGGTGCCCACCGCGCAGCACCTGGACGGCCTCTCCGTCGACGAGACCGGCCGCGCCAGCGCCGTCGTCGTACGCGGCAGCCTGTACTGGCTCACCCACCGCGACGGGCCCGCCCGCACCCTGACCGACACCCCGGGCGTGCGGGTCCGGCTGCCGGAGATGCTCGGCGCCGGCGGCCAGGTCGCGTACGTCACCGACGCCGAGGGCGAGGACGCCGTGGAGATCGCCTCGCTGCCCCGGGCCACCGGCCACCGCGTCCACCGGCGGCTGGCCGCGGGCAGGCTGGGCCGGGTGCTGGAGATGGTGGCCGACCCCGAGGGGCAGCGGCTCGCCGTCGCCGCGCACGACGGCCGGCTGCTGCTGGTGGACACCGACGAGGCGACGGACGGGACGGCGGGCGAGGTCACCGAGCTGATCCACTCCGGCAACGGCCCCGTGCGCGACCTCGCCTTCTCGCCCGACGGCGCCTGGCTGGCCTGGTCCCACCCGGTGATCGGACGCTCCCTGCGGCAGATCAAACTCGCGCGCATCAAGGACCGGCTGGTCCTCGACGTCACAGGCGGCCGCTTCGAGGACGAGAACCCGGTCTTCACCCGGGACGGCCGCTACCTGGCCTTCCTGTCGTGGCGCGGCTTCGACCCGGTGTACGACGTGCACACCGGGGACCTGTCCTTCCCGCTGGGCTGCCGCCCGTACCTGGTCCCGCTGTCCTCGGCGACACCCTCGCCGTTCGCGCTGAGTCCCGAGGGCCGTCCCGCGGCGGGCGGTCTCGACCCGCTGGAGCAGGAGGAGAGCGAGGAGGGCGGCACGGTCACCGTGGAGGCGGAGGGCCTGGAGAGCAGGGTCAGCCCCTTCCCGGTGGCCGCGTCCAAGTACTCCGGGCTGTACCCGGTCGCGGGCTGCGGGCTGGTGTGGCTGCGCTGGCCGATCTCCGGGGCGCTCGGCGAGACGTTCGCCAACCCCGACGACACCAGCGGACGCCCCACCCTGGAGCACTTCGGCATCCCCAAGGCCAAGAAGTCCGAACTCGTCGCCCACCTCGACTGTTTCGCGGTCAGCGGGGACGGTTCCCGGCTGGTCGTGGTGGACGAGGGCGAGCTGCGCGCGGTGCCCGCCACGGAGCCGGGTGACGGCGACTCCACGGTGTGGATCGACCTGCGCCGCATCAAGCACGAGGCCGAACCGGCCGCCGAGTGGCGCCAGGCGTACGAGGAGGCGGGGCGGCTGATCCGCGCCTACTTCTGGGAGCCGGACATGTGCGGCATCGACTGGGACGGGGTGCTGGAGCAGTACCGCCCGCTGGTCGAACGGGTCGCCTCACCCGACGAGTTCGCCGACCTGCTGCGCGAGGTGCTCGGCGAACTGGGCACCTCGCACGCCTACGTGACCGCCGCCCGCCGCAACGAGGGTCCCCCGCACTACCAGCGCCGCCAGGGCCTGCTCGGCGCCAACCTGGTGCCGCGCGAGGCCGGCTGGACGGTGAAGCGGATCCTGCCCGGCGACTCCTCCGACTCCCGCGCCCGCTCCCCGCTGGCCGGCGCCGGCATCCGCGAGGGCGCGGTGCTCACCCACGTCGACGGGCGCCCCGTGGACCCGGTCGCCGGCCCCTACCCGCTGCTCGCGGCGGCGGGCGGCACGACCGTGGAGCTCACCTTCGTGCCCGACGGCGAGGGCCCGCCCCGGCGGGTCGCGGTCGTCCCGCTGATCGACGAGACGCCCCTGCGCTACCAGGACTGGGTCGCCAAACGGCGTGCCGTGGTCCGGGAGTTGAGCGGCGGACGGTGCGGCTACCTGCACATCCCCGACATGGGCGGCTCCGGCTGGGCGCAGTTCAACCGGGACGTGCGCATGGAGATGTCACGGCCCGCGCTCATCGTCGACGTGCGCGGCAACGCCGGCGGGCACATCAGCGAACTGGTGGTGGAGAAGCTGACCCGCACCATCATCGGCTGGGACCTCACCCGTGACGCCCAGCCCGTGTCGTACGCCTCGAACGCGCCGCGCGGACCGGTCGTCGCCCTGGCCGACGAGGCGACCAGCTCCGACGGCGACATGATCACCGCCGCGTTCAAGCTGCTGAAGCTGGGGCCGGTGGTCGGGCAGCGCACCTGGGGCGGGGTGGTCGGCATGACCGGCCGGCACCGGCTCGGGGACGGCACGGTGATCACGGTGCCGATGAACGCGGCCTGGTTCGACGCGTACGGCTGGTCCGTGGAGAACCGGGGTGTCGACCCCGACCTGGAGGCGCTGCGCACGCCGCTGGACTGGGCCGAGGGCCGGCACGCGGTCCTGGACGACGCCGTGACGCTCGCCCTGAACCTGCTGGAGGCCGAACCGCCGGCCTCGCCGCCGGGCTACGGCGACGTGCCCGACCGTTCGCGCCCGAAGCTGCCGCCGCGGACGTGAGGAAGGGGTGCCCCCTTCGCCAGGGGCACCCCTTCCCACCCGCGCTCAGCGCGTGGGCACCTCAGTGCCCGGTGGTGCCGACCGTCAGACCTCGTGGTCCTGGTCGAAACGCTCCTCCGACTCGCGGCGACGCTGCGGGTCCGCCGCCTCGTCGTCCCGACGGCGGTTGCGGTTCTGCTGCAGCTGCTCCTTGCCCTGCTGGGCGCGCTGCTTGGCCTGCTGCTGGAACTGGCCGGCCTTCTCCTGCATCTGGTCCTTCATACCCATGTGGGTTCACTCCCGTGTGGGGTGGGGGAACTTGCCCCATCAGATTCACACGGGCGGTCACCCTGCGCATGTCGATCAGTCACGGACCGTAGCGCGGTGCTGTTCGTCGGCGTTGCCGCCCGCTCCGACCAGCCCGATGCGCAAGCCCTCGAGCCGGTGCCCGAACCGCCTCATCTCCCGTTGTCCGACCGTGCCGATGAGGGAGGGCAGATAGCCGCGGACGCTCTGCATGCCGCGCAGCCAGCCCTGCCCGTAGACGTGAGCGGACCGCCGCTCGATGCCGGCGACCAGCCGGTCCACGGCCGGGCCCAGCGGGTAGGTCTTGTTGGCCGGCCACGGCAGCCGCTGCCTCAACTCCCGCATGACGTCGTCCTGGTCGGCGCCGCGCACCATGTCGGTGTCGGTCCACGACAGGTAGCCGACGCCCACCTTCACGCCCCGGTGGGCGACTTCGGCGCGCAGGGCGTGCGCGTACGCCTCCACACCGGACTTGGAGGCGCAGTACGCGGTCATCATCGGCGCGGGGGTGATCGCGGCGAGGGACGCTATCTGGAGCAGGTAGCCGCGGCTCTCGGCGAGCAGCGGCAGGAACGCCCGTGCGGTGACGGCCGATCCGACGAGGTTCACCTCGATGACCCGCCGCCAGGCCTCCGGGTCGGACTCGGTGAACGGACCGCCGGTCGCCACACCGGCGTTGGCGACCACGATGTCCACGCGGCCGAACCGCTCGCGGACCTGCTCGGTGACCTGGGCCATCGCCTCGTGGTCGGTGACGTCGGCGCACCAGTGATCGCTGTCGCTGTGCAGCCGGGCGGAGACGTCCTTCAGCGCGTCCGGCTCCAGGCCGACCAGCGCCACCTTCACGCCGCGCGCGGAGAGTTTGCGGGCGAGCAGCTCCCCGACTCCGCGCGCCGCTCCGGTGACGACGGCGACCTTTCCTTCGAGACTGACCCTGCTCATGCGCTCTCCTCGGCGGGTGCGGCGGGTACGGCGGGCTGGCGGGGGCTCACATGGGCGGCGACGAGGTCACGGATCCGCCCGGTGACCAGGTCGGGCGCCTCGACGGGAGTCATGTGGCCGACGCCGGGCAGTTCGGTGACGCCGCGGCAGTCGGGCAGCGCGGCGGCGAGCGCGCGGGCGTGCACGGGCGGGGTGAGCCGGTCGGCGGTGCCGACGACGACCTCCACCGGCACCCGCAACCCCCGTACGTCCGCTTCGAGATCGAGGGAGGCGAGCACATGGGACCAGGCGTGGCGCACGGTGCGCGGGCAGGCGTGCACGATGCGCGCGCAGGCCTCCACCATGTCCGGGGCCGAAGCGGGGCCCATGGTCGCGTACTTGAGGATGCGCCGGGCGGCCGGTGTGACCGGACCGAGCGGGGCCCGGCTGCCGAGGATGCGTCCGGTCAGCCAGGTCCGGGCTCTGCCCGGCCGCAGCGGCAGCACGGTCGACTCGGCGACCAGCTGCCCGCTGCCGGTGCTGCACAGCAGGACGGCGGCGGCGTGCTCGCGGAACGCGGGCCGTTGGGAGGCGGCCATCACGGTCATGCCGCCCATGGAGTGCCCGGCGATCACGGCGCGTTCGCCGGGTGCGAGGGTGGCGGTGAGGACGGCCTCGAGGTCGTCGGCGAGCGCGTCCGTGGTGCACGCGGGGCTCGCGGGGCTCGCCGGGGTGCGCCCGTGTCCGCGCTGGTCGTAGGCGATCACCCGGTGGTCGGCGGCGAGTTCGCGGATCTGCGCGGCCCAGAAGGCGGTCGAGCAGGTCCAGCCGTGGGCGAGGACGACGGCGGGCGCGCCCTCGGGGCCGTGCACCTCGACGTGGAGTGCGGTGCCGTCGGCGGAGCGGGCGGTCAGCTCGCGGACGGCGGCGGGCGGGGCGTAACGCCCGCCGGTGGCGGGGGTGGGGCGGATCACGCGGACACCTCCGTGCTCTCGGCGGCGGTCGTCTCCCGCTCGGCGGGGGCGCGCAGCACGGCGTACTCGGCGAGGTCGACGCGGCGGGTGGCGCGCCGGAACTCGGCGGTCGTGCCGGGCCAGATGGTGGTGTTGCGGCCGCTCTCGTCCAGGTACCAGCTGGTGCAGCCGCCGGTGTTCCACACCGTGCGCTTCATCCGCTCCTGCACCCGGTGGTTCCAGGCACGCACCGCGCCGGGGCGGGCGTCGAGGGCGGCCCGGCCTCCCAGGACGTCGAGCTGACGCAGGTAGTCGGCCATGTAGTTCAGCTGGGACTCGATCATCAGGATCATCGAGGAGTTCCCGAGGCCGGTGTTGGGGCCGATGATCGTCATCCAGTTGGGGAAGCCGGCCGCGGAGGCGCCGCGCAGCGCCTGCATGCCGCCGGACCAGGACTCGGCGAGGGTCTTGCCCTCCGGGCCGACGACCCGCTCGGCGATCGGCATGTCCGTGACGTGGAAGCCGGTGCCGAACACGATCGCGTCGACCTCGGCCTCGGTGCCGTCGGCGGCGACCACGGTCGAGCCGCGCACCTCGCTCAGCCCGCTCGCGACGACGTCCACGTTGGGCTGCGCGAGGGCCGGGTAGTACGTGCTGGACAGCAGGATCCGCTTGCAGCCGATGCGGTAGTCCGGGGTGAGCTTGGCGCGCAGCGCCGGGTCCTTGATCGCCCGGGCCATGTTGCGCTTGGCCAGCTGCTCCACGAACCCGAGCTGGCCGGGGTGCTTGGTGAACGCCTGGACCTGCAGCTCCCGGATGCCCCACAGCAGTCCGCGGCGCATCTTGGTGGTGAAGGGCGCCGCCCGGTGCACGGCGCGCTCGGCGGAACCGATGGGCCGGTCCATGCGCGGCAGCACCCAGGCGGGGGTGCGCTGGAACAGCGTGAGCCGCTCGGCCTGCGGCTGGATCGCCGGCACGATCTGGATCGCGGAGGCGCCGGTGCCGACCATGGCGACGCGCTTGCCGCGCAGGTCGTAGTCGTGGTCCCAGCGGGCGGAGTGGAAGACCTTGCCGGGGAAGGTGTCCAGACCGGGGACGTCCGGCAGCTTGGGCTCGGACAGCGGCCCGGTGGCCGAGACGACGACGTCCGCGCTGAGGTCGCCGCTGCTGGTCTCGATGTCCCAGCACAGCCGCTCGCCGTCCCACGCCATCCGCTTCACCTCCGAGTCGAAGCGGATGTGCGGGCGCAGCCCGAACACGTCGGTGACGTGCTCCAGGTAGGCGCGGATGTGCTCCTGTCCGGAGAAGGAGCGCGGCCAGTCGGGGTTGGGCGCGAAGGAGAAGGAGTACAGGTGCGACGGCACGTCGCAGGCGCACCCTGGGTAACTGTTGTCCCGCCAGGTGCCGCCGACGCTGCCCGCCCGTTCCAGGACGACGAAGTCGGTGATCCCTTCACGCCGCAGCCGTACGGCGGCCCCGAGTCCGCCGAATCCCGACCCGATCACCGCGACCCGTACATGCTCGTGCTCGGCCATCCCAAAGCCTCCGCGCATCGCTCAGAACCATGCCAGTGAACACTGGCGCAATGGGGAGCGTAGAGCAGTGCCGTACTCATGGGTAGGGGGTGCGCGAGGAAAGTTACCGCCGGTACGGCCTAGGGTTCAGATGTGGCAGACGACAGCGAGACACCCCCGCAGAAGCGCGAGTACCGCATGGCGGAGCTGGCCCGGCTGGCCGGCGTCACCGTGCGCACGCTGCGCTTCTACCGCGAGCGCAAACTGATCCCGCCACCGCGCCGCGAGGGCCGCATCGCCTGGTACGACGACCAGCACCTGGCCCGGCTGCGCACCATCACGGCCCTGCTGGAGCGCGGCCACACCCTCAACGGCATAGCGGAGCTGGCGGAGGCCTTCGACCACGGGCGCGACGTCGGCGACCTGCTCGGCGTGGAGGTCCCCACCGAGGAGACCCCGGTCCGCCTCACCCCCGAGGAACTCGCCGACCACTTCGCCGGCGAGGTCACCCCGGAGAACCTGGCCGCCGCCCTGGACCTCGGCTACCTGGGCGTCGACGGCGAGGAGATCGTCCACATCAGCCGCCGCCTGCTGGAGGTGTCGTCCGCCCTGGTCCGCGAGGGCATCCCGCTCGGCGAGGTGCTCCGCACCGGCGCGGAGGTACGCGCCCACGCCGACGCGCTCGCCGACCTCTTCGCCGCCCTGATCCTCCGCCACGCCCCGGAGGAGACCCTGCACCGCCTGCGCCCCCTGGCACGCAGCGTGGTGGACGCGGAACTGTCACTGGCGCTGGACCGGCGGCTGCACCAGAAGAACTGAGCCGGGGTAATACCCCGGGACCTCACCTGACGCCGTACCCGTAGACGACCGTCACCGGCGCGTGGTCCGACCAGCGTTCGGCGTGCGTCGCCGCCCGCTCCACGTACGCCTTCACCGCGCGGTCCGCGAGCCCCGGGGTGGTCATCTGGTAGTCGATGCGCCATCCCGTGTCGTTGTCGAAAGCGCGCCCCCGGTACGACCACCACGAGTACGGGCCGTCGATGTCCGGGTGCAGGGCGCGCACCACGTCGACGTAGCCGCCGTCGGCCGGGTCCAGGACACGGGACAGCCACTCCCGCTCCTCCGGCAGGAACCCGGAGTTCTTGGTGTTGCCGCGCCAGTTCCTCAGGTCGGCCTTCTCGTGCGCGATGTTCCAGTCGCCGCAGACCACGACCTCACGGCCGTCGGCGGCGGCCTTCACCCGCAACTCCTTGAGGTACGCCAGGAACTCCTCCATGAAGCGGACCTTCTCGTCCTGCCGCTCCGTGCCGACGTCGCCGGACGGCAGGTAGAGGGAGGCGACGGTCACACCGGGCAGGTCCGCCTCCACGTACCGGCCGCTGCCGTCGAACTCCGCCGAGCCGAAACCGACCCGCACCCGCTCCGGCTCGCGGCGGGTGTACAGCGAGACGCCCGCGCGCCCCTTGGCGGCGGCCGGCGCGTGCACCACGTGCCAGCCCTCGGGCTCCCGCACCGTCTCCGGGAGCTGCGCCGCCTCGGCCCGCACCTCCTGGAGGCACAGCACATCGGCGGAGGTACCGGCGAGCCACTCCACGAAGCCCTTCTTCGCGGCGGCGCGCAGTCCATTGACGTTGACAGAGGTCACAGTGAGCACCAGGGCACGATACACACGCGCTGGTCCGGGCATGTTTTACGGTGTTCGTCATGGAAATCCGCCGGGTCCCCTACGACCACCCCGACGCCGTGAAGCTGGACGCAGAGGTCCAGGCCGAGTACGACATCCGCTACGGCGACGGCGGCGACGCCACCCCGATGGACCCCGCGGACTTCGCGCCCCCCAACGGCACCTACCTGATCGCCTACGACGCGCTCGGCGTCCCCGTCGCCTCCGGCGGCTGGCGCGTCCAGGACGCCAACGACGAGGGCAACCGCGACGGTGACGCGGAGCTGAAGCGCATGTACGTCGTCGAGCAGATGCGGGGCCTGGGCCTCGCCCGCCGCATCCTCGCCGCCCTGGAGGAGGACGCCCGCGCCGCCGGCCGCGTCCGCATGGTCCTGGAGACCGGCACCAAGCAGCCGGAGGCCATCGCCCTGTACACCTCCAGCGGCTACGAGCCCTGCGAGAAGTTCGGCTACTACCGCTTCCACGACGAGAGCCTCTGCTACGCCAAGACGCTGTAGGGCCCGCTCGGGTCAGGCGTGCCGGTGGTACGCCTTGTTGGCGATGCGCCATCCTCCGCCGGCGCGGACCAGCAGGAAGACGTCGGGTTCGGTTGCGACGGCGATGTCCGCGTCGGGGTCGACGCGGGCTTCGGCCGGGGCGTCGATGAGGCCGGCCGCGCCGCACGGGCCTCACCGAGCCCCGCCCTCGCCGTCCGCGCGGCTGCGCTCGTAGCCGGCGCCGACCGGGATGAGCCAGGCGGGCAGGATCAAACCGCTGACCAGCCCGGCCCACGGACGGGGCACATGACGCCGGGCAAGCGCCGACAGGACGACCAGGATCACGGCCCAGCCGACCGGCACCGGCCGCGCGCCACGTGGCGGAGAAGGCCGTCGGCCATCTGGAGCCTTCGCGGCAGCCGGTCCTGATGAGGCTTCATGCCGGGACCGTGCGGGCGGGAGACGGCGCCGCGGCAGCCACCGGTGACGACAAGTCGAAGCCCCGGCCGGGTAACCCGGCCGGGGCTTCGTTGCGTGGACCTGAGGGGATTTGAACCCCTGGCCCCCTCGATGCGAACGAGGTGCGCTACCGGACTGCGCCACAGGCCCTTGCAACGAGTGAAACTTTAGCATCCCGATCGGGGTGCTCAAAAATCCGTCGGCCGGGTGCTACTCGTTCGCGGCCTTGGGACGCTCGCCGTCCTCGTACTGGTCGAACAGGGGGGTGCGGCCTCGCTCGCGGGAACGGCGGGCGGAGGCGGCGCGGCGGGCGTCGGTGCGGTCGTCGTCGGTGTCCCGGTCGTCGGGGACCGCCGGGTCCGGCTCCTCGGCGGCCGCCGCCTGCGCCTCGTCGGCCGGTACGGCGCTGGAGCGGGCCGAGCTCCAGGTGTCCGGGGCGCCGAGGTCCACGTCGCCGGAGGCGCGCGGGGCGACCGGGGCGGTCACGTACGTGGGGAGCGGCACCGGGACCGGGTCCCAGCTGTCGCCGCCCTGGCCGGGCCGCCTGCTGCGCTCGCGCTGCTGGTCGACCCACTCGGCGTGGTCGGTCTGCTCGACGAGCGCGCGCCGGTCGGCGGCGAGCGCGGAGAGGCCGGGGTCGGTGTCGGTGCCCGCTTCCGGGCCCTCCGGTTCGTCCGGGTCGGCCTCGTCGACGGCGGGACGGCGGCGGGGCCGCCGCTCGCGCAGCCGCTGTGCGGCGGCCTCGGCCTGGCGGCGGTCCATCTGGTAGGCGAACCGGCGGCGCTCCTGGGAGCGGAGGTAGCCGATGTAGACGCTGAGCATCACGGCGGGCACGCCCGGCGCCCACAGGAACGCCAGTCCGCCGACGGCGGCGACGATCGCGCCGAGGGTGAAGGCGAGGAACAGCATCGTGATGGTGCGCCGACGGCGCGCGAGCACCTTGGAGCGCCGGGCGCGCTCGGCGGCGGCCTGCGCGCTCCGGTCGCGGCGGGCGTGGTCCGGGGCGCGGCGCGCGGCGGGGACGCGGCCCCGCGGATCCGTGCCCCGCGCGGCGGCCGGTTCGGGTACACGCGGTTCGGGCGCGCGCACTTCGGGGGCGGGTTCGGCGCGCTCCTGCGGGGCCCGGGCAGGGCGCTCGGGTTCCGGCCGCACCTCGGGGGCGGGCGGTACGGGCGCCTGGGTCTGCGGACGGGTCTGGGACACGGCGAAGGCCCGGACGTCCACCGAGTCGGTGATCGCATCCGGGTCGTGGACGCTTGGCTCCCCCTCGTCGGTGGAGCGCGTCCGCAGGTCCTTGGCGTACCGGCGCTCCATGCCCGCCCGTCCGGACAGCAGTCGGATGGCGGTGCTGAAGCGTTCCGTCGGACGTGCCTCGTTCAGCTCGTCCTGCCTACGGAGCCACATCGGCACCAAGTAGGCGGCCCAGGCCCCGACAATGACTGCGTAGATGAGGCCGCTGCTGCTCACGTCTCACACCGTAGAGGGGTTTGCAGGAGGCCATAGGCCAATTGGGCCGGTGTGTCGCACGATCTGGCTGATATTTCGAACTTTTCTTGTGATGGATGCGATCAGACAGTCACCGGAACCCGGTAATTGCCGGTTCCCAGACGGTCACCTTGCGCCGCAATTCGAACGTGTATTCAATTACTCGTGCGGGATTCCCCGTCCGTGCTGCTCGCGTCCGGGCAGCTCATGGCGGGACCGCTCCTGTGCGCGGGTCCGGCGCCAGCGGGCGAGCAGACCGTCGGGGACTTCCTCCGCGGTGAGGGCGAACACGAGATGGTCGCGCCAGGCGCCGTCGATGTGGAGATAGCGCGGTCGCAGCCCCTCCTCGCGGAATCCGAGTTTCTCCACGACCCTGCGGCTCGGCCCGTTCTCCGGGCGAATGCAGACCTCGATGCGGTGCAGTCCGACCCTGCGGAAACAGTGGTCCACGACCATCGCCACCGACGTGGGCACCACGCCCCGGCCGGCCACCTCCTCGTCCACCCAGTAGCCGATGTGGCCCGAGCACATCGAGCCCCAGGTGATCCCGGCGACCGTCAACTGCCCGACGAGGCGCCCCCGGTACTCGATGACGAAGGGGAGCATGCGGCCCGCGTTCGCCTCGGAGCGCAGGTGGCGCACCATCTGCCGGTAGGTCGGGCGGTGGATGACCGGGCCACTGGGCGTGGGCGGCGGGATGGTCGCCTCCCAGGGCCGCAGCCAGTCCCGGTTGCGCCGGTTGACCTCGCGCCACGCCTTCTGGTCGCGCAGCTTTATCGGCCGGAGGACGATGTCGCCGTCCACCAGTTCCGCCGGCCAGTACGGGGCGTTCAGCGCGCGCCTCCTTCGCCGGCGTCCGGGCGGGGGTGGTCCCCGCCGCGCAGCTGGTCCACGGCGTGCTTCAGCAGCGGCTCCAGGACGGCGAGGCCGTCCTTCACCCCGCCGCGGGAACCCGGGAGGTTGACGATCAGCGTGCCGCCCGCGACGCCCGCGAGTCCCCGGGAGAGGGCGGCGGTGGGCACCTTGTCCCGGCCGTACGCGCGGACGGCCTCCGCGATGCCGGGGACCTCGCGCTCGATGACACGGCGGGTGGCCTCGGGGGTGCGGTCGGTGGGCGAGATGCCGGTGCCGCCGGTGGTGACGACGACGTCGTACCCGGCGTCGACGGCCGCGCGCAGGGCCGCCTCCACGGGGTCGCCGTCGGCGACGACCCGCGGGCCGTCGACGGCGAAGCCGAACCGTTGCAGGCCCTCGGCGATCAGCGGGCCGCCCGTGTCCTCGTAGACACCGGCGGCGGCCCGGTTGGAGGCCGTGACCACGAGCGCGCTGTACGGGGCGGGCAGCGCGCCGCCGACGGTCGCGTCAGGCGTCATGACCTGCTCCAGTCGCCCGACTTGCCGCCCGTCTTCTCCTCCACCCGCACGTCCGTGATGACCGCCTCCTTGTCGACCGCCTTGACCATGTCGATCACGGTCAGCGCGGCGACGGAGACCGCGGTGAGGGCCTCCATCTCGACGCCCGTGCGGTCCGTCGTCCGCACGGTCGCCGCGATCTCCACGGCGTCGTCCGCGACCGACAGGTCCAGTTTCACACCGGACAGCGCCAGGGGGTGGCACAGCGGGATCAGGTCGGGGGTGCGTTTGGCTCCCATGATGCCCGCGATGCGCGCGGTGGCGAGGGCGTCGCCCTTGGGGACGCCCTCGCCACGCAGCAGTTCGATCACGCGGGGCGCGACGAGCACGCGGCCGGTGGCCCGCGCGGTGCGCGCGGTGACGTCCTTGCCGGACACATCGACCATGCGGGCGGCGCCCGCGTCGTCGATGTGGGTCAGGCGGGACGGGTCGGAGGTACCGGGGGTCTCCCCCCGGGAAGGCACGGTCATGATCGTGTGGCGCTCCCGGTCCGGGCCCGGCGCGGTGCGGGGCGCGGGCCTGCTGTGCGCGACACGGTACCGCCAACCGGCCCTGCTCAGCCGAGCAGGACCACCTCGACCTCGGTGCCCGGCGCGACGTCCTCGACGTCCTCGGGGACCACGAGGAGCGCGTTCGCCTGCGCGAGGGCCGCCACGAGGTGCGATCCGGCGCCGCCCACGGGTGTCACCGTGCCGTCGGCGTACCGGCCGCGCAGGAACTGACGGCGGCCCTTGGGCGAGCTGAGCGCGCGCTCCGCGCGGAGTTCCGCGCGGACCCTCGGCCGGTGCACGTCCGTGAGCCCCATCAGGGTGCGGATGGCGGGGCGGACGAACAGCTCGAAGGAGACGTAGGAGGAGACCGGGTTGCCGGGCAGGGCCAGCAGCGGGGTGTGGTCGGGGCCGATGGAGCCGAAGCCCTGCGGCTTGCCCGGCTGCATGGCGAGCTTGCGGAACTCGACGCCGCTGCCGGGCTCGTCCTCGTCGCCGGCGTGCGACAGCGCTTCCTTGACCACGTCGTACGCCCCGACGCTCACGCCGCCCGTGGTGACCATCAGGTCGGCGCGCACCAGCTGGTCCTCGATGGTGTCGCGCAGGGTCGTGGCGTCGTCGGCGACGGCGCCCACGCGGTAGGCGATCGCGCCGGCGTCCCGCGCGGCGGCGGTGAGGGCGAAGCTGTTGGAGTCGTAGATCCGGCCGGGGCCCAGGGGCTCGTCGGGCTGGACGAGTTCGCTGCCGGTGGAGAGCACCACCACGCGCGGGCGCGGGCGCACCCGGACGGTGCCGCGGCCGACGGCGGCCAGCAGCGAGATCTGCGGCGGGCCGAGGACGGTGCCGGCGTCCAGGGCACGGTCGCCGGCCCGCACGTCGCTGCCCTGGGCGCGCACGTGCGCGCGGGCGGGGGCCGGGCGGTACACCTCGACGTGTCCGGCGGCGCCCTCGGGCGCGAGGCTGCGGGCGCGCATCCCGGAGGCCGGGCCCTGGCCGAGTCCGCCGTCGGTCCACTCGACGGGGACGACGGTCTCGGCGCCGGGCGGCAGCGGGGCGCCGGTCATGATGCGGGCGGCCTGGCCGGGGCCGACGTGCAGCAGGTCGGCCGCTCCGGCGGCGACGTCGCCGACGACCTCCAGGGAGGCGGGGTACTGCTCGCTCGCGCCCGCGACGTCGGCGACCCGCACCGCGTAGCCGTCCATCGAGCTGTTGTCGAACGGGGGCAGGGAGACCGGCACCGTGATGTCCTCGACCAGGACGCAGCCCTGGGCGTCGAGGAGGTTCAGCTCGATGGGTTCGAGCGGGCGGACGGTCGCGAGGATGTCGTCCAGGTGCTCGTCCACCGACCAGAGGCGGTCCGGTTCTGCGGTGCGGGGCGCGGCGCTGCTCAAGGTTGCTGCATCTCCTCGGTGACGAATCGCTGGAGCCAGTCCCGGAAGTCCGGGCCCAGGTCCTCACGTTCGCACGCGAGTCGGACAATGGCACGCAGGTAGTCGCCGCGGTCACCGGTGTCATAGCGGCGGCCGTGGAAGACCACGCCGTGCACCGGACCGCCGAGCTTCTCGTCCGCCGCGAGCTGCTGCAGGGCGTCGGTCAGCTGGATCTCTCCGCCGCGGCCGGGCTCGGTCTTGCGGAGCACGTCGAAGACGGCCGGGTCGAGGACGTAGCGGCCGATGATGGCGTAGTGGGAGGGCGCCTCCTCGCGGGAGGGCTTCTCCACCAGGCCGCTGACCTTGACGACGTCGTCGTGCCCGGTGGCCTCGACGGCGGCGGAGCCGTAGAGGTGGATCTGCTCGGGGGCCACCTCCATCAGCGCCACGACGCTTCCGCCGCACTCCTGCTGGATCTCGATCATGCGCTGGAGCAGCGGGTCGCGCGGGTCGATCAGGTCGTCGCCGAGGAGGACGGCGAAGGGCTCGTCGCCGACGTGCGGGGCGGCGCACAGCACGGCGTGGCCGAGGCCCCTGGGGTCGCCCTGGCGGACGTAGTGCATGGTGGCGAGGTCGCTGGACTCCTGGACCTTGGCGAGGCGTTCGCCGTCGCCCTTCTTCTCCAGGGCGGATTCCAGTTCATAATTGCGGTCGAAGTGGTCCTCCAGGGGGCGCTTGTTGCGGCCCGTCACCATGAGGACGTCGTCGAGACCGGCGGCCACGGCCTCTTCGACCACGTACTGGATCGCCGGCTTGTCGACCACCGGCAGCATCTCCTTGGGCGTGGCCTTCGTGGCCGGCAGGAACCGGGTGCCGAGGCCGGCTGCGGGATGATGAGCCTAGCCTTGCTGATCCGAGGGTGTGACTGAGACATGGCCGACACCCTAGCCGGTGTCTTTGCACTGAATCTGTGACTCCGATGAATTATTTCTCATATGAGCATATTGCGACAGTACGGGGACTGACTTGAGACACAACCGGGGTCGGGTCGAACCTGACAAGCGAGAGCGACGGCGCGAAGTCCTGCGGGTGAGGAACGGGTTGACGGACGATGACGTCCGGACGCACGCGCAGGCCCTGGCCCGCCACGCCCTCGCGCTGCCCGAGCTGGCCGGGGCGGGGACGGTGGCCGCGTACGTGTCCGTCGGCAGTGAACCCGGCACCCTCGCGCTGCTGGACGCGTTGCGCGCGCGGAGGACGCGCGTGCTGCTGCCCGCCCTGCTGCCGGACAACGACCTGGCATGGGGTGTCTACGAGGGAGCGGGCTCCCTCGTCCCGGTGCGGCACGGCGGACGCATGACGCTGCTGGAGCCGGCCGGGGAGCGGCTGGGCCCCGACACCGTGACGGAGGCGGACGCCGTGCTGCTGCCGGGCCTGTCGGTGGACGCCCGAGGGATGCGGCTGGGGCGCGGCGGCGGCTCCTACGACCGGGTCCTCGCCCGGCTCGGCCGTGCGGGCGTCCACCCCGCCCTGGTGGTGCTGCTGTACGACGGGGAGGTCGTGGAGCGGGTGCCCGAGGAGCCGCACGACCGGCCGGTGCACGCGGTGGTGACCCCGTCCGGGGTGCGGCGGTTCGGCCCCGGCCCGCAGGCGCCCGGCGACGCCCCCTGACGCACGAGGACCGGCCTCCACGCGCGCGTGGAGGCCGGTCCCGTGGTCCGCGGGGTGCGGACGGTCAGGGCTTGAGCAGCAGCGTGTCGCTGGTGCCGTCCTCGACCGCCTTCTCCGAGTAGGCCCACTCCAGCAGTTCGCCCTCGGCCCACTTGTCCGTCTGGTCGACGTAGTGGGCGCTGTAGGCGTGGCCGGAGGCGCCGGTGAGGTTGATCCAGCGGGACTTGTCGAGGTCGCCGAGGTTGACCACCATCCGCATGGACGGCACCCACACCACGCCGTAGCCCCCGGCGGCGTTCCAGCCGGTCGCGTTGACGGTGGCCTCGCCGCCGCCGAGCTTCCACGGGCCGCGGTTGAGCGCGTACTGCAGGAAGCCGGGGCCCTCGGTGCCGAGCGTCTGGTTCTTCAGGAACAGCCGGTGCAGCCGGCCCCAGCTCCAGCTGTCGATGTCCTTGCCGAGCTTGGCGGTCAGCTCCCAGCGGGCGTCGATCAGGGCCCGCTTGAACAGCTCGTCACGGTTGTCGGCGGCGGGACGGGTGCCCCGCTTGGGCGTGGTCCACCACTCGCTGTCCTCGTCGGCCATCAGCCGGCGGACCACCTCGAACCAGCGGTCGCCGCCGTCGGGCTGCGCCTGGCTCGCGGAGCGCTGGCCGCACTCGCGGACCTTGCCCGCCTTGTCGGCCGGACCGGTGGTGTTGACCGGGTCGACCCACAGGCACTGGCCCTCCACCCGCACCTCCTTGGGCAGCTTGTGCCCGAAGGAGAGCTTGAGGACGTTGCGCCAGACGGCGTTGAAGTAGGCGGCGGCCGCCGAGTCGGCGTCCTGGGTGTAGTCCCAGCCCTCCAGCAGCTTCTGCGCCTCGCGCACGTGCTCGTCACCGACGTCGATCTTCAGCAGTTCGGGCACCAGCAGCTTGGCGATGGAGCTGGAGTTGTCTAGCTGCATCTGCCGCATGTCGTCGGTGGAGATCTTCCCGCCGTCCTTGATCTTCGACTGGATCAGGTCGTTGATCCGCTGGCTGCGGGCGCCGTACCCCCAGTCCTTGGTCAGCGTGTACGGGTAGTCCTTGCCGACGACGGCCTGGTTGGCGGTGACGATGTAGCCGCGGTCCGGGTTGTACTCGTGGGGCAGTTCGTCCTGGTCGACCCAGCCGGTCCACTCGTGGTCGGGGTCCCAGCCGGGGGCGGGCAGCGAACCGTCGTGGCCCTTCGTGCGCGTCGGGATCCTGCCGGGCAGGGTGTAGCCGATGTTGCCGTCGGTGTCCGCGTAGACGAGGTTCTGCGAGGGCACCTCGAACAGTTCGGCCGCCTCACGGAAGTCGTCCCAGTCCTTCGCGCGGTTGATCTCGAACACGGCGTCCATGGTGCGGCCGGGGTCCAGGGCGGTCCAGCGCAGTGCGACCGCGTAGCCCTCGCCCCGGTCGGGGGCGGCGCTCTCGACGGCGGCCTTCCTGCCGGTCTTCACCAGCTCGTCCGAACGGTCCGACAGCAGCGGGCCGTTGTTCGTCTCACGGATGACGATCTTCCGCGAGGCGCCCCCGGCGACCTTGATGGTCTCCTCGCGCGTCTCGAACGGCACCACCTTGCCGCCGTACTGGTAGCCGTCGCCGGTGATCTTCTCCAGGTACAGGTCGGTGACGTCGACGCCGGAGTTGGTCAGGCCCCAGGCGATGTCCTGGTTGTGGCCGATGACCACGCCGGGCATGCCAGCGAAGGTGTAACCGGTGACGTCGTAGCGGCACTTGTCGGAGACGCTGCGGCAGTGCAGGCCCATCTGGTACCAGACGGACGGCAGCGAGGCCGACAGGTGCGGGTCGTTGGCCAGCAGCGGCTTGCCGGAGACGGTGTGCTCGCCCGCGACCACCCAGGAGTTGGAGCCGATGCCGTCGCCGTTGATGCCGACGGCGGTGGGGAGGTCCTGCAGCACCTGCTGGAGGCCAGCCAGCTGGGTCTCGGCGCCCGAGCCCTCGGTCCCGGTGCCGTCCCCCGTGCCGGTGCCGTTGCCGAGCTCAGAGCCGGAGCCGTCCGCCGAGCCGGTGCCGTCCCCGGAGCCCGAGCCGTCCTCGGAACCGGAGCCCTCCCCGGAGCCGGAGCCGTCCTCCGAACCGGAGCCGTCCTCGGAGCCGCCCTCACCCTGTTCGTAGGCGCCGCTGCCCTCGTCGTAGCCGCCTTCCTGCACGATCGGCTTGTTCCGGGCGTACGGGTACTCCGGGTACAGGTCGGCGATCTGCTTCGGGCCCAGACGGCTGGTCAGCAGCGCCCGGTCGATCTCGTCCTGCATGTTGCCGCGCAGGTCCCAGGCCATCGCCTTCAGCCAGGACACGGAGTCGACCGGCGTCCACGCGCCCGGGGTGTAGTCGTTCTCGAACCCCAGCGCCGCGTACTCCAGGGAGATCTCCTTGCCCTCCTTGCCCTCCAGGTAGGCGTTGACGCCCTTGGCGTACGCCTGGAGGTACTTCTTGGTGGCGGGGGAGAGCTTCTCCTCGTACTCGCGCTTCGCGATCCGGTCCCAGCCGAGGGTGCGCAGGAAGGCGTCGTTGTCGACCTGGCCGGAACCGAACATCTCCGAGAGGCGGCCGGACGTCATGTGCCGGCGCACGTCCATCTCGTAGAACCGGTCCTGCGCCTGGACGTAGCCCTGCGCCATGAACAGGTCCTCGTCGGAGGAGGCGTAGAGCTGCGGGATGCCGTAGCCGTCGCGTTTGACGTCCACGGGGCCCGAGAGGCCTTCGAGGGTGATCGAGCCCTTGGTCTGCGGGAAGGAGGCACGCACGGTGCTGATGGACCAGTACGCCCCGTAGGCGACGCCTCCGATCAGGGCCAGCACCAGGACGAGCACGATGAGACGGCCTTTGCGCCCCTTCTTCCTGACGGACGTGCCGGCGGCCTGCTGACCCGTTGGGGCGGCGGTGGTGTCGGTGGGCATCGCTGTCCTTGCTGTCCTAACGCGAGCGGCAGGTCGGGCTGTGCTTTTAACTGAGCGCTGGAGCAACGATAGGCGCAGGGCCCGGCGCCCCTTGACGCGGAGTCGGGAACCAGCCCGGACGGGCGTTCGATCATGCCGCGCTTCGCGTCAAGAACGCGTCAAGAGTTAGGTAAGGTAACGAAGTAGTTCGCCGTGACGAACGAAGCGGTTCGGCGGGAAGGCGGTCGCATCGCCCGCGGTGGACATGAGCTCACGCGCGGGTGCGCCTGAGTCGGGGAAGGGAACGCCGCTGACTGTCCACCACCTCAACCAGCTCCTGCTCGTCTGTGCGATCGTCCTGCTCGTCGCCGTCGCGGCGGTCCGGATCTCCTCGCGCAGCGGGCTCCCCAGCCTGCTCGTCTACCTGGGCATCGGCATCGCCATCGGGCAGGACGGCATCGGTGACGTCCAGTTCGACAACGCCGAACTGACCCAGGTCATCGGGTACGCGGCCCTGGTCGTGATCCTCGCCGAGGGCGGCCTGGGGACGAAGTGGACCGAGATCAGACCGGTGCTGCCCGCCGCCTCCGCGCTCGCGCTGGCCGGCGTCGCGGTGAGCGTCGGGGTCACCGCGACGGCGGCGCACCTGCTGATCGGGCTGGAGTGGCGGCAGGCGCTGATCATCGGCGCCGTGGTGTCCTCGACGGACGCGGCGGCCGTCTTCTCGGTGCTGCGGAAGGTGCCGCTCCCGTCACGGGTGCGCGGCACCCTGGAGGCCGAGTCCGGCTTCAACGACGCCCCCGTCGTCATCCTGGTGGTGGCCTTCTCCACGGCCGGGCCGGTGGAGCACTGGTACGTGCTGATCGGCGAGATAGTCCTGGAGCTGGCCATCGGCGCCGCCATCGGACTCGCCGTCGGCTGGCTCGGCGCCTGGGGCCTGCGGCACGTGGCGCTGCCCGCCTCCGGCCTCTACCCGATCGCCGTCATGGCCATCGCGGTCACCGCCTACGCGGCCGGCGCCCTCGCCCACGGCAGCGGATTCCTCGCCGTGTACCTCGCCTCCATGCTGCTCGGCAACGCCAAGCTGCCGCACTGGCCCGCCACCCGCGGCTTCGCCGAGGGACTCGGCTGGCTCGCCCAGATCGGCATGTTCGTGCTGCTCGGTCTGCTGGTCACCCCGCACGAACTCGGCGACGACATCGTGCCCGCGCTGGTGGTCGGACTGGTGCTGACCATGGTGGCCCGCCCGCTCAGCGTGATCCTGTGCCTGGTGCCGTTCCGGGTGCCCTGGCAGGAGCAGACGCTGATGTCCTGGGCGGGGCTGCGCGGCGCCGTGCCCATCGTCCTGGCGACCATCCCGATGGTGCGGGGCGTCGAGGCCAGCGAGCGGATCTTCAACATCGTCTTCCTGCTGGTCGTCGTCTACACCCTCGTCCAGGGCCCGACGCTGCCCTGGCTGGCCCGGGTGCTCCGGCTCGGCGACTCCGGCGCCGCCGACCTCGGCGTCGAGTCGGCGCCCCTGGAGCGGCTGCGCGGACACCTGCTGTCGGTCACCGTGCCCGCCGGGTCGCGGATGCACGGCGTCGAGGTCGGCGAACTGCGGCTGCCGACCGGATCCGCCGTCACCCTCGTCGTGCGCGACGACACGTCCTTCGTGCCGCTGCCGCAGACGATGCTGCGCCGCGGCGACGAACTCCTCGTCGTCGCCACCGACCCGGTCCGGGACGCGACGGAACGGCGGCTGCGCGCGGTTGCCCGGGGCGGCAAGCTGGCCGGCTGGCTGGGCACCGACGGATCGCAGGCCGGACGCTGAGAAGGTGCTCACTTTCACAGGCGTAGGCACGGCAGGCCCCCTGTATCATGAAGCGACCCCAGATCGAACCAACTCTGCCTGACGCAGAGCTGGCGCGACCGTATGGCGGCCGGGCGCCCCTGAGCTGTGGCGCCGGTATCTACCGCAGTCAGCGCAAGAGGACAGCTCTCGGCGTGCCCGTGCGACTTCGCGCGGGGCGCTACCAGGTGGCGGAAAGGCACGGGCCGTGGCATCCACGGTCACCACGTCGAAGGACTCGGCGGCCACCTCCCGACCGGGGTACGGCCGACTGCTGCGCACGCGCGGCTCGTGGACGTTCCTGCTCCCCGGCTTCGCGGCACGCCAGCCGTTCGCCATGCTCACCCTCTCCATCGTGCTGCTCGTCCAGCACACCACCGGCTCCTACGGCGCGGCCGGCGCCGTCGCCGCCGTCACCGGCGTCTCCATGGCGCTGTTCGCCCCCTGGAGCGGCCGGCTCGCCGACCGCCACGGGCAGCGCGCCGTCCTGATGCCCGGTGTCCTGGTGCACACGGCCGCCGGACTCACCCTCACCGCCCTGGCCCTCCAGCACGCCCCCCTGTGGGCGCTGTTCGCCGCCGCCGTGCCCACCGGCGCCTCGGTGCCGCAGGTCGGGCCCATGGTGCGCGCCCGCTGGGGCGTCCGCCTCAAGGGCTCCCCGCTGATGGCGACCGCGGCGGCCTTCGAGTCCGTCACCGACGAGTTCACCTTCGTCGTCGGCCCGCTGCTGGCGACGGCCCTGTGCACGACGGTCGACCCGGCCGCCGGACTCGTCACCGAGGCCGCGCTCACCCTGATCGGCGGCCTGCTGTTCGCCGCGCAGAAGGGCACCCAGCCGCCGGTCGCCGCGACCGGCGACGGCCACGCGCGCGTACGGACCGCGTCCGCCCTGCGCGTACCCGGGGTGCGGGTGCTGATCGTGACGTTCCTCGGCATCGGTTCCGTCTTCGGCGGCATGCAGGTCTCGCTGGCCGCGTTCACCGAGTCCATCGGCCGACCGGGCCTGAACGGCGTCCTCTACGGCGTCTTCGCCGCCGGCAACATGCTCGCCGGCATCGCCTGCGGCGCGATCGCCTGGAAGGTCTCCCCGCAGCGCCGCCTGGTCCTCGCCCACGCCGCCCTGGCACTCGCCGCGTCCGCCCTGTGGACCGCCCACTCGGCGCTGCTGCTGGCCGCGCTGGGCCTGCTGGTCGGCATGTGCATCGCGCCGGCGCTGATCACCGGTTACACGCTGGTGGAGAGCCTGGTCCCGGCCGGGGCCCGCACCGAGGCGTTCACCTGGCTGACGGGCGCCGTCGCGCTCGGCCAGGCCGCCGCCGTCACGGTCGCCGGACAGCTCGAGGACCGCTTGTGGGACGGTGCCGGATTCCTGGTGCCGACGACCGGCACCCTGCTGGCCTTCGCGACGCTGCTGGCCCTGCGCTCGCGGCTCGCGGGCGGTTCGCGGGGGCGTACGGTCGCACGTGGCATGGGTCACCGCGAGCCCGTCGCAGTGGACTAGGCCCACGTAATGCGTCACTATGGACCGTCGTTAGCACTCATTGAGTGAGAGTGCCAGGAGGAAGACAGTGCCGACCTACCAGTACCAGTGCACCGAGTGCGGCGAGGGCCTCGAGGCGGTGCAGAAGTTCACGGACGACGCCCTGACCGAGTGCCCCAACTGCCAGGGCCGCCTGAAGAAGGTGTTCTCCGCGGTCGGCATCGTCTTCAAGGGCTCCGGTTTCTACCGCAACGACAGCCGTGGCGCCTCGTCGAGCTCGTCCCCGGCGTCGTCGAAGTCCTCCGGGTCCTCGTCGTCCAGCTCCTCGTCCTCGGACTCCGGGTCGAGCACGTCGTCCGGTTCGAGCACGTCGTCGTCCGGGTCGTCGGGCAGCTCCACGAGCACGACGGCTGCGTAAGGGCGGCCCCGCCGGGTTCTTTTGTCCGGGCGGCTGCACGGCGGGTTGACGCAGGTCCGGCGCTTCGGTGGCCGGAGCCTTCACGGCGGGCGCACCCCAGGTCACGGGCCCCTTGATTCGCGGCCCTCCGATGTCTCGCAGGACCCTGTCGCCCCCCCGCGACGGGGTCCTCGGCATGTCCGGTGCGGCTAGGGTCGGGGCATGGCGAACATGGCGAAGGCCGACATCGGCGTGATCGGCGGCTCCGGCTTCTACTCCTTCCTCGACGACGTGACCGAGGTGCAGGTCGACACCCCCTACGGGGCGCCCAGTGACTCCCTCTTCCTCGGCGAGGTGGCCGGCCGGCGGGTCGCCTTCCTGCCCCGGCACGGACGCGGCCACCACCTCCCCCCGCACCGGATCAACTACCGCGCCAACCTGTGGGCGCTCCGCTCGGTCGGCGTGCGCCAGGTCCTCGGCCCGTGCGCGGTGGGCGGGCTGCGCCCCGTACGGCCCGGGCACGCTGCTGGTGCCGGACCAGCTCGTGGACCGCACGAAGTCCCGCGCCAACACCTACTTCGACGGGCTGCCGCAGCCCGACGGCACGGTGCCGAACGTGGTCCACGTGTCCCTCGCCGACCCGTACTGCCCCACCGGGCGGGCGTCCGCGCTGAAGGCGGCACGCGGCCGGGACTGGGAGGCGGTGGACGGCGGCACGCTGGTCGTCGTCGAGGGCCCGCGCTTCTCCACCCGCGCCGAGTCGCTGTGGCACCAGGCGCAGGGCTGGTCCGTGGTGGCATGACGGGTCACCCCGAGGCGGCGCTCGCCCGTGAACTGGAGCTCTGCTACACCTCGATGACGCTGGTCACCGACCTGGACGCGGGCGCCGAGACGGGTGAGGCGTCTCCCACGACGAGGTGCTGCGGGTCTTCGCGGCCAACGTGGACCGGCTGCGCGGGTGCTCTTCGACGCGGTGGCCGCGCTGCCGGCGACGGAGGACCGGGACTGCCTGTGCGCCTCGGCGCTGGGCGGGATGGACCCGGGGTTCGAACTGCCGTGAGGCGGGGCGGGTCACGGCAGTTGCAGAGGTAGCGGCAGCTGTATCGGTAGCGGCAGCTGTATCGGTAGCGGCGAGGGCCGGTGGCGGACGCCCTCGTTCGGGTGGCCCGGTTTTCCACAGGGCGGGACGCGTCCACAGCCCCCGGGGATTCCGCCGGGGCTTCATCGTGGGGTCGCAAGCCGGTCCTCGTCCCAGGTGGTGATCCCGTGTCCCGTCGCTCACCCTCCCCTCCTCCTTCCCCACGCCCTCCATCCCGCCGTCCCTCTTCTCCCCCTCCCCCGTCGTCCCCCGTCCGCCCGGCACGGACGTCCCGGCGCCGTGCGGAGTGCCGCACTTCGCCCCGGTGCGGGTGCGCGGCTCCCTGCCGCTCACGGGCCGGCTGGTGCGGCACCGCAGGCGCGCGGTGGCGGTCGGCCTCGCGGTGACGGCGGCGGCACTCGTGGCGGCGGGCCCCCGGGACACCGACCGGTCCCGCGGCCACCCCGCGGGCGCCCCGGCGGCCGGAGCGCCCGCGGCGTCCGACGGCGACCGCCCCGAAGGGTCCCCGCGCGCGGGCGCGACGGTCACGGCGCCGGTGCGGATCGCCGACGCGGCCACGGTCCGGTTGCTGCGGCCCGGTGACCGGGTGGACGTGATCGCGGCCGAGGAGACGGTGTCCGGCGGAGCGGCCCGGGTGGTGGCGCGCGGTGCCGAGGTGACCGAGGTGCCGCGGCCGGTGGACGGGGACGGTGGAGCGCTGGTCGTGCTGTCGGTGCCGCGCGGCACGGCGGCCGACCTGGCCGGGGCGAGCGCCACGGCCCGGCTGGCGGTGACCCTGTGGTGAGGGGTGCGGCGACGGGCACCGGCCCGGGCGTGAGGCGCCGTCCCGCCCTTCGGCACGATTGGACAGGTCGCCACGGTCGTCACGTAAGTTGCGGAGCGCTTTCTTCCGCAGCCTATGGACAAGAAATGAGGCCCCGCAGTGAGCGACCAGGAGAAGACGAGCCTCTTGCAGGGGTTCAAAGCTTTCCTGATGCGCGGCAACGTGGTCGATCTGGCGGTGGCCGTCGTCATCGGTGCCGCCTTCACCAACATCGTCAACTCGGTCGTGGAAGGGATCATCAACCCGCTGGTGGGCGCCTTCGGCACCCAGGACCTCGACAACTACACGTCCTGCCTGAAGGGCCCCTGCGAGGGCACCGGGGACGCGGCGACCGGCGTGCGGATCCTGTGGGGCTCGGTGCTCGGCGCGACGCTGCAGTTCCTGATCACCGCGGCCGTCGTCTACTTCCTGATGGTGCTGCCCATGGCGAAGTACCTGGCCCGCATGGAGGCCCGCCGGAAGGCGAAGGAGGGCACCCGCGAGGTCGTCGAGATCACCGAGCTGGAGGTGCTCAAGGAGATCCGCGACGCCCTGGTGGCCCAGCGCGCACAGGGCGACGGCGGGCTCCGCAAGGGCGACTCCGGGAGCTAGCGGACACGGCGACGACGGCAGGCCGACACGACGTCACGGCCCTCACCCGGCTCACATCCGCCCGCAGCCCGGTCAGATGTGGTGGGGCGGCTTCTCGTCGAGGAAGCGCTTCAGGTCGGCGGCGCTGTCGCCGGACGGGCGCTCGCCCCATCCGCGGTCCGTGTCGTCGGAGGACTGCTGGTCCAGCGGGTCGTCGAAGACCAGCGCCGGCTTGGGCTCGCGCGGCCGGGGCTCGGGGGCGGTACTCATGCGTCCAGGGTACGGCCGGGACCGTCGGGGCCAGACTGGCCGCATGAACGCTGACGCTCTGACGGATGTGGCCGGCCTGCGCGTGGGACACGCGACACGGACCGGTGACGGATGGCTCACCGGGACCACGGTGGTGCTCGCACCGGAAGGCGGGGCGGTCGCCGCGGTGGACGTGCGCGGCGGCGGTCCCGGGACGAAGGAGACCGACGCGCTCGATCCGCGCAACCTGGTCCAGCGGGTGGAGGCGGTCGTCCTCACCGGGGGCAGCGCCTACGGGCTGGACGCGGCGTCCGGGGTGATGGCGTGGCTGGAGGAACGGGGCCGCGGGGTGCGGGTCGGGCCGGAGCCCACGCACGTGGTACCGGTGGTGCCGGCCGCCTGCGTCTTCGACCTGGGCCGCGGCGGTGACTTCCGGGCCCGGCCGGACGCCGCCCTCGGCCGTGAGGCGGTCGAGGCAGCCGCCGCGACCGGCCTCGGCGCCCCGGTGTCGCAGGGCTGTGTGGGAGCCGGGACGGGGGCCGTGCTGGGTCAGGTGAAGGGCGGGGTCGGTTCGGCGAGCACGGTGCTGCCGTCGGGCGTGACGGTCGCCGCCCTGGTGATCGCCAACGCGGTGGGATCGGCGGTGGACCCGGAGACGGGCGTGCTGTACGGGGACTACTTCGAGGGCCGGCCGCGGCTGCCGGAGCCGGAGGTGCACAAGGCGGCGCTGCGCCGGCTGGCGGAGACCGCCGAGCGCAACGCCCCTCCCCGATGAACACCACGCTGGCCGTGGTCGCCACGGACGCCGGCCTCACCCGGGCACAGGCGCAGAAACTGGCGGGCACCGCGCACGACGGCATCGCGCGGGCCGTCCGCCCGGTGCACCTGCTGAACGACGGCGACACCGTCTTCACCCTGGCCACGGGCACGCACGCGCTGGACCCCGCGGACCCGCTCGCGCCGAACGAGATCCTCGCGGCGGGCGCGGACCTGGTGACCCGGGCGATCGTCCGCGCGGTGCGCGCCGCCGACCCGGTGAACGGCCCCGGCGGCGCGTGGCCGTCGTACGGGGAGCTGTACGGGGGCGTTGAGGGGACGGGAGGGCGGGGAGGGGAGGGAGGGGGCGGGGCCCCCGGCGTGCGGGAACCCGTCGCGCAACGGCTCGCCTCCCGCCCGGGCGCACCTCGGAAGTACCGTATGACCAGCAACAACTCACGTCCGGGCGGGCGGTGTCGGGAACTTTTCGTGTGTTCCGCTCGTCGTTCGGGCATACGTTTTCTCGGTTCCCGGACATGATGTCCGACCGAGGGGCTACGGTATGCACCCACAAGGTGACATGCAGCAACGCCGGGAGAAACCTTGAGCGTTCCGTACGAGACGGCAGCGTGCGAACCACCTGACTCGTCCGAGTCCCCGGAGGAGCATCTCGCGCGCCTCCTGGGCCGTGCCCTGAACTCCTTCGAGCTGCCGGACGACACGATCCGCCGGCTGGACTGCG
Source organism: Streptomyces tendae (assembly GCF_008632955.1). Taxonomy (NCBI): domain Bacteria; kingdom Bacillati; phylum Actinomycetota; class Actinomycetes; order Kitasatosporales; family Streptomycetaceae; genus Streptomyces; species Streptomyces tendae. The sequence continues at coordinate 6,389,965 of NZ_CP043959.1, forward strand.
CCTTGGCGCACGACGGTTCCCTGCATTCGGCGCATCACAGCGCGGGGTTGCACCGGGAGACGTACCGGCACACGTGGCTGCTGGCCGATGGTTCGGCGCTCACACTGTGGGAGCTGGTGCACAACACGGCCCGGGGCAGCGAGCCGCAGCATGAGGTGTACGTCGACGAGGAGGAGCTGCGTACGGCGACGGCGCGGCTGCCGTTGCCGCCGGAGGCCCCGGATTTCGAACTGCCGGTGACGGCGGCGGCGGTCCCGGCCCCCGCGCTGCGGCATGGGTACGTGCCGGACGATTCCCCGGACCACGCCCGCCGCTTACTGCGCCGGGCGGAGAACACGGACCGGCCGGACGACGAGACGGCGGCGCTGCTGGCCACGGCGTGCGCGCACCGCATCACCCAGGCCTTCGGCCGCCCGTCCCGGGCCGGGCGCGCGGCGTTGTGCTTCTCGCTCTACGAGCACGCGTTCCTGCTGGGTGACGGTGGAGAGGTCTCCTTGTGGGAGGTCGAGCACACGGTGACGCCGGACGGGCGGCACATGTGCGAGGTGTACACCAGCGAGGACGCGGCGCGCCGCGCGATGGAACGCCGGGCGGCGCAGGGCCGTTGACTGGCGCGCGGGGCGCGCGGTGAGGAACGCCCAGGTCGGCGGAGAGTGACGCGTCACGGGCGCCGAGCCCGCGGAGGGAGCCGAGCCCGCGGAGGGACTAGTCCCCTTCGGCGAGGCGTCGTACCAGGACGGCGAACGCGTCGCGCTCCGCCTCCGTGAGTCGTACCGTTTCCGCGCGGGGGCCGGTGGCCCGCTGGCGGGGGATGGTGGGGGCGCCGTGATGGGTGTGGGCCGCGGTGGTCGCGGCCCCGGAGTGGTCCCGCGTGCGCCTGCGGATCCGTACGCGCCGCCGCAGGGCGTCGGCGAGGCCTGCCGCGCAGGCCACGGCCACCAGGGCGAGGACGGTGCCACCCGTCGTCCGCGAGAGGGTCTCGTGCTCAGCCATGCGCCCCAGTACACACCACGGTCCGGGGCCCTGTACCCCGGACCGTGACGATCGTGATCTATATCGCACTAGGCATGAACTGCCCACACCCCCCCAAACGGACGCATCGTCACAGCGGCTGCGCGGCGACCGCTTCCTTGCCGCGCTCCGGTGCCGTCGTGGCCTCCTCGGTCGTCGCCGGACCGGCGGGGGCCGTGCGGCGGAGTCCCTTGAGGACGATCACCAGGGCGGTCGTGACGCAGACGCCCGCGGCGATGGCGACGAGGTAGAGGAGCGGATTGCCGATCAGCGGCACCACGAAGATGCCGCCGTGGGGTGCGCGCAGGGTGGCGTCGAACGCCATCGACAGGGCGCCGGTGACCGCGCCGCCGGCCATCGAGGCGGGGATCACGCGCAGGGGGTCGGCGGCGGCGAACGGGATGGCTCCCTCGGAGATGAAGGAGGCGCCGAGGACCCAGGCGGCCTTGCCGTTCTCGCGCTCGGCCCGGTTGAAGAGCCGGCCGCGCACGGTGGTGGCCAGGGCCATCGCCAGCGGCGGCACCATGCCGGCCGCCATGACGGCGGCCATGACCTTCATCGCGGAGTCGCCGGGGTCGGCGACGGCGATGCCGGCGGTGGCGAAGGTGTAGGCGACCTTGTTGACGGGTCCGCCGAGGTCGAAGCACATCATCAGGCCGAGGAGGGCGCCCAGCAGGACGGCGTTGGTGCCGGTCAGGCCGTTCAGCCAGTCGGTCATGCCCTTCTGGGCCTCGGCGATGGGCTTGCCGATGACGACGAACATCAGGAAGCCGACGACCGCCGAGGAGATCAGCGGGATCACCACCACCGGCATGATGCCGCGCAGTGCTCCGGGGATCCGCACCCGCTGGATGGCGAGCACCACGGCGCCGGCGATGAGACCGGCCGCGAGACCGCCGAGGAATCCGGCGTTGATGGTGAGGGAGATGGCGCCGCCGACGAAGCCGGGTACGAGGCCCGGGCGGTCGGCCATGCCGTAGGCGATGTAACCGGCGAGGACGGGGACCAGGAAGCCGAAGGCGACGCCGCCGATCTGGAAGAGCAGCGCGCCCCAGCTGTCGGCCTGGGTCCACACGAAGTGGTCCATCACGGAGGGCGCTTCGTTGATCTCGTAGCCGCCGATCGCGAAGCCGAGGGCGATCAGCAGGCCGCCCGCCGCGACGAACGGGACCATGTAGCTGACGCCGGACATCAGCCAGGTGCGCAGCTTGGTGCCGTAGCCTTCGCCGCCGGCGCCGGTGCGTTCGACGGGTGTGCCGCCGGACGCGGGAGCCGTGGTGATCTCGCCGCGTGCCGCCTTGGCTCTCACTTCGGTGATCAGTGCGGCGGGCCGGTTGATGGCCGCCTTGACGCCGGTGTCGACGGTGGGCTTGCCGGCGAAGCGTTCCTTTTCCCGTACGGGGACGTCGTGGGCGAGGATCACGGCGTCCGCCGCGGCGATCACGGCCGGGTCGAGCCGGGTGAAGCCGGCGGAGCCCTGGGTCTCGACGACGACCTCGACGCCCGCCTCCTGGCCGGCGTTCTCCAGCGACTCGGCCGCCATGTAGGTGTGGGCGATGCCGGTGGGGCAGGAGGTGACGGCCACGATCCGGAAGGGGCGGTCCTCGCCGGGCACGGTGGAGGTCGCGGGGCCGGCAGGGGCTGCGGCGAGGCTGCCCGTGGCGGGACCGGCGGAGGCCGCCGCCGGTCCCGCCACGGAGTCCTCGGAGCCGGCGCCCGCAACGCCGACGTCCGCATGCCCCGCGCGCCCACGCTCAGCGCCCGCACCCTCCGTTGCGGCACCCTCCGTGCCCGCACGCTCGATGCCAACGTCCGTCTTCTCCCCCCGGATCAGCGCCGCCGCGGTCTCCGCGTCGGTCGCCGAGCGGAGGGCGTCGGTGAACTCGGAGTTCATGAGGCGGCGGGCCAGTGCGGACAGGATCGTGAGGTGGGCGTCGTCCGCGCCGGCCGGGGCGGCGATCAGGAAGATCAGGTCGGCGGGCCCGTCGGCGGCACCGAAGTCGATTCCGGCGGTGCTGCGGCCGAAGGCGAGGGTCGGCTCGGTGACGTGTTCGCTGCGGCAGTGGGGGATGCCGATGCCGCCGTCGAGGCCGGTGGGCATCTGGGCCTCGCGGGCGGCGACGTCGGCCAGGAAGCCCTCCAGGTCGGTCACCCGGCCGTGGGCCGCCATGCGCCCGGCGAGGGCGCGTGTCGCCGCTTCCTTGGTGTCGGCGGACAGGTCGAGGTCGACCAGGTCCGCGGTGATCGTGTCGCTCATCGCGGGCTCCTTCGCACGCGTATCGCCCGTACTGCGGGATGGGCGGGGGTGGGGACGAGAAGGGGACGGGGGAGCTCGGGGACGCCGGCGGGGGCCGAGGGCGTCATGAGGCCGCCGCTCCGGTCAGGGGGCGGTCGACGGGCACGTCGGCGGTGACCGTCACGGCGGCGGGGTCGAGGTCGGCCGGGGAGGGCATGACGCTGCCCGGCAGGCGTACGGCCGCCGCTCCGTGGGCGACGGCGGAGGCGAGCGCCGTCGGTCCGCGTCCGCCGGCGACGAGGAACCCGGCGAGGGAGGAGTCGCCGGCGCCGACGTTGCTGCGGACGGCGTCCACGGGGGCGGTGCCGTACCAGGCGCCGTCGTCGTCGACGAGGAGCTGTCCGTCGGCGCCGAGGCTGGCGAGGACGGTGCGGGCGCCGGTCTCGCGCAGGTCCTCGGCCGCCTTCAGTGCGTCGCCGACGGTGGCGAGCGGGCGGCCTGCGGCTTCGGCGAGTTCCTCGGCGTTGGGCTTGACCAGGTCCGGGTGTTCGCGCAGGGCGGTGAGCAGAGCGGGGCCGGAGGTGTCGAGGGCGATGCGCAGGCCGGCGGCATGCACCCGGGCGACGAGTTCGGCGTACCAGGAGGGGGTGAGGCCGCGCGGGAGGCTGCCGGAGCACACGATCCAGTCGGCGCCGGGGGCGTGGCGGCGGACGGTGTCGAGGAGGAGTTCCTGTTCGGCGGGGGTGAGTTCGGGCCCAGGGGCGTTGATTTTCGTGAGGACGCCGTCCGCCTCGGCGAGGGCGATGTTGGAGCGGGTGGCGCCGGTGACGGGGACCGCGGCGACCTGGATGCCCTGGGCGTGGAGCAGGTCGGCGACCAGGGCGCCGGGTGCTCCGCCGAGTGGCAGGACGGCCACGGTGCGGCGGCCGGCGGCGGCCACGGCGCGTGAAACGTTGACGCCCTTGCCGCCGGGGTCGACGCGTTCACCGGTGGCGCGGACGACCTCGCCGCGGTCCAGGGACGGCACCTCGTAGGTGCGGTCCAGGGACGGGTTGGGGGTGACGGTGACGATCATGCGCGCACCACTTCCGTGCCGGCGTTCTCGATGGCGGCGGCGTCCTGCGGGCTCAGCCCGGTGTCGGTGATCAGCAGGTCGACGTCGTCGAGGCCGCCGAAGCGGGCGAAGTGTTCCTGGCCGTGCTTGGAGGAGTCGGCGAGCAGCACGACCCGGCGGGCGGCTGCCATGGCGGCGCGTTTCACGGCGGCCTCGGCGAGGTCGGGGGTGGTGAGTCCGTGTTCGGCGGAGAAGCCGTTGGCGGCGAGGAACAGCACGTCCGCGCGGATCTCGGCGTAGGCGCGCAGGGCCCAGGCGTCGACGGCGGCGCGCGTGCGGTGCCGTACCCGCCCGCCGACGAGGTGCAGCTGGATGCCGGGGTGGTCGGCCAGGCGGGCGGCGATGGGCAGGCAGTGGGTGACGACGGTGAGGGAGAGGTCCGCGGTCAGGGAGCCGGTGAGCCGTGCGGCGGTGGAGCCGGCGTCGACGATCATCGTGCCGTCGGCGGGGACCTCCGCGAGGGCGGCCCGGGCGATGCGGTCCTTCTCGTCGGCGGCGGTGGTCTCCCGTTCGGCGAGGTCGGGTTCGAAGTCGAGCCGTCCTGCGGGGATGGCGCCGCCGTGGACGCGGCGGACCAGGCCGGCCCGGTCCAGGGTCTTGAGGTCCCGGCGGATGGTCTCGGCGGTCACCTGGAACTCCTCGGCCAGCGAGACCACGTCCACGCGTCCGCTGTCGCGGGCGAGGCGCAGGATCTCCTGCTGCCGTTCCGGTGCGTACATGTCCGCCTGCCTCCCGGTTCCGTCCGTGGCGTCGGACTCCGGACGTCATCGGTGCCGGAACCTCATCGGTCTCCGCACGCCGCCGGTGTCCGAACGTGTGATTTCGCTGGGAGGCTACGACGGGATGTCCGAAAAGTAAACACCCGAGGTCCTCATACGGGCATGATCGGACTTCCGTTTGCGTCCGTTTCCCCGTCCCGGCCGGACATCGCTCGCGGGTGCGTGCCGCTCAGGAGTCCGGCACCAGCCGAGGGGTCCCGTACCCGCTCGCGGCTCCCGCACCGCTCGCGGCTCCCGTACCGTCCGCGTGACACACGGCAGGCCCGGCACTCCGCGAGTGCCGGGCCTGCTGGGCCTCCCGTGGTCCCGGTGTCCCGTGCGTCCCGTGCGTTCCGTCAGGACACCAGCTCCGCCTTCGTCTCTCGCGCCTCCCCCGTCACCGGCGTCCCCTCCGCCCCGGCGCCCTCCACGTGCTGCGCCGGGCGCTTGGGCAGGGCGTACATCAGCAGGAAGATCGCGACCAGTACTCCGGCCACCCAGCCCAGCGCGTGGGTGAAACCGTCGACGAAGGCCCGGCCCACCTCGGCCGGCGCGGCCCGGTCCGTGAGCCGGTCGTCGATCACGCCGAAGAACACCACCGACACCAGGCCGAGGCCCAGCGCGTGCCCCATCTGCTGCACGGTGTTGATGAGTCCGGACGCCGACCCGGCGTGCTCGCGCGGCACCTCGGACAGCACCGCGTCCGTCAGCGGCGCCACGATGAGGCCCATGCCGGCGCCCATGACGACCAGCGGGAGCACCATCTGCCAGGAGGTGATGCCGAGGCCGTACCGCTCGGCCTCCAGCAGGTAGATCAGCACGCCGGCCGCCATCACCAGGGCGCCCGCCTGGAGCACCTTGCGTCCGAAGCGCGGGACCAGCAGTTGCACCGACATCCCGGCCGCCGCCGACACCGCGACGGAGAACGGCACTCCGGTCAGACCGGCCCGCAGCGCGCTCCAGCCCAGGCCGACCTGCATGTACAGCGTCCAGACCAGGAAGAACACGCCGAGGCCGACGCCGAACACCGTCTGCACGGCGATGCCCGCCGCGAAGCTCTTCACCCGGAACAGCGACAGCTCGATCAGCGGGGAGCCGTCCCGGGCGCCCTTGGCCCGCTCGTACGCCACCAGCGCCGCGAACACCACGAGCGCGCCGGCCATCGACACGTACCCCCACACCGGCCAGCCCAGCTCACGGCCGCGGGTGAGCGGGTAGAGCAGCATGAGCAGGGCCAGGGTGACCAGGGCGACGCCCGCGAGGTCGAGTTTCAGGGCGCGCGGCGCCTTCGACTCGGTGATGAAGCGGCTGCCGAGGACGAGCGCGGCGACGCCGACCGGCAGGTTGATCAGGAAGATGGGCCGCCACTCCAGGCCGAACAGGTTCCACTCGGTGAGCAGCGCGCCGAGCAGCGGTCCGGACACCGCGCCCAGGCCGACGATCGCGCCGAACAGGCCGAACACCTTGCCCCGTTCGTGCGCGGGGAAGGTCGCGTGGACGATGGAGAGCACCTGCGGCACCATCAGCGCGGCCATGGCACCTTGCAGGATGCGGGAGGCGACGAGCATCTCGGGGTTCACGGCGAAGCCGCACAGGGCCGAGGCGAGGGTGAAGCCGCCGATGCCGAGGAGGAAGATCCGCTTGCGGCCGTGGATGTCGCCGAGCCGCCCGCCGGTGACCAGTCCGGCGGCGAAGGCGAGCGCGTAGCCGGCGGTGATCCACTGGATCTGGCTGAAGGTGGCGCCCTCGTCGCGCTGGATCGAGGGGACGGCGATGTTGACGATGGTGACGTCGACGAGGTCCATGAACGCGGCGGTCATCACGATGGCCAGGGCGAACCAGCGGCGGCTGTCGCCCGCGGCGGCCTGCGGCGCCGGCGCTTGTGAGGTGTCGGTGGAGTGCATGTCCCGCAACGTATGACCCGAGTAGGTCAGATCGCGTCCTAGTGGTGGGGCATCCTCGTTCCCATGACGACGGACACCCCGGCTCGGCTGCTGCAGCTCCTGTCCCTCCTCCAGACGCCCCGCGAATGGCCCGGTGGCGAGCTCGCCGACCGGCTCGGGGTCTCCCGGCGCACGGTCCGGCGGGACGTCGAGCGGCTGCGGGACCTCGGCTATCCCGTGCAGGCGACGATGGGTTCGGACGGCGGTTACCGCCTCGTCGCCGGGAAGGCGATGCCGCCGCTGGTGCTGGACGACGAGGAGGCGGTGGCCATCGCGGTCGGGCTGCGGGCCGGCGCCGGGCACGCGCTGGAGGGCGTGGACGAGGCGTCGGTGCGGGCCCTGGCGAAACTGGAGCAGGTGCTGCCGGGCAGGCTGCGGCACCGCGTCAGCACCCTGCAGGCCGCGACCACCCCGCTGACCAGCGGTGACGGGGCGACCATCGCTCCGGAGACGCTCACCGTCATGGCGTCCACGGTGGCCGGGCACGAGCGCCTGCGGTTCGCCTACCGGGCGGCCGACGGCACCGAATCGCGGCGCCTGACGGAGCCCTACCGGCTGGTGTCGACGGGACGGCGCTGGTACCTGGTGGCGTACGACCTCGACCGCGAGGACTGGCGCACCTTCCGCGTCGACCGGGTGAGCGACCTCTTCGCGACCGGGGCCCGGTTCGCGCCGCGAGAGCTGCCGACCGGGAGCGCCGCGGAGTACCTGCGCCGCTCCATGTACCGGGCGCGGGAGTCGTACGACGTCGTCGTCACCTTCACCGCGCCCGCCACGACGGTCGCCGCGCGGCTGCCGCACTGGATGGGTGCGCCCGAGCCGCTGGACGAGGGGAGCTGCCGGCTGCGGGCGACGGTGAGCGACCCCAAGGACTGGATGGCGGTCCGCCTGGCCATGCTGGGGTACGACTTCACCGTGCAGGAGCCGGCTGAACTCGTGGCGGCGGTGCGGACGTTGGGCGACCGGCTGACGCGGGCGGCGGGCGACGGCGGGGAACGGCCGGCGGCGGGTCACGCCGGCGACGGCGGGTGAACGGCCGACGGCCGGTGTCGCGGGTGGCTCTGGGTGGCGGACAACGGCGGGTGAACGGCCGACGGCGAGTGGCGCGGGCGGCGGTGACGCGTGCGGCGGCGGGAACGGCCGACGGCGAGTGACGGCGACGGCGGGTGAACGGCCGACGGCGAGTGGCGCGGGCGGCGGTGACGCGTGCGGCGGCGGGTGACGGCGACGGCGGGTGAACGGCCGACGGCGAGTGGCGCGGGCGGCGGTGACGCGTGCGGCGGGTCACGCGTGCGGCGGCGGGCGACGCCGTCGGCGGACGACGGCGGGTGAACGGCCGACGCTCAGCCGCCGGTTGCCGCCACCTCGTCCCACGGGAAGTCCCGCAGCGCGGCGAGGTTGGCCGCCGCCAGTTCCGCCGGGCCCTCGGGGCCTTCGGCCGGGCCCTCGCCGGCCGCCCAGCTCTCCATCGCCGTGCGGACGGCCGCGCTCGCGACGGCCGCGGCGAAGCTCAGCCGGCTGCGGGCGGCGACGTGGTCCGGCCGCGGGACGTCGCCGCCGGTCAGCCGCCACGCCAGCGCCTCGGCCAGGTCCCGTTCGCCCGTCCGGCATGCCTCCGCCCACACCCGGCCCAGAGCGGGGTTGTCGGCGGCGAGCCTGATCAGCGTGCGTACCCAGTTCCAGGACTCCTCCGCCACGCCGAGGCCCGGTGTGAGGGTGTGCCGCGCGGTCTCCTCGAGGACCTGGGGCAGCGGGGTCCCGGCGGGTGCGGTGCGTACCGCGTCCACCCAGCGCCGGGCGCCGGTGGCGTAGAGGGGGCCGATGGCCTCTTCCTTGCTGGCGAAGTACCGGTAGAAGGTGCGCGGGGCGACGCCGGCCGCCTGGGCGATGTCCTCGGCGCGGGTGGCCCGCAGGCCCTGCCGGACGAAGAGGGCGGCCGCGGTGCGGGCGATGTGCGTGCGGGTCTGCGCCTTGCGCCGCTCGGTCAACGAGCCGTCGGCCGCCGGGTCTTCGGGGAACGGCGACGGGGGCGTCGGGGTGGCACTGCTCACGTTCGGCAGGCTATGCCCATGTGGCACAATCTGCCATCTGGCGGGCCACCCCGGGGTTCAGGTTCGGGGTGGCCCGCTGTGCGCACGGCAGGAAAAAGCCGGGCCCGGCGCCCGGGGGGACAGGCGCCGGACCCGGCCTGGGAAGTCCCGGCGCCGGGGGGGTTGTGCGTCGGGACGTGGCATACGGGTCCACCGGGGCTTCAGGCCCCGTGGGCCGAACTGCTGGGTTCGGAAGTCTTGTTCCCTGGCCCCAGCGGGTTGAAGCGGCGGGGTACGGCCATGTTTGCGCGGTCTTTCGCCACCCGGCGCACGCGGCCCGGGGCTCTCACGCGACTGCGCGGAACCCGGCCGCCCCGCCGGGCGACGGCGGACCTCATGTCACGCCGCCGCGTCGAACCCGGTGCTGCGGGCCAGCTTCTTCAGCTCCAGCAGCGCGTGCTTCTCGATCTGGCGGATGCGCTCGCGCGTCAGGCCGTGTTCCTTGCCGACCTCCGTCAGGGTGCGCTCCCGGCCGTCCTCGATGCCGTAACGCATCTTGATGATGGAGGCCGTGCGCTGGTCGAGGCGGCCGATCAGGTCGTCCAGCTCCTCGCTGCGCAGCAGCGTCATCACGGACTGCTCCGGCGACACCGCGGAGGTGTCCTCCAGGAGGTCGCCGAACTGCGTCTCGCCCTCGTCGTCCACCGACATGTTCAGCGACACCGGGTCCCGGGCCCAGTCGAGCACGTCGGTGACGCGCTCCGGGGTGGAGCCGAGTTCGGCGGCGATCTCCGCGGGCTCGGCGTCACGGCCGTGCTCGCGGTTGAACTCGCGCTGCACGCGCCGGATGCGGCCCAGCTCCTCCACCAGGTGGACGGGCAGCCGGATGGTGCGCGACTGGTCGGCTATCGAACGGGTGATGGCCTGACGGATCCACCAGGTGGCGTACGTGGAGAACTTGAAGCCCTTGCGGTAGTCGAACTTCTCCACCGCGCGCACCAGGCCGGCGTTGCCCTCCTGGATCAGGTCGAGCAGCGGCAGGCCGCTGCGCGGGTAGCGGCGGGCGACGGCGACGACCAGCCGGAGGTTGGAACGGATGAAGATGTCCTTCGCCCGCTCGCTGTCGTCGACCAGGGCCTGGAGCTCCTCGGGGGTGGCTCCGGCCTTGTTCTCCTCGACGCCGTCGAGGATCTGTCGTGCGAACACACCCGCTTCGATGATCTGGGACAACTCGACTTCCTTGGCGGCGTCGAGCAGAGGCGTGCGCGCGATCTCGTCGAGGTACATGCCGACCAGATCGCGGTCGGCGATCTCGCCGCCATGGGCGCGAACACTGCTTGCCGAGTCGACCGTCTCGCCGGAGGCGGACTGACGACGGGCGACGGCACGGGTTGCCATGCGTGCTCCCTTGCGATGATGAGGTCAGCGGGTGGTCCTGCGGACACTCGGCACGGTCTTCAGGGTCTCTTCCGGACTCTGCTCGGGTGCCCGCATCCGTAGGAAACAACGACTGGAATCCGGACAGAATTCCCAACCCGTCCCCCGATTTTTCTGATCATGCAGTACCCTGTCCGGCCACGCAGGGAGGTGCGATGCCGTCCGATCAGGCGGAGGTGCAGGTCAGGCCGGGGATCGAGGCGGACCTGGGGGGGCCTCACCGAGCTCTACAACCACTACGTACGTGAGACGGCCGTCACGTTCGACATCACTCCGTTCACTCCGGCGGAGCGACGCCCCTGGCTGCTCTCCCACCCTGTAGACGGCCCCCACCGCCTGATGGTTGCCACGGCGGCGGACACCGGCCGTGTCCTGGGGTACGCCTCGTCGAGCCCCTTCCGCCCGAAGTCCGCCTACGCGACCTCCGTGGAGACGACGGTGTACGTCGCCCCGGACGCCGGCCGGCGCGGCATCGGCAGCCTGCTCTACCAGGCGCTCTTCGACGCCCTGGCCGGCGAGGGCCTGCACCGCGCCTACGCGGGCATCGCCCGGCCGAACGCCGCCTCGACGCGCCTGCACGAGCGCTTCGGCTTCCGGCACGTAGGCACGTACCGGGAGGTGGGCCACAAGTTCGGCCGCTGGTGGGACGTGGCCTGGTACGAGAAGGAGCTGTGACCCCGGTGGCCGTGGCCGCCGGAGTCACGGTGCGTGCCGGGGTCGTGTCTCAGCCGAACTGCACGGACCGTTTGGCCAGCCCCATCCAGAACCCGTCGATCACGGACTTCTGTTCCCCGAGCTCGCCGGCTGCGTCCGCGGCGCCCATGGTGACGAAGAGCGGGGCGAAGTGCTCGGTGCGCGGGTGGGCGAGCCGGCCCGCCGGGGACTTGCGGAGGAAGTCCAGCAGCGCGTCCACGTCCCGGGCCGCGAGGGCCTCCCTGCCCCACGCGTCGAACTCCGCCGACCAGGCGGGGATGCCGCCCTGGCGCAGCGCGGCGAGGTTGTGGGTGAAGAACCCGGAGCCGACGATCAGCACGCCCTCGTCGCGCAGCGGCGCGAGCCGGCGCCCGATCTCCATCAGCCTCACAGGGTCGAGGGTCGGCATGGACACCTGGAGCACGGGGATGTCGGCGTCGGGGTACATCTCGACCAGCGGGACGTAGGCCCCGTGGTCCAGGCCCCGGTCCGGGACGTCCTGGACGGGCATGCCGGGGGCGCGCAGCAGCTTGCGCACCGATGCGGCGAGCTGCGGGGCGCCGGGGGCGCCGTAGGTGACCTGGTAGTAGCGCTCCGGGAACCCCCAGAAGTCGTAGACGAGGGGGACCGTCTCGGTGGCGCCGAGGGCGAGGGGGGCTTCCTCCCAGTGCGCCGAGACGACGAGGATCGCCTTGGGGCGGGGCAGGCCCGCCGACCAGGCGGCGAGCTCGCCGGGCCAGACCGGGTCGTCGGCCAGGGGCGGGGCGCCGTGGCTGAGGTAGAGCGCCGGCATGCGCTCCTGAGTGGCGGTGGTCATGACGGCGACTCCTTCCTTCGGTGCGCGCGGCGCGTTCGGGGTGCGCCGTCTCCGGTCCGTGTGCCTTTCCGGCTATCTACTTGAAGTCTCAACTTCTACGGAAGACTGTACGCCTCATTTGTTTAATCTTCAAGGAGAGCGTCTTACAGTGGAGTACATGAACACGGCACCCGCATCATCGGCAGCCGCCGGGGAGCCCCGCTGGCTCACCGACGAGGAACAGCGCGTCTGGCGTGCGTACGTCGACGCCACCACGCTCCTGGAGGACCACCTCGACCGTCAGCTCCAGCGGGACGCGGGCATGCCGCACGTCTACTACGGCCTGCTGGTCAAGCTCGCCGAGGCGCCCCGCCGGCGACTGCGGATGACGGAGCTGGCGAAGGACGCCAAGATCACCCGCTCCCGGCTGTCGCACGCTGTGGCCCGTCTGGAGAAGAACGGCTGGGTGCGCCGTGAGGACTGCCCCTCCGACAAGCGCGGCCAGTTCGCCGTGCTGACCGACGAGGGCATGGGGGTGCTGCGCGCGCACGCGCCCGGCCACGTCGAGGCCGTACGGCAGGCGGTCTTCGACCGGCTCACCCCGGAACAGCAGAAGTCCCTCGGCGAGATCATGAAGATCGTCGCCGAGGGACTTCAGCCGAGCGAAGCGGGTGCGGACCTGCCCTGGCTCCGCTGACGCCGCAGGAGCCGGGGCAGGTCCGGGGAGCCGTACGGAGGAGGCGTCCCCTTCCTCTCCCGTACGGGTGGTACCGGGAGGTGGGCAGGCGGTCCGTCAGTGCATGGCGACCGGCACGGCCACCTCGTCCTCGACGGAGGCGTCGGAGGACCCGGCGACCGCCGTGCCGCCCGGACGGCCCGCGTTGATCAGGGTCAGGGCGATGGCCGCGGCCGCCACCAGGATCCCGACGGCGAACCAGATGGCGCTGGTGTAGCCCTGCACCTGGCCCTGGAGCTGGACCAGCTGCTGCTGGGACCGGCTCGTGGCGCCGCCGATGTGGTCGGCGACGTAGGCCGTGGTGGCCGAGGCGGCGATCGTGTTCAGCAGGGCCGTACCGATCGCGCCGCCCACCTGCTGCGAGGTGTTGACCATCGCGGAGGCGACACCGGAGTCACGCGGCTCGACGCCCGTCGTGGCCAGCGACATGGCCGGCATGAACGCCGTACCCATACCGAGACCGAGCAGCAGCATGCCCGGCAGCAGCACGGCCGCGTACGAGGTGCCGATCTCCAGCTGGGTCAGCAGCAGCATGCCGAGCGCGGCGACCAGGAAGCCCGGACCCATCAGCAGACGGGGGGCGACCCGGGTCATCAGCCGGGCGCCGATCTGCGTGGAGCCCGTGATCATGCCCGCGATCATCGGCAGGAAGGCGAAGCCGGTCCTGACCGGCGAGTACCCCTTCACGACCTGCAGGTAGTAGGTGAGGAAGAGGAACAGGCCGAACATCGCGATGATCGCCAGGCCCAGCGAGAGATAGACACCGCCGCGGTTGCGCTCGGTGACCACGCGCAGCGGCAGCAGCGGCGCCTTGACCCGCGCCTCGACGGCCACGAACGACACGAGCAGCACGGCCGAGGCGACGAACATGGCGATCGTCAGGGTGTCGCTCCAGCCCGCCGACTCGGCGCGGGTGAAGCCGTAGACCAGGGCGACCAGGCCGAGGGTGGACAGGATCACGCCGGGGACGTCGAGCGGGGAGCGGTTGCGGCCGCCCGCGGGCTCACGGATGACGAAGTACGCGCCGGCCGCGGCGATCACGGCGAAGGGGATGTTCACGAAGAACGTCCAGCGCCAGTTCAGGTACTCGGTCAGGAAGCCGCCGAGGATCAGACCCACGGCACCACCGCCACCGGCGATCGCGCCGTAGATGCCGAACGCCTTGGCGCGCTCCTTGCCGTCGGTGAACATCACCGCGAGGAGCGACAGCGCGGCGGGCGCGAGCAGCGCGCCGAACGCGCCCTGCAGCGCGCGGGCGCCGAACATCATGGCCTCGTTGGTGGCGGCGCCGCCGAGCGCGGACGCCAGCGCGAAGCCGCCCAGACCGACCACGAAGGCCCGCTTGCGCCCCCACAGGTCGGCGATGCGGCCGCCGAACAGCAGCAGACCGCCGAACGCCAGGGCGTAGGCGGTGACGACCCACTGACGGTTGCCGTCCGAGATGCCCAGGTCCTGCTGTGCGGACGGCAGGGCGATGTTCACGATGGTGGCGTCCAGAACGACCATCAGCTGGGCGATCGCGATGAAGGCGAGCGCTTTCCAGCGGTTGGCGTCCGGACCGCCGGCACCGGGGCGGCTCGGGGCCTTTCCGGCCGGGGAGACTGTTTCAGACATGGAGGTACCCACTTCGGTACTTGTGGCGGAATTCGATCGTGTGAAGTGAAAAATCGGGCGCGCTCGGACAGCCGGGCGTGCTCCGGTGATCGGGCGGGATCGGATGACGGCGCGTCCTCGTCGACGGCCGTCGGCGTCATGGCCCGTGACCAGGACGGGCGGCCTGAAAGAAGTGCGGTGGTGGTGTCAGGGGTCGCTCAGCGGCGCAAATCCTCCACGGTCACGGCCGAACCCGGCAGGACGGACCGGGCGGGCGCCCGCATGCCGTCCAGGAACAGCTGGAGATGGCGGTGGACGAAGCGGTCGGCGCTCCCGCAGCCGGTGCCGGCCGGGGGCCGGCTCAGCTGCGCGACGCCCACCAGCAGATCGCCGTACTCCACGTCGTCCCGCAGCTGGCCGGCCGCCCGGGCCCGGTCCATCAGCTGAACGGCGAGGCTCTCGACGCGCCGGCGCGCATCCTCCAGGTCGGGATGGCTCTGGTCGAAGGTGCTGGAGATCATCGGGCAGAGCGCGCTGATCCGCTCGTCGGCGGCCGCGTGCGCGAAGCGCTCCAGCGCCTCGAAGGCATCCCCGGTCTCGCTGAGCGCCTGCTCGGCCGCCCGGACCGTACGGTCCATGACGGAGCAGACGACCTCGCGCACCAGCGCGTCGCGGTCGGGGAAGTTGCGGTACACCGTGGCGTTGCCGACGCCGGCCCGGCGGGCGATCTCGTCGAACGGCACCTCGGGGCCGAACTCGACGAACATCTCCCGGGCGGCGGTGACGATCCGCTCCCGGTTGCGCAGGGCGTCGGCGCGCGGCCGGGGCGCCTTGCGCGTCAGGGGGGTCGCGGTCTGCACGGTGCACTCCTCGGGTGACTCTGTCCGCAGGCTGTTCCGGGCCTGCTGTCTGCTGTGCTGTCTGCTGTTCTGCTGTGTCTCGCTGTGTCCTGACGGATCCGGGGAGTGAGTCCCCGGTTCGTGCGGACACAGGCGTAAACGGGGAAAGGATCCCCGGTTATTTCCCGCACGGGACTTTTCTCATGTGACTCACGTCACAACTGCGCGGACCCTGACCCCACGATCGGACCTCCCGGCGAGCGCACCCCCACCCCGTGACGCAGGGTGATCGAGAGGGTGCAGTCGGAGACGGCGGCTGCCGTGCGAGCGGAGGTCCCCCCATGCAGCCGCAGCCGAGCCGACGCCGGATATCCCCGCGCCGCCTGGCAGCCCTGGCATCCGTCGGCGCCCTCACCCTCGCGGTCTGCAGCTCGGCCGGCAACGGCCACCTCTCCCCCGCGACCACCGCCCCCGGCGCCGGCCCGAGCGCCCTGTCCCAAAGCTCCGCGCACGGCCCCTGCATGATCAGCAGCGAGCGCGAGGTCCAGATGTCCGAGGGCGTGCCCACCTCCCCCGGCTACACCCGCTCCACCGGCACCGTCCGTGCCCTCACCCTGATGATCGACTTCTCCGACGCACCCGGCGAGGGCGACGCCCTGGACCGCTACCGGGAGTTCTTCCCGCAGACCCGCGAGTGGTTCGCCACCAGCTCCTACGGCCGCCTCGACTACCGCCCCGAACTGCCCGTGCCCGACTGGCTCCGCATGCCCAAGTCCTTCCGCGAGTACGGCATAGAGCGCGGCGCCCCCTTCGACCCCGGCTACCGGGAACTGATCCGCGACCTCGTGTCCGAGGCCGACGCCGAGGTGGACTTCCAGTCGTACGACCTGGTCAACGTGCTGGTCACCCCCAACGCCGGCCCCGCCGCCCTGGACACCGTCCTGTCCGTCACCTTCGCCGGCAACGACGAGGCCCCGACCGCGGACGGCACCCCCGTCTCCAACGCGTCCTTCGTCTACTCCCGCCAGGACGACGGCTCCGGCTCCTACGACCGCACCGGCTACCGCGTGCTCCCCCACGAGAACGGCCACGTCTTCGGTCTGCCCGACCTCTACACCGCCGAGGGCGGCGGCGCGGTCGGCCACTGGGACATCATGAGCGAGGACTGGGGCGCCAACAACGACTTCCTCGCCTGGCACAAGTGGAAGCTGGGCTGGCTGGACATCTCCCAGGTGAGCTGCGTCGCCCGACACGGCTCAGGGGAGTACGTCCTGACGCCGCTGGCGCGTGCGGGCGGCCCCAAGCTCGTCTTCATCCCCCTCGACGCCCACTCCGGCTACGCGGTCGAACTGCGCACCCGCGCCGGGAACGACGAGGCGGTGTGCCGCCCCGGCATCCTCATCTACCGCGTCGACGCCGACGTGGACACCGGCATGGGGCCGATCACCGTCCACGACGCCACCCGGGACAGCGGCGGCTGCACCCGGGCGCCCAACGTGCACGCGGAGCTCTCGGACGCGACCTTCACACCGGGCCAGAACTTCGTGGACCGCGAGGAGGGGGTACGGGTGGCGGTGCTGACGGGGGGCGCGGAGGAGTACCGGATACGGGTGACGCGTACGTCGGCGCAGTGAGGCCGGGCGGGGCGGCTCGGGGACCGGCCGGGGTGGCCCCTTCCGCCAACTCCGCGCGCTAGGTTGCTCCTTGACCGCTGCTCGCCCAGCTTTGGAGGACCTTGTGACGGAGATGTCCGCGGCATCGCTCGAGGCACGCAAGCGCATCAGGACCGACCAGCCGCACACCGCCCGCATCTGGAACTACTGGCTGGGCGGCAAGGACAACTACCCGGTCGACCAGGCGACCGGCGACCAGATCCGCACACTGCACCCCGGCATCGGCGACTACGCCCTCGCCGACCGGCAGTTCCTCGGCCGCGCCGTGCGGTACCTCGCCGGCGAGTGCGGGATCCGCCAGTTCCTCGACATCGGCACCGGGCTGCCCACCGCCGACAACACCCACGAGGTGGCGCAGCGGATCGCCCCGGACTCCACCGTCGTCTACGTCGACAACGACCCCATCGTGCTGGCCCACGCCGAGGCCCTGCTCACCAGCACGCCGGAGGGCAGCACGTCGTACCTCGACGAGGACCTGCGCAACATCGACGCGATCCTCGAACAGGCCGCGAAGACCATCGACTTCAGCCGCCCGGTGGCCCTCATCCTGCTCGGCGTGGTCATCTTCGTCGAGAAGGACGAGGAGGCGTACGGCACCGTGCGCCGCCTGATGGACGCCCTGCCGCCGGGCAGCCACCTGGTCCTCTCCCACACGATCACCCGCCCGGACATGCCGGACGTCGACGCGGCGGTCGCCTTCTGGAACGAGAACGGCACCCCGAAGCTGACGCAGCGGACACCGGAAGCGGTGACCCGCTTCTTCGACGGCCTGGAGCTGCTGGAGCCGGGGGTGGTCTCCTGCAACCACTGGCGCCCGGAGGACCCCTCCGCGGACCTCCCGGCGGAGGTGGCGATGTTCGGCGGGGTGGGCCGGAAGGGCTGAGGCCCGTCGCCGTGGCAGGGGGGTGAGCCGAGGGGGCGCCCCCGCTACGCCTCCCCCTCCCCCCGTTATCCGCCCCCCCTGTTCTCTCCCCTGCTCTCTCCCCGCCCAGCGACCGCCCCAGCTGTGATCCGGTACCCTGTGGATCGAGCGCCCCGGCGGGCGCTGCGGCCACGCGAGACGGCCCGCAGCCGCCGACCAGGACGCTCAACGCCTTCGTAGCTCAGGGGATAGAGCACCGCTCTCCTAAAGCGGGTGTCGCAGGTTCGAATCCTGCCGGGGGCACCAGCCAAAGGGCCCCGGACCGATCATGGTCCGGGGCCTTTGACATCTCCCTTCGACAACAACAACCGCGGTCCCGGATGCGGCTTCCCCTCGTCACGCGGGACGGCATCAAGGCCACGCGTCAGCCAGCTCGAAGGAAACGACCGTTCCGCCGAAGCGGCTCGGTCCGGAGCACCAGGACGCGCGATGGAGTCGACCAGGAGCAGCCCCCGTCCGTGAGCGTCATCGGCGTCCGGTCGCCTGAGGCGCACGCTCGCGGGAAAGCCCGGGTTGTGCACCTCCACGCGCAGTGATGATCCCTTCCGTGACCACTCGACCCGAACGACCCATTCCTCGTCGGACTGTCCGTAGAGGATCGCGTTGGTCACCAGCTCCGAGATCAGCAGAACGCAGTCATCCACCGAACAGGCAGGGCCGTACGGGGCGATGAGCTTCCGGAACCAGCGTCGCGCCCGAGAGACGGACTCCGGCGTCGGGTCCAGGACCATCGACCCGAGCCTCGGCGATCCGTCACAGGGATCACGGTCGATCACAAAGGCCATCAGCACTCTCTCCTCGCTACTGGAAGGGAAGCCCACCGCAGAACGCATGGGGATACCCCTCGGCCAGACAGAAGCCGGAACGACCTCTCTAGACATCCAGACCATCCCGACGCCTCTCTAGAGATGTCAAGGATTAAGACTGGGGACCGCCGGAACGAGGGACCGGGCGGCTACACGCAGCAAGCCCGCGCCTTACCTATGGCCTAAGGTGTCTAGAGAAGCGAGGAGGGTTCCGGAATGGCTGCTACCGACGACCGTCGGCCCAAGTACCAGCGGATCGCAGACTCTTTGCGCGAGGCGATCCGGTCGGGCGAGTACGGTCCCGGTGATCGGCTCCCGGGAGAGAACGACCTCATGGCCGCGCACAGCGTGGCCCGCATGACGGCCAGGCAGGCGATCGGCGTCCTGCGGGACGAGGGCATCGCCGAGGCCCGGAAGGGGGCCGGCGTGTTCGTCCGGGCCTTCCGCCCGCTCCGCCGTCGCGGCATCCAGCGACTGGCCCGCGACCAGTGGGGCAACGGCCGCTCGATCTGGTCGGCGGACATCGAGTCCAGGGCGCTGGAGGTCGACCAGGTCTCCGTTTCCGAGGAGACAGCTCCCGCACACATCAGTGCGGTGCTGAACCTGACTGCCGAAGCCGTCATGTGCGTGAGGCGCCGGCGCTTCGTCGTGGACAACAAGCCGGTTCTGCTCGCAACGAGCTATCTGCCCCTGTCCCTGGTAGCCGGCTCCGCCATCACCCAGGAGGACACCGGGCCCGGCGGCACCTACGCCCGACTCGCCGAACTCGGCCACGAGCCGGTGCACTTCCGAGAAGAGATCCGCTCACGCATGCCGTCGCCGGACGAGCTGACGCAGCTGAGCCTCGCCCCGGGCACCCCGGTCATCCTCATCTGCCGCACCGCGTTCACCGACGAAGGCCACCCCGTCGAGGTCAACGAGATGACCCTGGACGCCGCCTCCTACGTCCTGGAATACGACTTCGACGCATAGGCCCCAGCCTCCGAGACACAGCATCGCTCAACTGAGCCTGATTCAGGCTATCCCCACTGAGTCAAAGCCCGCACGGCGCGGGCGCGCGCCGCTTCTACGGCGCGGCCCGCCTCCTGTCTTCGCCCCGGCTGACCGGGCCCGGCGGCGCGCTCGGCGGCTGCGGGCATGGTTAGGGAAGAAACCCTCTGTGGCTGGTGCGGTCGGCTCCACGGCTTTAGGCAGCCACTTTGGGGCGAGCCTCTAAGATCTTGGCCGACATCATCGCGCCTGCCGCCCATTGCGAGATCATCTAAGAAATCCCGATCAACCGGTAGCTGGACTCAGTCCCGAAGTTCTGGCCAGCCGTCCCGGTTGGAGTAGCTCTCGAAGCAATAGCGGGTAGGGCGGTCCCACTCCTTGCCAGTGGCCAGCTCGTACGCCTTGTCCGGCACGTACAGCAGCCATTCGCCGTCGCGCTCGCTTGAGGTGTATGGGGCGAACTTGTCGACATCGAAGAAGACGCTCTCCCACACGGCCTGCCCTGCGGCCACCACAGCGCAACGCGCGTACAGGAACACGTCGGCTGATTGCGGGAATGGGCTGCCGAACCGGGCCGTCAGGTCGACCACCGGCAGAGTGCCGAATTTTTCCTGATCCAGGTGGTAGAGCGCCTCGGCATGCCGCTCCGCGAAGCCGACGATGTCGGAGACGGGACGGCGGCTCAGCTCCTCGGCGAGGCGCTGGCAGCTCTCTTCAGCTGCTTCGCCGTTCACGGTGGCCATAAGTGCCCAGAAGTCGGCCCAAGTCATTGTCACGGGCGCAGGATGTCAGGCTGGTCTGACATCAACGACGGCGGACGGGGGCGGTCGTACCCGGCTGTCCGCAGCGGTCGTCAGCAGCGGCCTTCCCCTGCCCAGGAACCCGCAACCGAACTCCTCAAGCGAGGGTCGCAGGTTCGAATCCTGCCGGGGACACAGGGAAGAAGGGCCAGCTCAGGAGGGGTGTTTCCTCCTAGGCTGGCCCTGGTCGTTCACGGCTTCGTGCCACACGCGTGCCACTAATGCCGCGCAGATGCCACATTCCCTAGCCGGTGGCCCCTCTCCTCACCCTCGCGGATCACGTCCCGAACGTGACTCGGACGTCCGAGGACGTGACCAGGAACGAGGTGACGCCCGTCAGGCGCCGGCGGCCGCTGCGTAACGGGCTGCGACGTCCTCCCAGTTGACCAGGTCCCAGAGCTTGGTGACGTAGTCCGGTCGGACGTTCTTGTACTGCAGGTAGTAGGCGTGTTCCCAGGCGTCGAAGACGAGCAGCGGGGTGCTGCCCTGGCCGACGTTGCCGTGGTGGTCGTAGACCTGCTCAACGATCAGCCGCTTGCCCAGGGGCTCCCATGCGAGCACGCCCCAGCCCGAGCCCTGCACGGATGTGGTGGCCACGGTCAGCTGCTTCTTGAAGGCTTCGAAGCCACCCAGGTGCTCGTCGATCGCGGTCGCCAGCGCTCCGTCGGGACGGTCGCCGCCGTCCGGGGAGAGGTTCTGCCAGAAGATCGAGTGCAGGACGTGCCCGGAGAGGTTGAAGGCGTAGGTCTTCTCCAGGCCGACGAGGCCGGTTGGTGTGATCTGGTCTGTGTCGCGAACCTCGGCGATCTGCTCCAGCGTGTCGTTGGCTCCCTTGACGTAGGCGGCGTGGTGCTTGGAGTGGTGCAGTTCCAGGATCTCCGGCGTGATGGCCGGCGCGAGCGCTGAGTAGTCGTAGGGCAGGTCGGGAAGCGCGTAGGTGCCCATCTGGCGCGTCTCCTTCGGTGGGTTGATCGTCCTGGGACAGCCTACGGCGTTATTGCGAATAACTTGCAACAGCGTGCTGATTGCATCAGCATGAGTTGCGGCGGGGTCGGCCCGTCAGCTTTCGGTGGTGCGGCACCCGACACGGGTGCGGTCCTTCCAGAAAGGTGATCGTCTTCTCAACCGGCGTCCGCCGGATCTGGCCGGCCCCGCGCGCGCCCCCTCCAACGAGCAGCACTCTCCCGCGCCCTTGCTGCGGCACGGGTTGCGCCGGATCAGCTCGTCGTCCACGGCGGCTTTCGTCAGGGCACGCGGCAGCTGGTATGCCTAGTGCGGCCCGGTCGCGCGGACGAGCACGCTGTACCTGGCGACAGCCGGAGATGCCTTTCGGAACGGTCTCGCGCGCACTCGGACCGCCACCATCACGGGTTGTCCAACAGACCCAGTGCCGTATCCGGACGGCAGTGCACACACGCCACCACTCCGTGCCGCAGAGCCTCCACCACCTGCTCTCGGGACGCAGGACGACAGCGGCCCGACTTCGCCGCCGCCCAGCAGTCCCCCACATGGACGGCGTCCACGTTTCTCCGGTTCAGCCCGTACTGGAGCAGCCACTCCGGAGGTGACGGCCGCATCTCCCCACCTCGGCGCCGCTCAGCCTCACGCCGCTCCTCGTCCGCGATCCACCCGTCGAGCTGTCGCACAGCGGCCGTCGCCTGCTGCACCACTACACGGCGCGCGAAGCGCAGCAGATCCAGTCGGGACGGTTGGTCGCTCACGCGTTCGATTCTACGGTCGCCCCCGTGTGGCTACGAGGAGAGCACCCAGTGGAAACCCGTCGCGTCACCCATCGCCTTGCCGCGCGGCGTCGAGCGGTCAGCGGTCAGCGGTCAGCGGTCAGCGGTCAGCGGTCAACGGTCAGCGGACATACGGATCGTCCGCGTAGGTGTCGGCCATGGCTTCCTGATCTATGCGGAACCCGTCAAGGTCGACGCCGGGGGCGGTCCTGGACATGGCGACGAATTCCTGCCGGGAGACGAACCGACGACTCCGACGCAGGGGGACGAGCCCGGCTGCGTGGATCCCGACACGGCAGCGAGGCTGCGGGCCAGAATTCGGTGCTCTTCGCGGTTCGCGGTCGGCGGTTCGTCTGCCGCGGGTGGCGTCTAAGGTCGGGCCATGACGCCTATCGACGCAGAGCTTGCGCACGACCTGGCCCCCACCGGAGTGCTGCGCGCCTCCATCAACCTCGGCAACCCGGTCCTCGCCCAGGGGACCCCCGACGAGCCGTCCGGGGTCACTGTCGAGCTTGCCCGTGAGGTTGCCGCACGTCTGGCTCTGCCGGTGCAGTTCATCTGCTTCGATGCGGCCCGCAAGTCGTACGCCGCGATGGCCGACGGCCGCGCCGACCTGTGTTTCCTGGCCGTCGATCCGGACCGAGAGAAGGAAGTGGCGTTCACCACGCCGTACGTGCACATCGAGGGTGTGTACGCGGCTCCGGTGGACTCGGAGTTCGTCTCCGCCGACGACGTGGACCGGGACGGGGTGCGTATCGGCGTCAAGAAGGGGTCCGCGTACGACCTCCACCTGAGCCGCACCCTGCGTCACGCCACCGTGGTGCGCGGCGACGAGGGGGTCGACGTCTTCCACGCCGAGAACCTGGATGTGGCGGCCGGCATCCGCCAACCGGTGACCGCCCACGTTGCTGGGCGAGGCGAACTGCGTCTGCTGGAGCCCGCGTTCATGACGATCCGGCAGGCCATGGGCACCCCGAAGGAGCGGCGTCCGAGGACGACTCAGTTCCTCAGCGAACTCGTCGCCGAGCTGGTGGCGTCCCGATTCGTGGCTGAGGCGCTACGCCGTTCCGGCCAGGACCCGGCACTGGCTGCGCCCACCCCGGTGT
Source organism: Streptomyces tendae (assembly GCF_008632955.1). Classification (NCBI taxonomy): domain Bacteria; kingdom Bacillati; phylum Actinomycetota; class Actinomycetes; order Kitasatosporales; family Streptomycetaceae; genus Streptomyces; species Streptomyces tendae. Next base: position 6,413,187 of record NZ_CP043959.1, read on the forward strand.
GACGCGGACCTGGACGTCGACGGTGCCTCCGCGACGGCCGCGCGGGGCTGTTCAGTAGTGGCTCGCCACCATCACGTAGACAGCCGCGACCATCGCTGCCACGAAGAGCAGGGCGACGGTGACCAGCGCGCAGCCCAGCGTTCCTGTGGTCCAGGCGATCGCCGACCATCCGAACCGTGTCGCCCGCTCCGCCCGCCGGACCGCTTCGTGGTACTCGCTGTCGTCGTGCCAGCCCTGATCAGCCATGTTCGTCCCCTCAGGGCGGACCCTGTAGCCCGGCTGTTCCACCGGGACAGGGCGGCCGCTGGTGTCAGTCGGCGTTCCTCTGCCACCGATCCCGCAGGCGCCCTCGGCCGCGTTAGCCATTTCACATCTGAGTATTTGCCGCCCATTTTTGTCGCGAATAGGTTCGGTGCTTAATTAAGAAGACCGTATGACTAATTCACCGCAGCGCGAACCGCACCGAAACCCGGCAGCTCAGAGCAAAGAGATAAAGGGATTCACATCACATGTCCACATAAGCTTCGCTACTCTTCACACCTCAGTGTCCGAAAACTGACGGGAGGGTCCTGTGGCGGCCCAAGTGACAATCAATGAGGGTGTGTTGTGGGTGGGGGGCGAGGCCTATCCGCTGCGCAACATCTCTCACGTCGGTCAGAGGAGAATGGACGTCGACAAGGGCGCCGCATGGAAGAAGTTCTTCCAGGGCACCTTCGTCTGGTTGGTCCTCGGCGGCATTCTCGTCGCCGCGGCAGACGCCGTGGGCGTCATCATCTTTCTAGCCGTCCAGGGCTATCTGATCTGGAAGTTGGTCTCCACCCTCCAGATACCTCCGGTGTTCGGCCTCATCCTGAACACCTCCGGTACCCAGCGCGAAGCCATCTGGTCCACACGGCAGGAGGAGATCCAGCAGCTGATCTACGAGGTCACCAAGGCCATCGGCAATCCCGACGTCGCCCAGATGATCATCAACGTGGAGCACGCGGTCCAGGGCAACCTGATCCAGCAGTACGGCTCGGGAAACATCGGCACGGCTCAGCACAGCGGCAGCGGGGGCATCCAGGCATCATGAGCGGCGACCACATTCAGCAGTACGGATCGGGAAACATCGGCCGGGCCGAGCACACCGGCTCCGGGGACATCGTGGCCGGCGGCAAGACCGTCGGCGTGACAGTGGCGGATCCCGCCGTGAAGGCACTCCTGGACGAAATCGCCAAGCTGCGCCCGCACTTGGACCAGGACGACCGGGCGCAGGTGGACGCGGCCGCCGAATCGATCGCCGAGGAGACGTCCCCGGAGCGCCGGCGCACCTTCGTGCAGCGTGTCACCGGCATCGCAACCCTGGTCGGTGAGGTGGGCCTGCCGGTCGTCACGGCCGCGAAGGCGCTGCTGTCGGGCTGAGGCGAGGCGCGCTCCCGCCGCGCCGACCGGTAAGGCGCGATGCCTCCGAGCCGTTCACGGCTCGGGGGCATCGGCACGTAGCGCACAAGAAGTGGCAAGGCCCGATGTCACAGCCCGGTGTTAGCTTCCAGCCCACGTGACGTGGTGCGGAGGGGATGAGGGTCGTGGGCGCTTCGGAGTGGGACTACTACGTGCCGTATCAGGAGGATCTCGATGCCGCGCTGCAGGAGTTGCGGCGGGAGGTGTTCGAGGCCGGAGACTACTACTGGGTCAACGGCGACAAGTGGCTCGCGAAGGACAGCACGGGGCCTCTTCCTCGGTCGCTGGACGAGCTCTGGGACGACGAGCTGGTGCAGGAGGCCGGTACGCACTCGATCCTCGACATCGTCCGTGTCCTGGGGCCTGACGACACCCCGGACTACCGGACCGTGGAGCCCGTGACGGGTGCGGAGGCGCGGGAGCTGCTGGGGACCGAGGTGCTGACGCGGGCGCACGTCAAGGACTTCGACGTTTTCCCCCGGTCCCGGTGGGTCGGGCGCTGCGCGGTGCTGCACGACGGCGACGGGAAGCCCCAGGAGATCTACTTCTGGGGCCACTCCGGCGACTGAACCGGCCGGTCAGCCCAGGGGGTTCGTGGTGTCACGCAGGGTCGTGAGGGTGGAGGCGTACATGCGGGACTTGATCGTGCCCAGGGTGGTGCCGGCCTTCGGCGCCAGGGACTGGGCCAGTTCCAGCGCCGTGGAGCGGACCTCGTCCTCCGGGACCGCGCGGTCGACGATGGCGGCGGCCGCGGCGTCGCCGCCGCCGTAGCGGCGGGCCGTGATCATCGCCTCGTGGGCCGTCTGCGGGGCCAGCCGGGACTGGATGAGGGACGACATGCCCGGGGTGAACGGGATGTCGATGTCCGCCTCGGGCAGGCACCAGTAGCCGCGGTCGGCGCGCATCACGCGGAAGTCGTGGGCCAGGGAGAGCATCGCCCCGGCCGCGAACGTGTGCCCCTGCAGCGCCGCCACGGTGATGACCGGCAGCGCCAGCAGGCGGGCGAACAGTTCGTGCACCGAGACCACGTAGTCGTGGTAGTGGTCGGCGTTGGCGAACAGCCACTCCAGGTCCAGGCCGTTGGACCAGAACTTGCCGGTGGCCGCCGTCACCAGGGCGCGCGGGCCCTCCGCCTTCTCCACCTCGTCCAGCGCGGCCCCGACCGCGGCGATCCAGTCGGGGTGGAACCGGTTCTCGCCGTCCCCCAGGTCGAGGACGAACACGTTTTCCTGACGGTCGAGCGAGGGCATGACGGCGCTCCGTTCACCTGTGGCCTACTCATCGGTAACTTACGGCCAGGAGGTGAGCGGCGCAAGAGCCATGGGACGTGCGCTCAGTGGTCGGAGTAGCTGAAGTCCCCCACGGTCCAGGCGCTGACGTCCTCGATCGCAACCCGGTACATCCCACCCGTCTCCGGGATTCCGACCGTGCCCTGGAGGATCCGGGCGACGTGGAAGTGCAGGTGGGTGGGAGGGCCGTCGTTCTTCACGGGGGCGTCGAAGACGGCGGCGAACTCACCGAGTCGGTCGGAGGCGTTCAGTACCTCCGAGACCCTCTTCCGCCATACCGCTTCGGGAGCCAGCCGGCCGGTGATGACGGCACCACCGGTGACCACGGTCAAAGACATCTGGCTGCTCTGGCCCGCTTCCACGCGGGCGGCGATGTCTACGATCAGCTCGTCGGGCTTCACCATGGGACCGGATTCTATGCGGGAGAGGTCCGCGGCGCGCCGGGCCCTGTCCGGTACAGGGACTGGAGGGCCGTCTGACCTGCCCGGACGGGCCGATGGTTGTCCAAGACAAGGGATCTCCGCAGGCCTCGCACCCGGGCGACCCTGTTCCGCCTGGGGCCGCCCCTGACGGGTCCGACGCCTCCAGTGCCCTCCGGTTCCGGCCGGTGCCGGAGGGACAGTGCGTGGGCACCGCCGACGGGACCGCGGCGGAGGGCGTCGAGGCCGTCCGGGAACCCTGTGCGGACTCCCCGGACCAGCACTTCGTCGTCCGGGCGGATCGAGACGGCGGACGTGGACACCGGACGCGGACGGCGGGGGGTGGGCGAAGTCCTTCGCGGGCCCCCGGCCGTCAGGACACGTCCACGCGGACCGGGTCGCCGAGCAGGCCGTCCGTGTAGGTCACGTACTTCGGCGTGAAACCGCCCTTGCCGGTGACCGTGCCCGAGATGTTCTCGCCCGGGGCCAGCTCCACGGCGTCGATCTGCTTCTCGTCGACGCCGAGCTCGGCGGTGTGCTTGGTGCCCCGGGTGTCGGTGATCGTGAAGTAGAGGGGGTTCACGCTCACCTCGTCGTCGCCGTTGTTGACGACGGTGATCAGCACACTCGTGTAGCCGCTGCCGTCGGCGAGGACGGTCCGGCTGAACTCCGTGCGCTCCGCGGTGATCCGCACCGGGCCGCTCCGGGCGGACCCCTCCTTGGTCGAAGCCTTCCCGTCCGCCCCGGCGGGCGCCGACACGGACCCCGAGGGGGCGGCGGCCCTGTCCCCGCCGTCGTCGGAGTCGCCGCTCGCCGACACCGCGGCGATCACGACGACCAGGCCGAGCACGCCCACGCAGCCGAAGCCCGCGAACCTGACGAAGCGGCCCTTCTTCCGGGGCGGGGGCTGGACGCCGGGAACGCCGTACGCCGGCTGCTGCGGGTAGGGCTGCCGGTTCACGTAAGGCGGCTGGGGCTGCTGCTGGTTCGGGTCGTTCGGCTGGGTCACGGTGCGGGCTCTCCCCTGGTCGTTCCGGTCGTCCTCGTAGGTGACCTGCGAGGTATGCGACCCGTTGCCCCGTACCGGATGGATTCACCCGATCGTGGTGGACCGTCACCGCCGCGATAATCGAGGCATGACCTCACCTCCCCTCGGCGTGGACGCCGTGCACGAGCGGCTGGCCGGCGATCTGCTCGCCGCCGGGGCGCCGTACGGTCTGCTGCTGGCCGGCGGGGAGGCCGTACGGGCGCACCGGCTGGTGGACGCCCGGGTCAGCGGGGGCGTGGACCTGGCCACCGAGCATCCCGCGGGCATGCCCGAGATCGCCGGGGCCGTGCGCACCGGGCTGGAGGAGCGCGGGTGGCCGGTCGAGGTGGCGGTCGTCGATCCGCTGGCGGCGCGGCTGCTCGTCGGGGACGACCCGGCCGGGGCGCGGTGGCGGGTCGACATCCGCAAGGAGGTGCTGTGGCGGCCGGCGGTGGTCACCGCGGCCGGTCCGGCGCTGTCCCTGGAGGACCTGGTCGGCACCCGGGTGCGGGCGCTCGCGGACCGGGGGCTGCCGCGTGACCTGGTGGACGTGCACGCGGCCGCGGACCGGTGGAGCCCGCCGGAGCTGGAGGAACTGGGCCGTCGCCACGCCCCCGACACCTTCGACCTGGCCGAGCTGCAGTCCCGGCTGACCGGCACGGAGTGGCTCGACGACCGTGAGTTCCGCGCGCACGGGCTGGACTCCCCGGCGGTCGGGGACCTGCGGCGCTGGGCACAGGCGTGGGCGGACGACATCGCGGAGCGGCTGGTGGAGGGCGAGGACCCGGAGGAACAGGGCGAAGGCCCGGAGGGATAGCGGGAGGCCTCGGGGCGACGGTTTCCCGTCGGCCCCCTCCGGTGGCGCCGGGCGCCGCGGCTAGGGTCGGCCCATGACGACTACCGAGAACAACAGCGCCGCGCCGCTCGACATCGAGATCGGCGCCCTGAACGGCGGTTCCGCCGACCTCTCGCAGTACGCGGGCCGTGCCGTGCTCGTCGTGAACGTGGCCTCCAAGTGCGGGCTGACCCCGCAGTACGCCGGTCTGGAGCGGCTGCACGAGCGGTACGCGGAGCAGGGCTTCACCGTGCTCGGCGTGCCCTGCAACCAGTTCCTCGGGCAGGAGCCGGGCTCCGCCGAGGAGATCGCCGAGTTCTGTTCGGCGACGTACGGGGTGACGTTCCCGATGACCGAGAAGGTCGAGGTGAACGGCGGGGGGCGGCACGCGCTGTACGAGCGGCTGGTCGGCTTCGCCGACGCCGAGGGGCACAGCGGGGACGTCCGCTGGAACTTCGAGAAGTTCCTGATCGGTCGGGACGGGGCGGTCGTGGCCCGTTTCTCGCCGCAGACCGAGCCGGAGTCGGCGGAGGTCGTGGCGGCCGTGGAGAAGGCGCTCGGCTGACCGTTGACCTTGCCCCTGGGTCAGGGGTGAGGGTCTGCGTCACCGGACGGACGGACCGTCCGGTGACGGAGAATGCCGGCGTGGACGAGGAACTGCTCCCCATCGGGGCGTTCGCGGCCCGCACCCGGTTGTCGGCCAAGGCCCTGCGGTTGTACGACCGGACGGGGCTGCTGGTGCCGGCCCGGGTCGACGCGGACACCGGCTACCGGTTCTACCGGGCCGGCCAGGTCGAACGGGCACGTCTGGTGGCCCTGTTGGCCCGTCTGGTGGCCCTGTTGCGGCAGCTGGACATGCCGCTGGCCCGGATCGCCGAGATCGTGGACGCGGACGGCGGCACGGCGGGGGCGGAGCGGCTCGCCGCGTACTGGGCGGACGTCGAGGCCCGGCACGCCGCCCGGCGGACGCTCGCCGACCATCTCCGTGGACGGTTGTCGGGAGGAGCTCCGAGGTACGGGAAGTTCACGGTGGACCTGGTGGACGTGCCGGAGCAGGTGATCGTCACCGAGTCGCGGCACGTGCTGGCGGACGAGCTGCCGGCGTGGATCGGCGCGGCGCTGGGGCGGCTGGAGGAGGGCGCGCGGGCGTACGTCGGGGTGACCGGGGCGCCGTTCGTCGTGTACCACGCCGAGGTGTCGGTGGAGAGCGACGGGCCCGCGGAGGCGTGCGTGCCGGTCGCCGACGCGGCGGCGGCCCGCGCCTGGGCGGAGGAGGGGGGCCGTGCCCGGGGGACGACGGTGCGGGTGGAGCCGGCGATGCGGCTGGCCCGTACCCGGATCACCAAGGCGCAGGTCGCGCACCCGCAGATCCTGGCCGCCTTCGAGGCGGTGGAGGAGTGGATGCGGGAGCGGGGGCTGACGTACGCGGGGCCGTGCCGTGAGGTGTACTTCGCGGACTGGGACGCCGCGGGGCCGTAGGACCCGGTGTGCGACGTGGCGTTCCCGGTGGCCGGCCCGGCGGACTGAGCAGCCGGGCGGTCGGGCGGGCCTCCCGATGACCGGGCGGGCGGTCGGGCGAGCCTCCCGGCGACCGGGTGACCGGGCGGACGGGCCTCCCGATGACCGGGCGGGCGGTCGGGCGGGCCTCCCGGAGACCGGCGGGCGGGCCCCCGGTGACCGGGCCGGGGGTCCTCGGCCGTCGGGCGGTGGCGTGCGGGTCGCGCCGCCCGGCCGGGCGGGCCGGCGTCCGCCGTCGGGGCGGGTGGGCACGAGCCGAGCCCTCTCGGCAAGGACGGCGAACTGGTCGAGAGGGCCCTGTCGGTGGTGCGTGTGCCCGTGCGCCGGGGGTCAGGACCTGACCGAGGCCACGAAGGCGCTCCACGCGTCCACCGGGAACGCCAGCTTCGGGCCCTCGGGGATCTTGGTGTCCCCGAGCTCCAGCGCTTCCTCGGTGGTCGACCTGACCATCACGCACGCGCCGTTGTTGTTGGTGTAGGAGGACGTCGTCCACGTTTCCGTGGCGCCCAGACGAATTGCCATGTTCGCTCCGTAGCCAGATGCTGAGTTGCTGTCACCGTCTGCGCATTCCGGCGTGGACCCGCAGAACGGAATTGCGCCAACCATCGCTGCTGATTGGCGTGATCGACGCTACTCGCCACCCTCATCTTCCGGAGCGGTCGTTCACTCGACCGGATGGCATATACCAGGCGGGACTTCCCGTCGCGCGTGTCGCCCGTGTATCATCCGGCCCTTCCCTGACGGGAGTTCACCGTGCGTAGTCCTTGGCGAGGCGCTCCACGAGCTGCCGGGACTGCTCCACGTTCAGCGACTGGGCCCGAAGGTGCTCGTACATCACCGTGTACTTCTGCACGTCGTGCGGCTTCTCCAGGTACAGGTCACTGGTGACGCCCTCGATGTACACCACGCTGGAGTCGGCCGCGTCGGCGAACTCCAGGATGGAGTACTGGCCGTTGATGCCCGCGTGCGCGCCCACCTCGAACGGCAGCACCTGCACGGTGACGTGCGGCAGCTGGCTCAGCTCCATGACGTGCTCGAGCTGTTCGCGCATCACCTGGCGGCTGCCGACCACCCGGTGCAGCGAGGCCTCGTCGAGCACCACCCACAACCGCAGCGGGTCCTGTTCGGCGGTGATCCGGCTCTGCCGGCGCAGCCGCACCTCCACCCGCTTGTCGTTCTCCTGCTCGCTGGACTCCGGCGAACCGCCCTGGACGATCGCCTCGGCGTAGGCGCGGGTCTGCAGCAGCCCGGTGATGATCTGCGGCTCGTACACCCGCAGCGACTCCGCGTCCGTCTCCAGACCGATGTAGACGCTGTACGGGATGTCGCCGAACGCGTGCCACCAGCCCTGCTGGCGGGAGTCCTTGGCCATCTGCATCAGCGAGTCGACGATCCGCTGGTCCTCGACCTCGTACACCCCGCACAGGTCCCGGACGTCGCGCTGGCTGATGCTGCGCCGGCCGTTCTCCAGCCGGCTGATCTTCGACTGCGACACCAGCAGTCGCTCCGCGACCTCCTCGGCCGTCATGCCCTTCAGCTCACGGAGCCTGCGCAGCTCCTGGCCGAGCCGGCGCCGCCGGACGGTGGGATTGACATTGGACGCCACGGGACGTGCACCTCCGGCTGCGTGCCTCGTACTTGCACTGTCTTGCACTGCGTACTTGCACTGCGTACTTGCCACTTTGTGTGTCTGCTCGATGAGCAGACTGCCACCAAGGCGCGTACTACCGCTGGGAAATGGTGGATATACGACGGGTACACAACAGTGCGGGACCCGCCGGCCGGGAGCGCTGTCGGGCACGCCGAGCGGGGCGGAGAGAGCCCGTGCGTTCTCTCCGCCCCGCTCGGACAGCGGCTCCCGTGACCGGGTCTGCGGTGCCGTGGATCCGTGGTGCCGTGCCGAGCCCTGGGGACGTACGGCTCAGTGGGCCACGGCGCGTGCCATGGATCCGTGGCGTGGTTGCGCCGGAACACCTCGGGCGGGTTCCGGTGCGCCCCTGCCGCCGGGGGCCTGCCGGCCCGCCGGTGCGGAGTTGCGGCGCGGCTGGGCCGCGACGCCGTTCTGGACGTCCATCACCGCGTGCGCGACGAGTCCGCCCATCGGGTCGTGCCGGATCAGGTCCCGCAACCGGGAGCGTGAGGAGCGACCCTCGTTCCCCGGGTACAGGTGCTTGCCGAGACCGACCGCGTGCGCCAGTGCGGCGAGCGCCGCGGTCCGCGGGTCCGGCGGGACGCCGGTGCGGATCGCGGAGTCCAGCCGGGCCCTGATCTCCCGGCTGATCTCGGTGTCCGTCGCCTGGTAGCGAGTCGTCGGCAGCACCCCGCACATCTGGCCGGCCACGGCGTGCACCATGCCGCACCGCTCCAGATGCGAGAGGTAGGTCTGGCGGAGCCCGAGTCGGGGCCCGCCGATCCAGTGGACCGCCCGCACCGGAGCGCCGCGCCTTCGCAGCAACTCCAACGCGCAGTCCAGTGTTGGGTCTCCAGTCGGCCGTGGCACCACCACGGCGATACGATCCCCGTCTGGGGCTATCCGTCCGGCCAGCGCCAGCTCCACTAGCTGCGCTCCGGCCAGACCGAGGTCGAGCGACTGCGGCTGTGCGGTGGTACCCGTGGTCGGGTCCAGCGCCAGCAGCAGAAGCTCCTCCGGAATTGTTCTGCGGCTCCTGCCCATCCATGCCTCCCCGCGTGGATGAATGACAGGGTGACCCCTCTCACATTGGTCTGTCGAGAGCACGTGACCGGTTCGTAGTGGAACCGGTAGGTATGTCGTTCTCGTCTACCGCATGGGGTAAGCCCGCACACAGGACACTGGTACATGGTTCGGACAGCGCTGCGGAGCGATGTCACGGGCGGGCGGTTCACGGTTCGGTTGGCGCACGCGGGGCGTGCGGCACATGGAGGAGGCATCGGTGGCGGGCGAGTCCCCCGACAGGTCGAAGCAGCGCGAGTCGTCGGCAGAACAGACGTCGGGGAGCGCCGGCCCGGTTCCCGAGAAGCAGGACCCCCGCCTGGCGGTGGCACGGGGGACGGAGTCCTCCGCGAGCGGGAAGCGGGCCTCCGGGGACGGGCGGGGCAGCGCCGACACGGCGACCCGTGTGCTGTCCGTGCGGGAGGCGTCGGCGGACGCGGAAGGGCCCGCGGAGGACCCGGACGCCGCGGACACCGCCGCGCCCGAGGACGCCGACGAGTCGTCGGCCTCCGAGGCGCCCGAGACCGCCGAGACCCCCGAAGGCGGCTCCACGGCGGCGGGCCGCGACGGCCGCCTGCGGGAGGCGGTCGCGGCCTGGGTCCGCTCGGCGGAGCCGGCCGAGGGCACGGGCGAGGACGCCCCGGCTGCGGACGCGGAGGCGGAAGAGGCCTCGCGGGACGACGCCGGTACGGCGGGCGACACGAAGGCCGACGCTGCCGACGCCGAGGACACCGGGAACGCTCCGGCGGACGACGACGCGAAGGCCGACGCCGAGGACGGTGACGGCGGCCCGGTGGCCGGTACGGCCGTGAAGGCCGACGAGGACGCCACGGACGACACGTCCGACGACGCCACGGGCGCGAGCGAGGCGGACGACGCCCCCAAGGGCGCCGACAGCGACGACAGCGCCGACAGCGAGACCTCCACGGCCCACGAGAAGCCCTCGGCCCCCGAAGCGGACGCCGACGGCCCCGAGGACGCCGAGGTGGCCCCTCGTGACGCCGAAGCCGGCACCGACGCCGAGGCCGGCACCGACGCCCCGTCCGCCGACAACGAGGGCGCCACCGACGACTCCGCCGACGCCGACGCCGACGAAGCGGAAGCCGACGACGACAAGAGCAAGGGCGACGACGACGCCCCGGCCCCGGGCTCCGCCGGCTCCGCCACGACCGGCGCCGGTGCCTCCAAGGGCTCCGTCGACCAGCCCACCGCCGTCTTCCGGGCCCCGCGCCCCTCCGCACCGTCCGTCGACCAGCCCACCACCATGCTGAAGCTGGGTGACGCGGCGGCCGCACGCAAGAAGGCCGGCGCCGCCGCCGAGGCCCGCGGCGCCGAGGCCGAGGCCGAGCGGACCAGCAAGTTCGTCGCGCTGAAGCGGCTCGACGACCCCGCGGTGCGGCAGCCCCCGCGCCAGGGCGGTCCCGCCCCGGCCGAGTCGACGACGTTCCTGCCGCAGGTCGGCCCGGAGCGGACGACACAGCAGCCGCTGCCGCCCAAGCCGCCGCTGGACCTGCTGGCCGAGCTGACCAACACCCCGCCGCCCCCGCAGACCCCGCTGCGGACGGCCGTGCGACGGGTGAAGATCTGGACGCCGCTGGTCATCCTGCTGGTGATCGCCTTCGCGGTCGTGCAGAACGTCCGGCCGCTGCCGACACCCACGCTCGTGCTGACCGCCGAGGACAGCTACACCTTCAAGGGCGGCAAGCCGGACATCCCGTGGCCGGACAACGGTCAGGCCGCGCTGGACGTCGACGGCGTCGGCACCTTCGGCTCCTCCGGTGAGCAGAAGCCCGTGCCGATCGCCAGTGTCGCCAAGGTCATGACCGCGTACGTGATCCTGCGCGACCACCCGCTCAAGAGCGGCGCCGAGGGCCCGAAGATCCCGATCGACGCGCTCGCCGAGGAGCAGTCCGACGCCGGCCAGGAGTCGACCGTCAACGTCACCGAGGGCGACCAGATCTCCCAGCGGGAGGCGATCGAGGCCATCCTGATCGCGTCCGCGAACAACGTGGCGCGGCTGCTCGCCCGTTGGGACGCGAAGTCGGAGGACGCGTTCGTCGAGAAGATGAACGAGGCCGCCGAGGACCTCGGCATGGCGGACACGACGTACACCGACCCCTCGGGTCTGAACAACACCACCGTGAGCACGGCCGTGGACCAGGTGAAGCTGGCCAGGGCCGCGATGCAGTTCCCCTCCTTCCGGGAGGTCGCCGCGATGATGTCGTACATCGACTACCAGGGTGAGAGGCACGACAACTGGAACCGGCTCGTCGGCCACGACGACGTCGTCGGCATCAAGACCGGCACCACCACCTCCGCGCTCGGCAACCTCAGCTTCGCGGCGAAGAAGGACGTCGACGGCGAGGTGCACCGGATCGTCGGCGCGGTGCTGCGCCAGCCCGAGGGCGGCGAGGACAACACCATCCTGTCCGGCGCCCTGGAGGCCGGCCGCAACCTCGTCCTGGCCGGTCAGGACGCGCTCCGGGCCGAGACCATCCTGAAGAAGGGCACCGTCGTCGGGTACGCGGACGACGGTCTCGGCGGGCGTACGCCGGTCGCCGTGACGGAGGACGTCAAGGCCGTCGGCTGGGCGGGGCTCTCGGTGAAGCTGACGTTCGCCGGGACCGAGCTGCCGCAGACGGCGAAGGCCGGGACGAAGGTCGGCACGCTCACCGTGGGTGACGGCAAGAACGGCGCCGTCAAGGTGCCGGTCGCCCTGCGGGAGGACCTCGTGGAGCCGGGCTTCACGGACAAGCTGACCCGTCTCACCTGATCCGGAGCCGGGACGCAGCCGGTTCGCCGGCGGACCGGCACGGCCGCACCCCGCGGACCGCAGCCCACCCGGGCGACGGTCCGCGGGGTGCGTGCTAGCGTCACGAAACGGGCAGGAAACGGGCGAGGAACGGGATACGGGGAGTGCCTTCAGGTGGCGACAGCGGAGCCGACACGCGCCGACGACGCAGACCCGGGTCCGGGGGCAGACCCGCGAATACCCGCATCCGAAGCGGAACGCTCTTCGGGGACCGCGGACGGGGCCCCGGGGCCCGCTGAGGGGTCCGCCGGGCAGGCCGAGGGTGCCCGGGAGCCCGGACACGCCCCGCGGTCCCCCGGCGCCGGTGACGCCGGAGCGGGAGACCCGGGCCGCGCCAAGGCCGCCGTCCTCGCCGTGCGCGCCCGCATGCTGCGGCACCCGGTGCTGTCCGTCACCGCGCTCGCCGGCCTGCTGCACGTCGTCTGGTTCTTCACCTTCGCGAACAGCGGCGGCGACCTCGCCGCGCAGGACGCGTGGGCCGAGTTCGTCGGCCGGCACCCCGCCTCCGCGTACAACCTCGCCTGGTACGGCGGGATGCACCCCGTGTCGTACAGCGTGGTGTCGCCCTACCTGATGTCGCTGCTCGGTGTGCGGACCACGATGATGATCGCGGGCACCGTCTCGGCCGGTCTGCTGACGTTGGTGCTGATGCGCAGCCGGTCCGTGCGCAATCCCCTGTGGGCCGCGCTCGCGGGCGTGTTCGCGCTGTTGTGCAACGCCGCCTCGGGCCGGGTGACGTACGGGCTGGGCACGATGTTCGCGCTCGGTGCCGTCGCGGTCGTCTTCTGCTGGCCCTACCGCTGGCGCTACAAGCGGTGGGCGAAGGCGCTGTGCGCGGCCCCGCTGGCGGCCCTGGCGACCATGGCGTCGCCGGTCGCGGGCCTGTTCGTGGGGCTGGTGGCGGTGGCGCTGTTCCTGCAGAAGCGCCGGCCGGGCGCGTGGGCGCTGGGGCTCGCGCCCAGCGCGGTGGTCGCGGTGTCGGCCTGGCTGTTCCCGTTCTCGGGCACGCAGCCGATGGGCTTCGGTTCGGTGATCCTGCCGCTGGTGTACTCGGTCCTGGTGTACCTGCTGGTGCCCGAGGACTGGAAGACGGTCCGCATCACGGCCGCGGTGTACGGGCTCGGGGTGCTGCTGGTCTGGCTGATCAGCTCGCAGATCGGCTCCAACATGACGCGGCTGGCGATGCTGTTCGGCGGTGTGGTGCTGGTGGCGGCGCTGCCGTTCGCCGCGCCCCGGACCCTCAAGTGGTACGCGCTGGTCGTCGCCGTGGTCGGCTTCACCTGCTGGATCGGCTTCAAGTCGGTGGACGACGTCGTGCACACCACGCCCACCGCGTCCTGGGCGCGCGAGCTGGCGCCGCTGGTGAACGAGCTCCAGGAGGTGGGCGCCGAGCGTGGCCGCGTCGAGGTCGTCCCGGCCCGCTCGCACCGTGAGGCGTCCGCGCTGGCGCCGTACGTGAACCTGGCGCGGGGCTGGAACCGGCAGGCCGATATGGAGCGCAACCCGCTCTTCTACGACGACACCCTCAACTCGGCGAACTACCACGAGTGGCTGAAGCGCTGGGGCGTGCACTTCGTGGTGCTGCCGAAGGACGAACCGGACGGTGACGGCGGCCAGCGGGAGCGGGACCTGGTGCAGGGCGGGCTGCCGTACCTGAAGCAGATCTGGGGCGACGCCAACTGGCAGCTGTTCGAGGTGCAGGGCCCGACCCCGCTGGCCGAGCCGAACACGGTCGTGGAGCGCGCCGAGCAGGGCGAGTGGACGCTGCGGGTGGAGAAGCCGGGCCGGATCCTGATCCGGGTGCCGTACTCGCCGTGGCTGGGCCTCGTCGACGCCGAGGGCAAGGCGCTGGAACCGCCGCAGGAGACGGAGGAGTCCGAGAACCGTCCGGAGGACGAGCCGAGGACGTTCGAGAACGTCCACGGGTGCCTGATGGAGACGGAGGAGGACGCCAACGGCGACCAGTGGACGGTGCTGCTGGCGCCGGAGGCGGGGACGTACCGGCTGGCCGCTCCGTACAAGTGGGGCGAGCGGGGGACGCCCTGCCCGGACGAGCTGCGCTGAGGCAGGCCCCGGGGAGAGTTCCCCGGGGCCTTTTCCTGTCACCGTCACGTTCAGCACACTGAACACAGGTCAGCATGACAAACGTTTTTACCTTGTCTTGGCCTTCCGTTTTCTTGTCGTGCTCCCGCCATAGCGCCCACGATGAGCGGGCACTTCGCACCCTTTCCCGTCCCTACCCCGCCCAGGCGAAGTGCCAACCAGCTGAGCGGAGTTCACAAGACGGACCCTGGAAGGGGGGACATGAACGGTCTCGACTGGGCGGTGCTCATCGGCTACTTCGCCGTGATGGTCGGCATCGGTGTCTGGTCGCACAAGCGGGTGGACAACGTCAGCGACTTCTTCACGGCCGGCGGCAAGATGCCCTGGTGGCTCTCCGGCATCTCCCACCACATGTCGGGCTACAGCGCGGTGATGTTCACCGGGTACGCGGGCATCGCCTACACCTACGGCGTGACGTCGTTCGTCACCTGGTCCTTCCCCATCGCCCTCGGCATCGCCATCGGGTCCAGGCTGTTCGCCCCGCGGATCAACCGGCTGCGCTCCCGACTGCATGTGGCCTCACCGCTGGAGTACCTCAAGAACCGCTACGACCTGCGCACCCAGCAGGCGCTGGCCTGGTCCGGGATGCTGCTGAAGATCGTGGACGTGGGCGCCAAGTGGGCGGCCATCGCCACCCTGCTGTCGGTGTTCACCGGGGTCTCGCTGAACCAGGGCATCCTCATCACCGGCGCGGTCACCGCGGTCTACTGCACCATCGGCGGTCTGTGGGCGGACGCGCTGACGGAACTCGGGCAGTTCGTCATCCAGCTGCTGGCCGGCATCGCCATGTTCGTCGCGGTGGTGCTGGAGCTCGGCGACCACGGCGGCTTCCTCGGCGCGTGGGACCAGCCGGAGCTCAAGGGGCACGGGGAACCGCTGGTCGGACCGTACGGCACGGTGTTCCTGCTGGCGTTCCTCTTCATCAAGCTGTTCGAGTACAACGGCGGGATGCTCAACCAGGCCCAGCGCTACATGGCCACCCGCGACGCCCGCGAGGCGGCGCGCTCGGCGCGGCTGTCGGCGGTGTTGTGGCTGGTCTGGCCACTGGTGCTGTTCTTCCCGATGTGGATGTCTCCCCTGCTGGTGGAGTCCCAGAAGGCGGACGGGTCCGACTCCTACGCCCTGATGACCGAGCAACTGCTGCCGCACGGGCTGCTGGGGCTCGTCATCGTCGGGTTCTTCTCCCACACGATGGCCATGTGCTCCTCGGACGCCAACGCCATCGCGGCGGTGTTCACCCGGGACGTGGCGCCGGTGCTGTCCGCGCGGGCGCGGGCGTGGGGCGAGCGGTCGGGACTGGTGGCGGCGCGGGTCACGACGGTGGTGTTCCTGGGGCTGTCCATGGCCGTGGCCACACAGGTCGACTCGCCCACGTTCAAGGACATCATCACGGTCGTCATCAAGTGGGTGGCCGGGCTCATGGGGCCGATCGCCATTCCGATGATGCTGGGGCTGCTGCGGCCGTTCCGGCGGTCCGGGCCGACGGCCGCGCTGACCAGCTGGGGGCTGGGGCTGGTGGCGTTCTGGCTGGTGAACTATCCGGTCAACTGGGCGGTCGAGGGCGGGGTGCCGCTGGAGTACCAGGTGTCCATTCCGCTGGCCGTGTCGCTGGTGCTGTACGTGGTGATCGGGTTCGTGAAGCCGGAGGACACGGAGGAGCGGGTGGCGGTCATCGAGCGGGTGAACACGGATGGGGACGGGGTGGGTGTTGCCCTGCCGGCGGCTGCGGCTGCGGAGGAGGGGGCCGGGGCGCCGGTGAAGGACTAGGTGGGCCTCGGGCGGGGCGGGGTGGGTGGGTGCACCTACAGGTTTTTCGCCCCCGCCGCCCCTTCCCGTCCCGTCCCTCGGGGGCTCCGCCCCCGGACCCCCGTTCGCGCAGTTCCCCGCGCCCCTGAGCGCGCGGTTCCCCGCGCCCTTGAGGGTGCGGTCCCCCGCGCCTCTAGAGGGTGGACCTCGGGTAGCGGGTCAGCCAGGCCGGGGAGGAGGTCGTGGGGGTGTGGAGGGCCGGGCCCTGGGTCATCTCCATGGCGAAGTCGTCGGCCAGTTCCAGGACCGTGGGGCGGCCCTCCAGTTCGGCCAGCCAGGCCGGCGGGAGGGCCGTCTCGCCGTGCAGGGCGCCCAGCAGGCCGCCGGTCAGCGCCCCGGCCGCCGCGCTGGGACCGCTGTGGTTGACGGCCAGGCACAGCCCGTGCCGTACGTCCTCCCCCACCAGCGCGCAGTACACGGCGGCGGAGAGCAGCCCCTCGGCGGTGGCGTTGCCGAGCAGTTCCGTGACCCGCTCCGGGCCGGGCATCCCCTGCCGTACGGCGCCCAGGGCGCGCTGGAGGGCGTCCGTGACCGGCTGGTGGCCGGGCCGGGCGGCCAGCAGGGCGAGGGTGCGCTGCACCCCGGCGTCCAGGCTGTCGCCCCGGGCCAGCGCGTGCACCAGCACCGCGTACGCGCCCGCCGCGAGGAAGGCGACCGGGTGGCCGTGGGTCTGGGCCGCGCACTCCACGGCGAGCTGCGCGACCAGCTGCGGGTCCCAGCCGACGAGCAGCCCGAACGGCGCGGACCGGGCGGCGGCCTCCGGACCGGCCTCTCCGGGGTTCTTCGGGGCGTCGAGCGTGCCCATGGTGGCGTCGCCGAGCCCGATCAGCAGGGCGCGGGCGGGGTCGCGGCGGGCGTACAGCCATTCCTCCCGCGCCAGCCAGCCGTCCTCCTTGCGCCGCTCGTCCGGGCCCCAGTCGCGCTGCGTGGTGGCCCAGCGCAGGTACGCCCGGTGCAGGTCGGTCGGCGGGTGCCAGGCGCCGGTGTCGCGCCGGACCTGGGCGCGGATCAGGCCGTCCACGGTGAACAGGGTGAGCTGGGTGTGGTGGGTGACGGCGCCGCGCCGGCCGTAGGCGGGGACGAGGTCGGTCAAACCCTCCGCGCCGTGGGTCCGGCGGACGGCGTCGAGGTCCAGTGTGTCCACGGGCGCGCCCAGCGCGTCACCGACGGCCACCCCGAGCAGCGTGCCGCGCACCCGGCTGCGGAAGTCCTGCTGCTCACGGCGCCCCCACACGGGTCCGGCAGTACCAGCCACCTAGACCTCCCGGGGACCGTCCGTACGTACGACGCCCAGCACTGTAATCGAACGTGGACGGTCGGCTGAGAAGCCGGATCGGTATACGGAGTGTGACCCGAGCGGCCGGAAGTGGCCGGAAATCAGCCGTCGAGGTCCTGTACGACCTCCTCGCGCCGCTCCCGCGCCCAGGCGTAGGAGGGGTTCAGCTCCAGGGCGCGGTCCAGGTCGGCGAGGGCCTGGTCGAGGTGGCCCAGGCGGTGGTGCGCCACGCCCCGGCTCGCGTACGCCGACGCGTACCCGGGGTCGAGGGCGAGCGCCCGGTCGTAAGCCTCCACGGCCTCCCGGTCGCGGTCGGCGGCCCGGAGGGCGTCCCCGCGCTCGCAGTGCGCCCACGCGGATTCCGGCTCCACGGCGACGGCGCGGTCGAGGGCGGCGAGGCGGCCCTCCGCGTCACCCAGTTCCCGGGCCACCCGGGCTCGGCGGACCAGTGCCCAGGGGTAGTCGGGCCGCAGCGCGAGGGCCCGGTCCAGGGCGGTGCCCGCCTCCTGCGGATGCCCGAGGGCGAGGCGGGCGGCGCCGAGGGAGGCGTGGGCGTAGGCGTCGGCGGGGTCGAGCGCGGCGGCCCGCTCCAGGTCGGCGGCCGCCTCCTGGTGCCGCCCGAGGACGCGGAGGTACTCCCCGCGCAGGGCGAGGGTGCCGGCGTCGTCCGGGGTGAGGGTGAGGGCCCAGCTCAGCGCGGTGACGGCGGCGGCGTGCTCGGCCCGCGCGGCGTGCGCGAGGGCGCGGTCGCGGTGGATGCGCGCGACGAGAGCCGGGGGGAGCGTGACGTCCGCGGGGGTCATCTCGCGGGCCTGCTCCTCCAGCATCCAGTCCAGGGCGCCCTCGTCCTCGGGGTCGAGGCCGGCCGTCACCGGCTGCCCGCCGAGGTCGGGGGTGCCTCCCCACGCGCCACCGCCCTGTACGGCGGTGCCCGGCGTGGTCGCCGGTCCGAGGTCGCCGCCCCGGTGCAGCGCGCCGGCCGGGGCGGTCAGCGGCGCGTGTCCCGTTCCCGCGAGCAGGGCCTCCAGGACCGCCTGGGTGCCGCCGGAGCTCAGCGCCCTCGCCAGCCGCCCGCCCCACGCGATCACCCCGGGCACCTCCGCGTCCCGTCCCGCGTCCTCCAGCACCCTGATCCAGCGTCCCGCGAGCGCCTCGCCCTGGTCGCACGCATCCACCAGGTCACGCAGGGCGTCCGGGACCGCCGCGTGGCCGGAGGCGCACAGGCGGTGGTACAGCTCCGCCAGCCGCAGCTCGCACCAGCCGTCGTCCAGCAGGAGCGTGCCCGCGTCCCGTCCGCCCTCCGCGGCCTCGCGCCACCGCCGGAAGGCGTCGGCGAGCCGGCGGTGACCGGCGAGCCAGCCCTGCGGGGAGCGTCCGCGCTGGAGCCGCAGCATGGGGGCGCGCACGACGTCGTGGTAGCGGATCCGGCCGCCGAGCCGGTCGGCGAACGGCAGGGTGGCCACCCAGCCGTACAGCAGGTCGGCCCGCTCCGGGTCGCAGTCGGCGGCGACCGCGAACACGTCCGCGTCCAGCAGCCGCGGCAGCGCCCCGGCGAGGGCGGCGGCGCGGCGGGCGGGGTCCGGCTCCCACTTCAGGAAGCGTTCGACGGCGGTGGCGCTCGGGTCGGTGACGTCCTCCGGGCCGGCGGGGCGGGTGCCGGCGACGGTGGACAGCAGCACCGGGAGGCCGCCGGTGAGGCGGAGCGCCTCGGCGACGACGGGTTCGGCGGTGACGCCCCGCTCGGCGAGCAGGCCGCGCGCCTCCGCCTCGGTGAACGGCTGGAGCGGCAGGGACGTCATGAAGTCGGCGAAGGTGCCCCAGCGGGCCGGGTCGGCGGGGCGCTGGCCCGCGGTGACGACGACGACCGTGGCGGGCAGGGCGCCGTGGCGGTCGGTGGTGAGCAGGTCGTGCAGCCAGGCGTCGAGGAAGGGGCCGGTGCGCTCGTAGGTGTCGAAGAACAGGACGATCCAGGGCACGTCGGAGGCGGCGGCGTTCAGCTCGTCCGTGAGGACGGGGGTGAGGACGCCGGCCGGGTCGAGGACCAGCGTCACGTCCTCGTGACTGCGGAAGCGTGCCGAGAGGGTCGAGCGGAGCCGGTCGGCGCCGTGCGCGAGCTGCGCGGGGTCGAGGACGGCGGCGAACGGGGCGACGCCCGGGACCAGTCCGAGTCCGGCCAGTCCGGCGCGGGCGAGTGCCATGCCGCCCGCCGAGGGGCCGCCGTCCGGCACGGGTTCGAGAGCGGCGAGGGCGGCCGTCTCCGCCTCGTGGCGCCGCTCACGGTGGCTGGTCAGCAGCCGCTCCAAATCCTTGAGCCGGTGTCCCTGCGCGGCGAACTGACGGCACATCGCCTCCAGCACCTCGGGCACGCCGCCCGCGCTCTCGTCGACGTACGCGGTCAACGCGCCCTGCTCACGGGCGAGATGCTCGAACTCCTTGACCAGCCTGGTCTTGCCGACGCCCGCGGTGCCGTGGACGTGGAACAGGAAGCGGTGCCGTCCGTCCTCGGGCGCGGTGGTGAAGTTGGCCCGGAACACCTCCCGTTCGGCACTGCGCGCCACCAGCCCGGCCCGCGTACGCAGCCGGACGAGCTCCTGCAACGACACCCGCGCCCGCGCCACCCGAACGTCCTCTCCCCCGCGTCCCGTCCACCCCATTGTGACGCAGCTCGCGGGGCGCCGGGGAGCGGGTGGTGGGGCCCGGTCGGCCGGCTATCCGACCACGCGGACCGTGGTGCCCGGGGTGCCGAAGGTCCACAGGGCCTTGCCGTCCTGTTTGGCGACGCGGATGCCGCCGGTCTTGGCGCCGGGGTCGGCGGGCGGGGGCGAGGAGCCGTCGACCGCGTTGGAGAAGGCGACGAAGACGCCGGACTTCTGGGCGAAGTACATGATGTGCTCCACCGGGACGCCGTCGCTGCCGGTGGTGGCCTCGTTACGAGTGCCGATCGAGTAGGTGCCGGGGTCCGGGGCGACCGTGCCGGGCCACACCGTGAAGGAGTGGCGGGCGGCGTCGCTGGCGTCGACGAGCCAGACCCGCTTCTGGCCGAGGGAGTAGACGATGCGGCGGCCGGTGCCCGAGTCGGCCGGTACCGCCGCCGGCTTCTCCTTCTGCGGGACGGAGGCCGACGGCTTGGGATCGGCCGTCGCCGAGGCGCTCGGCGGGCTGGTGGCGGCGACGGGCTTCGTCCCCTGGTCCGCCTGGACGGCCAGGACCGCCACCACGGCTATCGCCCCCGTGGTCAGCCCGGTCACCCAGGCCCACGAAGGAAGACGGGCAGACACCGGTACGCACTCCTCAGCTACCGAAAGCGGGTCGGATCATCCTACTGCCAGGGTGGGCCTGGCCCGGATCAGTCGAGCACGGGCAGCAGCTCCGGCAGATGGCCGTCCGAGGTCTCGGCGGCACGGCGGCGCTCCTCGGGGACCTCGCCGTAGAGCGTGGTGCGGGGGCGGGCGGGACGGCCGGCCGCCTCGGCGACCGCGATCAGGTCCTTCACCGACTTGTAGGAGCCGTAGGAGGAGCCCGCCATGCGGGAGATGGTCTCCTCCATCAGCGTGCCGCCCAGGTCGTTCGCGCCGGAGCGCAGCATCTCCGCCGCGCCCTCCGCGCCCAGCTTCACCCAGCTCGTCTGGATGTTGGGGATCCAGGGGTGGAGCAGCAGGCGGGCCATCGCGGTGACCGCGCGGTTGTCGCGGATTGTCGGGCCCGGGCGGGCGATGCCGGCCAGGTAGACGGGGGCGTTGGTGTGCACGAAGGGCAGTGTCACGAACTCGGTGAAGCCACCGGTCCGCCGCTGGATGCCGGCCAGGGTGCGCAGGTGGCCGAGCCAGTGACGGGGCTGGTCGACATGGCCGTACATCATCGTGGACGAGGAGCGGATGCCCAGCTCGTGAGCCGTTTCGACGACCTCGATCCAGGTGGCCGCGGGCAGCTTTCCCTTGGTGAGGATCCAGCGGACCTCGTCGTCGAGGATCTCCGCCGCAGTGCCCGGGATGGTGTCCAGTCCCGCTTCCCTGGCGGCGGTCAGCCACTCGCGGACGGACAGGCCGGTGCGGGTCGCGCCGTTGACCACCTCCATCGGGGAGAAGGCGTGCACGTGCATGCCGGGGACGCGTTCCTTCACCGCCCGCGCGATGTCGAAGTAGGCGGTGCCGGGCAGGTCGGGGTGGATGCCGCCCTGCATGCAGACCTCGACCGCGCCGACGTCCCACGCCTGCTGGGCGCGGTCGGCGACCTGGTCCAGCGAGAGGGTGTACGCGTCGGCGTCGGTGCGGCGCTGGGCGAAGGCGCAGAAGCGGCAGCCGGTGTAGCAGACGTTGGTGAAGTTGATGTTGCGGGTGACGATGTACGTCACGTCGTCGCCGACCGCCGACTTGCGGACGTCGTCGGCGACCTCGCAGAGCGCGTCGAGCGCGGGCCCGTCGGCGTGCAGCAGGGCGAGCGCCTCGGCGTCGGTCAGCTTCGTCGGGTCGTCGGCGGCGGTACGCAGCGCCTCGCGCACGTCGGTCTCGATCCGCTCCGGGACCATGCCGGGAGCGGCGGCCTCGCGCAGGGCGTCCCAGTCGCCGTACACCTCGTCGAAGTCGGCGCGGCGGTCGCCGGTGCGGCCCTCGGTGTCGATGGTGCGGTGCAGGTCGGTGCGGCCGGTCGCGGTGAACGCCTCGTCCGGCTCCTGCCACGGCAGCCCCTGGGGCAGCGCGTCCGGGCGGGCGAGTCCCGTCTCCGGGTCGGCGAGCGCCGCCACGTGCGGGCGCAGCCGCGGGTCCAGCCAGGGCTCGCCGCGCCGGACGAACTCCGGGTAGACGCAGAGGCGTTCGCGCAGTTCGAAGCCGGCCGCGCGGGACTGCTCGGCGAGTTCCTCGATCTGCGGCCAGGGCCGCTCGGGGTTGACGTGGTCGATGGTGAGCGGGGAGACCCCGCCCCAGTCGTCGATGCCGGCCGCGATCAGCCGCCCGTACTCGGAGTCGACCAGGTTCGGCGGGGCCTGGAGGCAGGCGGTGGGGCCGAGGACCAGCCGGGCGACGGCGACCGTGGCGACGAGTTCGTCCAGCTCCGCGTCCGGCATGCCGCGCATCGCGGTGTCCGGCTTGGCGCGGAAGTTCTGGATGATCAGTTCCTGGATGCCGTGGTGGGCACGGGCCACCTTCCGCAGCGCGAACAGCGACTCCGCGCGCTCCTCGTAGGTCTCGCCGATGCCGATGAGGATGCCGGAGGTGAAGGGCACGGAGGAGCGGCCGGCGTCCTCCAGGACCCGCAGCCGCACGGCCGGTTCCTTGTCGGGGGAGCCGTGGTGGGGGCCCCCCGGCTCGGACCACAGGCGGGTCGCGGTGGTCTCCAGCATCATGCCCATGGACGGCGCGACCGGCTTGAGGCGCTGGAAGTCCGTCCAGGACATCACGCCCGGGTTGAGGTGCGGGAGGAGGCCGGTCTCCTCCAGGACACGGATGGAGATGGCGCGGACGTAGGCGAGGGTGTCGTCGTAGCCGTGCGCGTCGAGCCACTCGCGGGCCTCGGGCCAGCGGTCCTCGGGCTTGTCGCCGAGGGTGATGAGGGCTTCCTTGCAGCCGAGCGCGGCACCCTTGCGGGCGATGTCGAGGACCTCGTCCGGCGACATGAACATCCCGTGCCCGGCCCGGCGCAGCTTGCCGGGCACGGTGACGAAGGTGCAGTAGTGGCACTTGTCCCGGCACAGCCGCGTCAGCGGGATGAAGACGCTCTTGGAGTACGTGATGACGCCGGGCCGCCCCGCCGCCTCCAGGCCCGCGTCGCGGACCCGGGCGGCGGACGCGGAGAGGTCCGTCAGATGGTCACCGCGCGCCTGGAGCAGGACCGCGGCCTCGGAGACGTCCAGGGAGACGCCGTCCCGGGCGCGTCTGAGCGCGCGGCGCAGGGAGTTCTCGGTCGGGCCGCCGGTTCCGGACGTCGCGGAAGTCGTCATTCTTTGAGCATACGTTCGGGGTGATCAGGACTTCCGCCCCCGCACGAACGGCTGGAGCGCGTCGAGCGCCCGCAGCACCTCCGTCTCCCCCGCCGGCGGCAGCTGCGCGACGACCTCCTCGACGCCCAGCTCGGCGAAGTGCTCCAGTTTGCCCGCGCTGGGCCGGACCGCGTACGGCACGACCTGGAGGGCGGCCGGGTCACGGCCGGCGTCGGCCCAGGCGGTCCGCAGCGCCGGCAGGGACTCGGTCAGGCCACGCCCGCCGATCGGCAGCCAGCCGTCGGCGTAGGCGCAGATGTCCGCGAACAGCTTGGGCCCGGCCGCCCCGCCGACCAGCGTGCGCGGGCCGGTCACCGGGCCGCGCGGCTTCTGCACCGGCTTCGGGTACGCGGTGCTCGCCCGGACACTGCCGAACTCTCCGTCGTAGGCGGTGGGTTCGTCGGCCCACAGGGCGCGCATCAGGCCCATCCGGTCCCGCACGAGCGCCCGCCGGGTGCGCCACTGCACACCGTGGTCGGCGGCCTCCTCGACGTTCCAGCCGAAGCCGAGCCCGAGCGTGAACCGGCCGCCGGAGAGGTGGTCCAGGGTCGCGATCTGCTTGGCCAGGTCGATCGGGTCGTGCTGCGCGGCGAGGGTGATGCCGGTGCCGAGCCCGAGCCGGTCGGTGACCGCCGCGGCCTGACCGAGCGCCACGAAAGGGTCCAGGGTGCGGCCGTACTCGCGGGGCAGCTCGCCGCCCGCCGGGTAGGGGGTGGTCCGCTCGACGGGGATGTGCGTGTGCTCGGGCAGGTACAGCCCGGCGAAGCCCCGCTGTTCCAGCTCCCTCGCCAGCCGGACCGGGGTGATCGTCTCGTCGGTGAGGAAGATCGTGACGGCGATGCGCATGGGCGGCCTTTCGTACGCGGACGACGCCCCATCAATACCCGCGAACCCCGCCCTTGTCCATACCGACCGGTCGGGATCGGCCGGGAGACCGTGTCCGACGCCCGGGCTTCCGCCGCTTCCGCCAACCCCCTTCGCCCCAGCCGCCGGTAGGCTCGGCCGCACCATGACTTCTCGCGCCGAACGCAAGTACCGGGCCGCCACCGCCTTCCAGCGGCGCGTCGGCAACCCGCTGCTGCGCCGGATGCCGTTCCAGACGCTGCTGGAGACCACGGGCCGCGTCTCGGGGCTCCCCCGCACCACCCCGGTGGGCGGGCGGCGCACCGGCGACACCTTCTGGCTGGTCTCGGAGTTCGGCGAACGCTCGCAGTACGTCCGCAACATCAAGGCCGACCCCCGGGTGCGGGTGCGCATCCGTGGCCGTTGGCACACCGGCACCGCCCACCCGATGCCGGAGGACGACCCGGTCGCCCGGCTGCGGCTGCTGCCCCGCCTCAACAGCGCCGCCGTACGGGCCGTCGGCGCGGGGCTGCTGACGGTACGGGTGGATCTGGACGGATGAGGTCGCACATGTGGGGACTCCGTGGGGGCCCGCCGCCTGCCGTGTGATCGGTGTCTCGCACGGCTGACTCCTTCGTCAGGAGAAGGCAAACTGGCGTAGTTGCTCGGGACGCATAGGGGGACTGCATGGACGGTGTGCCGCGAGGACCGGAGCAGCGCCGTGCCGGCTCCTCGGCGGAGCGGGAGGCGCTGCGGTTCGGCGTGCTCGGACCGGTCCGCGCCTGGCGTGGCGAGGAACAGGTCGCCACCGGCAGCCCCCAGCAACGCGCGCTGCTGGCCGCCCTGTTGCTGCGCGAGGGCCGCACGGCCACGGCCGCCGAGCTGATCGACGCCCTGTGGGGCGAGGAGCCGCCCTCCCAGGCGCTGGCCGCGGTGCGCACGTACGCCTCCCGGCTGCGGAAGGTGCTCGGCCCCGGGGTCCTGGTCAGCGAGTCCGGCGGCTACGCGGTGCGCGGGCTCGGAGAGGGCGCGCTGGACCTCGCGGCGGCCCAGGAGCTGGCGACGGACGCGGAGAAGGCCCGCACCGGCGGTGACCTGTGCCATGCGCGCGAGGTGCTCGACCGGGCGCTGGCCCTGTGGGACGGCGAGACGCTGGCCGGGGTGCCGGGCCCGTACGCCGAGGCGCAGCGGGTCCGCCTCGAGGAGTGGCGGCTGCAACTCCTGGAGTCACGGCTCGACATGGACCTGGAGCAGGGCTGCCACGCGGAGGCCGTCTCCGAACTGACCGCGCTCACCGCCGCCCACCCGCTGCGCGAGCGCCTGCGCGAACTGCTGATGCTGGCCCTGTACCGCAGCGGCCGGCAGGCCGAGGCGCTCGCCGTGTACGCCGACACCCGCCGGCTGCTCGCCGACGAGCTGGGCGTGGACCCGCGCCCGGACCTGCGGGAACTGCAGCAGCGCATCCTGGAGGCCGACCCGGCCCTCGCCCAGCCGTCCGCCCCGCTGCCCCAGCAGGCGCCCGCCCCGGTGCGCCCGGCGCAGCTTCCGGCGTCGGTGCCGGACTTCACCGGCCGTGCGGCCTTCGTACGGGAGCTGGGCGAGGTCCTGTCAGCCGCGTCCGGCGCCGAGGCGCAGGTGATGGCGGTGTCGGCGGTGGCCGGCATCGGCGGCGTCGGCAAGACCACCCTCGCGGTGCATGTGGCGCACGCCGCCCGGCCCGCCTTCCCCGACGGCCAGCTCTACGTCGACCTGCAGGGCGCCGGGGCCCGGTCCGCGGAGCCCGAGACGGTCCTCGGCTCCTTCCTGCGCGCCCTCGGCACGGCCGACTCGGCCATCCCGGACTCCCTGGAGGAGCGGGCCGCGCTCTACCGCTCGCTGCTCGACGGCCGCCGGGTGCTGGTGCTGCTGGACAACGCGCGCGACGCGGCGCAGGTCCGGCCGCTGCTGCCGGGCACGGCGGGCTGCGCGGCCCTGGTGACGTCCCGGGTGCGGATGGTGGACCTGGCCGGGGCGCATCTGGTCGACCTGGACGTGATGTCACCGGAGGAGGCGCTGGCGCTCTTCACGAAGATCGTCGGTGAGGAGCGGGTCCGCTCGGAGCGCGAGGCGGCCCTGGACGTGGTGGCCGCCTGCGGCTTCCTGCCGCTGGCCATCCGCATCGCCGCCTCCCGGCTGGCCTCCCGGCGCACCTGGACGGTCTCCTTCCTCGCGGAGAAGCTCGCCGACGAACGCCGCCGGCTGGACGAGCTCCAGGCCGGCGACCTGGCGGTCGCGGCCACCTTCGAGCTGGGCTACGGCGCCCTGGAGGCCACGCAGGCGCGCGCGTTCCGGCTGCTGGGCCTGGCCGACGGCCCCGACATCTCCGTCGCCGCCGCGGCGGCCCTGCTGGACCTGCCGGTGGAGGCGACGGAGGACCTGCTGGAGTCCCTCGTCGACACCTCCCTCCTGGAGTCGGCCGCCCCCGGCCGCTACCGCCTCCACGATCTCGTCCGGCTCTACGCGCGTGCCTGCGCCGAGCGCGACGAGCAGCCGCCCGCCGAACGGGACGCGGCCCGGTCCCGGCTGCTGGACCACTACCTGGCGACGGCGGTGGGGGTGTACGCCATCGAGCGGCCGGGCGACCGGACCGTCGCCCATCTGGAGAAGGGCCGGTACGGAGCCCAGGAGTTCCGCACGGCGGCGAAGGCGCTGGACTGGCTGCACACCGAGGCCGGGCCGCTGCTGGCCTGCGTGCAGCAGTCCCTCGACGCCGCCATGGTGCGCCGTGCCGTCGACCTGCTGGTGGCC
The DNA here is from genome assembly GCF_008632955.1 of Streptomyces tendae. Taxonomy (NCBI): domain Bacteria; kingdom Bacillati; phylum Actinomycetota; class Actinomycetes; order Kitasatosporales; family Streptomycetaceae; genus Streptomyces; species Streptomyces tendae. Next base: position 6,440,008 of record NZ_CP043959.1, read on the forward strand.
ACCATCGACCTGGCGGAGTCCGGGGTGGACTCGCGCCAGTACCGGAAGACCGCGATCGCCGCCTGCGAGGCGGCGGCCGCCCTGGGGGACGCCCGGGCCGAGGTGCGGGCCCGCGTCACCCACGCCCAGGTGCTGAGCCAGGCGGGCCGCTTCGAGACGGCCGAGGAGGAGGCCCGGCGCGCCGACACCCTGCTGCGCGGCGCGGACGACCCGTGGGCGAACGGCACCGCACCCAACCAGCTGGGCATCATCGCGCTGTGCACGGCCCGGTACGCCGACGCCGAGGGGTACTTCCAGCGGGCGATCGACGCCTTCCGCGCCGACGGCAACCGCCCGGGCGAGGCCAGCGCGGTCTGCAACCTCTCCCGCACCCTCGCCTCCATGGGCCGCACCACGCAGGCCGTCCGACTGGCCCAGCGGGGCGTGGAGATCTACGACGAGCTGGGGATGTCGGTGCGGCTGGCGAACGCCCGGTACGCCTCCGGCATCGTGCTCAGCCAGGCGGGACGGCCGGCCGAGGCGCTCGCCCAGCTCGACGAGGCGCTGTGCATCTTCGCGGAGAACCGCCAGTCCCTGTGGGAGGGCACCACGCACTACCGCATCGCCGAGGTGCACCTGCGGGCCGGGCGTCCGGCCCGCGCCGCCCGCCACGCCGAACAGGCCCTGGCGATCGGCTGCATCGGCGGCGACTGGATGCGGGCCAACGCCCTGACCGTGCTCGGACGGGCACTGGACACGCTGGACCAGGCGGACCGGGCACGCGCCTGCTGGCGTGAGGCTCTGGCCCTCTACGACGAGGCGGGCTCCGCCGAGGCCGCCCAGGTGCGGCGCCTGCTCGCCCCGCTGTCCGCGGCCTGACCGGCCCGCGCCCACGGCGTTCATCGAACGTTTATGGCGGGCTGTCACTCTCATGGAACGGATGCGTCGCGTCGGGGGGCAGGCGGATCCGAGGGGCTCATCTCTACTCTGAGACCCGCCAGAACGCCCGTTCGGCGGCCTTCGGGGGAGTCGCCGAACGGGCCGTTCAACCGCACGGCCCAGTCCACCTGTTGGGGGTAGCACACGTCATGAGCGAAGCCACGAACGAGCCGGAGTTCACCACTCAGGACCAGCACGCGCCGACGCCGCCGAGCAAGGACGACCCCGAGGTCACCACGCTCGACCAGCACGCGCCCGCCCCGCCGAGCATCGGCGAGGTCACCACGCTGGACCAGCACGCGCCGGTCCCGCCCGCCCTGGACCGGGACGGCAGGTAGACCTTTTCCCGCACGGGGACCGGCCGCGGCGGCGCGGAGGGGGAGCCGCCGCGGCCGAGGCGTCGAGAGGGGCCGTGTCCGGTGTCGTACGACACCGGACACGGCCGCTCTCGTGTTCCAGGTCGTCCTGGGCGAGCCGGGCGTGGGCAAGGCGCGTCATGGTGGTGGCCCGAGACCGGCGCACGTGCGGGCGCAGCCCTGCCAGGCCACGGCGGGTGTGGAACTCGGCGGTCGGGCAGTCGTCCAGCGACAGGTGGGCGGACAGGGCGAGCGAGTGGAGTTCCGCCTGGTCGTAGAAGGCGAGCAGCCACACCGGCCGGTAGTCGTCGGGGGTGGCGCGCTGCATCGCTTCCTGTACCTGGTCGAACGTGCGGCAGGTGCCGGTGCGGTCCTGGGCCGCGCCGTGGATGGCTGTCCGCCGGGCGAGGCCGAGGGAGGCGCGGTGGGGACCATCCCCGCGGGTGCGGGGAGCAGCCGGCTCTTCATCGACACCCGGACGTGGTCAGTCAATGTCCGGATCGCTGGACTTTTCGAGCAGGCGGGTCGCGAGGTCGTCGGCCCACTCCAAGGCCCAGGTACGAAGAGCGGTGATGGCGGCCTCGTCCAGGCCGTAGGCGACGAAGGCTTCGTCGTCGGTCCATTCGGCACCGGTGAGACTTGCCTGCAGGTCTTCGCTCTCGAAGCGGCCGCGGGCGTGGCGGCGGCCGAATTCTTCGAGATCGGCAGTGCTCCAGCGGAGGGAGGCTGCGAACACGTCGATCAGGTCACGCGGGGCTCCGCGGTCGGCGAGGGCGCGGACCTTGGTCCCGATCACGTCCTCTTCCGCGAGGACTGGCCCGTAAGGGCTGTGCGTGACCGGCCGCCAGAAGTTCTCCTTGAGGATGTCGACCTCGCATTCCTGTCCGGTGGCCGGGTCGGTCACGGTGAAGCGGGCGGACAGCGGGGCGGTCTCCAGCGAGTGCACTCTCCAGCCGCGGGCTTCCAGGCCGGCGCGCAGCGTAGCCGCGATCTCGGTCATGGGCGCGGGATTCTCGGTGGCGACATCGAGGTCTTGGCTGGGGCGGTTCACCAGGCGGTGTGCCCGGACGGCGTAGCCGCCGGTGAGGACCAGGGGATAGGGGGAGCCTAGGGCGATCACGTCTGCCAGGAGCCGTGTGTGCAGCTCCGGCATGTCCGTCACGCGGCTGCCCGGGTGCGGGAGCTGAGCTGGGGGAAGGCGTCTTCCCATACCGTGCGCACGGTGCGTCCGACGAGGGTGCGCAGCACCGGCCACAGCTCAAGGAGCAGGTCCCGGTTGAGGTAGCGGGGCAGGTCCTCGCGTAGTCCTTCGTGCAGGATGGTGCGGTACAGGCCCATACGCTGGCGCGGCTTGTCCAAGTCGTACGTGGTCATTCCGGACCAGGCCATGTGCAGCGGCAGCTCGACGACCCCCTTGGCTGGGCCGTGCAGCTCTTCCAGCGACTCCGGCAGACGGCCTCGGAACTTCTCCTGGTAAAGCGCGAGGTCCTCGGCGTCCGCGCCCGAGAGCTTCCTCGGTGCGGGCGCGGGGCGGTGTGGGCTGGTGGGCATGTCCCTATTATGGCGGCCGTAGAGGGGATGCGAGTCGTCCTGTGAGGGGTGACGTCCCTGGCGATTTGGCGCAGGACGGACGACACCATCCGCGTGCACCACGACGAGGACCAGAACCTCGACCCCGACGGCCCGGCCACCCTGCAGACGGGCACGCCCGCTGGAACAGGAACTGCTCCGCAGGCTCGCCATTCCCGTCCGCAGCTCCCGTCCTCGTCGAGGACGACTCCCTGGCCTACCTGACCATCACCCGCGTGGGCACCGACGCCGAAGGCCCGATCCCACTCGGCGCGGCCGCCTGCGGCATGCAGGCCGAGGAACTCGCACGGGACCTCGTCGCGCACATCGATTCCTGGTGCTCCGACCGCATGGTCGTGCCGCGGATGACCGTCACACCCGCCGACTATGCCTCCACGACAGGCCACGTGATCAACAAGCCCGAAAGTCGCATGACCCTCACGTACTGAGCCAGGCCGGCAGAGCCTCTCGCCACACGGACCGCCAAACCCGCCATCGCTTCCCGCCCGCCGCCGCCCTCCACCTCGCCAGGCATCCTCATCTGGACCCGACGCCGACCGAAGTGACAGAACCTAGGCGTGGGAGAGGTCGCACTCCTCGATCAGCGGCACGCTCTCCGCTTCGTTCACCGAGATCCTCACCGGCGTGCTCTCGCCCGCCGGGACGAAGACCTCCTCCGTCCCTCTGTCGAGCTCCCCGCCGGCGGCGTCCCTGAAGATCACGGTCACCGAGAAGGTGCCCTCCACCGTGTCGGAGTTGCCGACCTCGACGGTGGCGTACGGCGTCTCCTCGGACGCGCAGTCGACCAGCGTCACCGTGGCGGCGTCCGGGGAGGCCGTGGTGTCCACGCCGCCGGAACCGCCGCTGTCGCCGTAGTCGTAGTCGTCGTCATCGTCGTCGTAGTAGTCGCGGTGCGAACCGCCGCCCGAGCCCGACGAGTCGTGGTTCTGGCCGGAGCTGCTGCAGCCGCCCCCGCCGTCGCCTCCGCTGCCGTGTCCGTGCCCGCGGCCGGTCGAGAAACCGGTGAGGGCGAGGACGACGAGCGCCGAGACGGCGGTGAGCCTGAGTGTCTTCCCCCGAGAAGTCATGACCGTCAGGCTAGCGATCTCTCTGTCACGGGCATGTCACTACCTGGCGACCGTCGCGTACCCGGCGTAGCGTCGGGGCCGTGGGCGGCGGGCAGCGCCGCCGTCCGCCGCGGCGGCCGCCGTCCGGACCCCTTCCGTGCGCCGGCACGACGGCCGTCCCGCCGGGACGAGCGGATCACGCGGGGACGCGGAACGCGTGGGGCCGGGGATCGCGCGGGGAGCCGGAACGGCGTCAGGCCGTCCGCGCCGTGCCCGTGCCCTTCTCCGCGTCCAGGGCGTACACGCAGCGGTCCTTGCTGCACGCGTACACCACGCCGTCCCGCACCACCGGGGAGCCGGTGATCTCGCCGCCGGTGGCCAGTTTCCAGCGCAGCCGTCCGTCGTCGGCCTTCAGCGTGTACAGCAGGTGGTCGCTGGAGCCGAAGTGGATGCGGCCCTCGGCGACCGCGGGCGCGCCGACGATCTCCCCGCCCGACTGGAAGCGCCACTTGGGCGTGCCGGTGACCGCGTCCAGCGTGTACAGGCCCTTGCCGCTGCCCACGTGCACGTGTCCGGCGGCGACCAGCACCGGTTCGACGGAGGAGCGGGACTCCGTGGCGATGCGCCAGCGGTCCCGGCCGTCGGTGGCGTCCAGGGCGTAGACCGTGCCGAGGTAGTCCGCGAGGTAGATCCCGCCGCCGGTCACCGCCGGGCCCGGCACGAAGGCCGGCGGGCAGAGGAAGACGGCCGGGGCCTCGAAGTGCCAGCGGACGTGCCCGGAGGCCGCCTCCAGGGCGAGCACCCGGGTGCCGGCGCAGACGTAGACGTAGCCGTCGGGGGCGGCGGTGAGGCGGACCGGGACGCCGCCGCAGGAGGCCGCGTCGCCGATCGGGTAGGACCAGCGCTCCTCGCCGGTGCGGGCGTCCAGGGCACGCAGCCGGGCGTCCTGCCAGACGTAGGCGGTGCCGTCGTGCAGCGCGGGTCCGGCCTCCGGGGACTCGAAGTCGGTCTGACAGCCGGTGACTTCCCACAGCTGCTGCCCGGTGGACGCCTCCCGGCCCTGTACGCCGCCGCCGCGGGTACCGGTGACGACGGTGCCGCGCTCGGCCTTGAGGGAGTACACCCAGGCGTCCGTGTTCAGCCGCCACAGGTCGCCGCCCTCCCGGGCGTCGAGCGCGTAGAGGGTGGGGCCGTCGGAGGCGTGGATACGGCCGTCGGCGACCGCCATCGACCAGGCGACGTCCCGGGTCTTGAAGCGGCGCCGGCCAGTGGCCACGTCCAGGGCGTGCACCTCGAAGGAGGTGACGTACACCAGGTCGCCGGCGACGGCGGGCGTGCCCCACACGTCGTTGGACATACGGAACCGCCACGGGCGCCAGCCGCCCGGCTGCTCCGGCGGCGCGGCGGGCGCCGTGGTCGCGGGCGCGGCGGGCTCGGCGCCGTTCACGCCGGGGCGGAGCTTGGTCCAGGTCGCGGCCAGGGCGGAGGCGGCCGGGGGCGCCTGCACGGCGGCCGCGCGCGTGTCGGCGACGCGCGGGCCGGGGCCGATGGGCACCGCGGCGCCCGCCAGCCGGACCGGGCCGGTGCCGGGCGGACCCACCGGGACCGGCGGGGGCTGCGGCACGACCGGGTCGTGCGGCGGCGGAGGCGGTACGTGGGGGCGGGCGCCGCCCCCGCTGCGGCCGGCCGGCTGCGGCGGCATGGCCGGGCGTCCGCCGCGGCGCGTCTCGATCAGGCCCACCGCCCGCTCGGGCAGCCACGCCGACGCCGTGCCGCTGTCGTCGGAGCCGGAGCCGAACAGGTGCGGGGCGAGCTGGGCCTGCAGGTCGGCGGGGTTGGGCCGGGCCGTGGGGTCCATCTGCATGCAGGCCTCGATGAGCGGGCGCAGCTCGTCGGGCAGGCCCTCGAGGTCAGGGCCCTCGCGCAGCAGCATGAAGACGGTCTCGACGGGGTTGGCGCCGTGGAACGGGGGGTGTCCGGTGGCGGCGAAGACCAGCATGGAGCCGAGGGAGAAGACGTCGCTCGCGCCGGTGACGCTGCGGGAGTCCTTGGCCTGCTCCGGGGACATGTAGGCGGGGGTGCCGACCGCGACGTTGGTCATCGTCAGGCGGGTGTTGGACACCCCGGAGGCGATGCCGAAGTCGATGACCCGGGGGCCGTCCTCCACGACCAGCACGTTGGAGGGCTTGAGGTCGCGGTGGACCAGGCCCGCGCCGTGGATCGACTGCAGCGCCTCCGCGACGCCCGCGGCGAGCCAGCGCACCGCCTGCGCGGGCAGCGGCCCGCACTCGTTCACTATCTCCTCGAGGGAGGGGGCGGGGACGTACGCGGTGGCCAGCCACGGCACGGCGGCGCGCGGGTCGGCGTCCACGACGGCCGCCGTGTAGAAACCGGAGACCGCGCGGGCCGCCTCGACCTCGCGCGTGAAGCGGACCCGGAACAGCTGGTCCTCGGCCAGCTCCGTCCGTACCGTCTTGATCGCCACCCGCCGGCCGGACGCCGAGCGCGCGAGATAGACCAGCCCCATGCCGCCGGCTCCCAGCCGTCCCAGCACCTCGAACGGCCCGATACGCCGCGGATCGTGCTGCGTCAGCTGATCCACCACTTGCCTGCCACCTCCCCGTACGCGTCGCGCCACCACCTGGGCGCGACCGTAGTGCAGCGTCTCACCACCGCACCGCCGTGGCGGCACGCACCCCGATTCTTCCTGTCCGGGCCCCCGGTTGCGAACCGGCCGACAAATCGGGTGTCCAGGTTTACATATGACACGGGGGATCCACGGACGGTGTACGGGGGGACGGACCGGCGCCGCGGACCGCGACGGCGCACCGAGGGTACGGCTCAGCGGTGCAGCAACGCGAAGGACGCCCCCTGATTGTCGGTGACCACGGCCGCCGTCCCGTACGACGTCCCGAAGGGCGGGACCTGCGTCCGCCCGCCGAGCCGGGTCACCTCGCGCAGCGCGGCCTCCAGGTCCCGCACAGCGAAGTGCACCAGGAGGTGGGGCGGCATCTCGGGGGCGAAGACCTCGGAGACCGGCGTGCGGCCGAAGTCCGGGTCGGCGCCCTCGCCGAACAGCGCCTCGTGGAAGAGGTCGCCGTAGAAGGTGTTGGCCGTCTCCGTGTCCCGTGCGTACAGCTGGACCCAGGCGAAGGTGCCCGGCTCGTGCCGGCGTCCGAAGCCGGCCGCCGTGCCGGGCTGCCACAGCGAGAACACGGCGCCCTCGGGGTCGGTGACCAGGGCGGTGCGGCCCAGGTCGCCGAAGGGCGCCGGGGAGGCGACCACCTGCCCGCCGGCCGCCAGGATGCGCCGGCACAGTGCCTCGGCGTCCGCGGTGGCGAAGGACACCGTCCACACCGTGGGCAGTCTTCCGTCCGTCTTGTGCGCGAGGGAGGCGACCGGCTCGCCGTCCTTGAGCGCCCGGACCGTCCCGGTGGGCTGGTCCTCGAAGGTCCAGCCGAACAGCTCACCGTAGAACCGCTTGCCCGCCTCCAGGTCGGGCAGCTGCGCGTCCACCCAGCAAGGGGTGCCCTCCGTGTACTCCGATGCCCCATTTTCGGCCATGCCGACAACGTAGCCGGGCCGCCCGCACGCCGCCGACCAGGCACACCAGGGTTCCGGAGGCTCCGCACCCCATTTGCAGTCGGCCGAATCGCGCTCCGATCACCCGTCGGTAAGCTGACGGCATGACAGGACAAGTGCGTACCGTCGACGGCCGGGTGGCCGGCCGGCGTGGGCAGGAGACCCGGCAGAAGCTGCTCGACTGCCTCAGCGAGATGCTCAGCTCGTCCCCGTACCGGGATGTCAAGGTCATCGACGTCGCCCGCCGCGCGGGGACCTCGCCGGCCACCTTCTACCAGTACTTCCCGGACGTCGAGGGCGCCGTCCTGGAGCTGGCCGAGACCATGGCCGCCGAGAGCGGCTCCCTGGCCGGACTGGTCGAGGGGCGCTCCTGGAGCGGGCGGGCCGGCTGGCAGACGGCACAGGAACTGGTCGACGGCTTCCTGGACTTCTGGCGGCACAACGACGCGATCCTGCGTGTCGTGGACCTCGGCGCCGCCGAGGGGGACAAACGTTTCTCCAAAATCCGCGTGAAGGTCCTCAGCGCGGTCGAGTCCTCGCTCGCCGAGTCCGTCACCGAGCTCCAGGCCAAGGGGCGGATCGACAAGGACGTCAACCCCGGTGCGGTCGCCGGGTCCCTGGTCGCCATGCTGGCGGCCGTCGCCTCGCACCAGAAAGGTTTCTCCTCGCGGGGCGTCAAGCAGGCCGACATCAAGCCGAACCTGGCGCTGCTGGTGCACCTGGGAGTCACCGGCCGCAAGCCGACCAAGTAGCCGCCCCGCGGCGCGCACACCCCACGCGACCTCGCACGTCCTGTCATCCGGGCGGCGGTTCACTCCGGTGGACCGCCGCCTGTCGCGTGTCCCGGGCCGGTCCGGTTCCGATGGTGGGGGTGCGACGTGCGGAACACGTCCCCGCGCGGCCGGTGTTGTACCGGCCGGCCGCTGACCCCAGTGACAGTGCACGTCCCGACGCCGCAGGAGGAACCCGTCATGGCCCTGACCCCCGAAGAGCGCGAACAGTTCCTGTCCGAGCCGCGCGTGGCCGCCTTCGCGGTCGACGCGGGCGAGGGGCGCGCCCCGCTCACCGTGCCCCTCTGGTACCAGTACGCGCCCGGCGGGGACGTGTGGATCCTCACCGGCCGGCACTCGCGCAAGAACCGGCTGCTGCAGGCCGCGGGACGGTTCTCGCTGCTGGTGGAGCGGGTCGACCCGACGATCCGCTACGTGTCCGTCGAGGGCCCGGTCGTCGACACCTCCCCCGCCACGGTCGAACTGCTGCGGGAGATCTCCGCCCGCTACCTGCCGGCCGAGAAGGTCGACGGCTACGTCGAGTTCGCGTGGAAGAACCACGGCGAGCAGGTCGTCGTACGGATGCGTCCCGAGCGGTGGGTGTCGTCGGACCTCGGATCGATCTGAGGGCCCGCGCGCCGGCGGGCGCCCGGGGGCCGACAATCGCTGCATGGAACCCGATCTCCACGAGCTGCTGCGGTCCCTGCGGGTGTGGGACCCGGCGGTCACCGATCTGCGCCCCTTCGACCCGGAGGGCGCCCCCGCCGAGCCGCTGACGCTGTTCGCGCGGTGGCTGGCGGAGGCCGCGGCGGCCGGGCAGCCCGAGCCGCACACCATGTCGCTGGCGACGGCGGACGCCACGGGGGCGCCCGACGTACGGATCGTGATGCTGCACGGCGCGGACGAGCGGGGCTGGTCCTTCGCGACGCACGCGCACAGCCGCAAGGGCGGGCAGCTCGCCGCCCGCCCGCAGGCCGCCGTCGCCTTCTACTGGCCCGCGCTGGGACGTCAGGTGCGGGTGCGCGGGTCCGTCGGGACGGCGCCGGCCGAGGAGGCGCAGGCGGACCTGCACGCCCGCTCCACCGGGGCGCTGGCCTCCGCCCTGACCGGCAGGCAGAGCGAGGTCGTCGGCTCGGCGGACGAGCTGGCCCGGGCCTCGGAGGAGGCATGGGAGCGGGCGCGGCGGGAGCCGGAGGCGCCGGCGCCGTCCTGGACGCTGTACCGGCTGCGCCCCGAGGAGGCCGAGTTCTTCCAGGGCGACCCGCACCGCCGCCACACCCGCCTGCGCTACCGCCGCACCGCCGACGGCTGGACCACGGAGCTGCTCTGGCCGTGAACGGGCGGGGCCGCCGCTCCGGCCGTTCACGGGAGCGCGCGGCCGGATGACGGAAACCGCCCCGGCCGTGAGCGGCGCCGGTCATGAGCCCCCGGCGGCTCCGGTCCCCGTGGGTCCCGCGGGGGGCGCGGGGGGCGGGTCGGTGGCCAGGCGGGCGTGCAGGTGGGCGTCGCGGAAGGCGTCGTGGCGGTCGGCGGCGAACATCGCCCCGCGCATCGTCCCCTCGTGACGGAAGCCGCACCGCTCCGCGATCCGGCAGGACGCCTCGTGCCCCACAGCGTGGCCCAGCTCCAGCCGGTGCAGGCCCAGTCCGGTCAGCGCCCAGTGCGCGGTGAGCATCAGCGCGCGGGTGGCCACGCCCCGGCCGCGGGCCTCGGGCAGCACCCAGTAGCCGACCCGGCCGGCGCCCATGACCGGGCGTATGTCCTCGATGCCGATGTGCCCGAGCGGTGTGCCGTCGGCCTCGTCCGCGACGTGGAAGGAGACGGTGCTGCCCTCCGCGGCCAGGGCGGCCCGGGTGCGCAGCGAATTCCGGGCGCCGTCCAGGTCGACGGCCGGACGCAGCGGGGTGTTCCAGCGCCGGAACTCCGGGTCGGTGGTGCCGCGCAGCCACGTCCGGACGTCGTCGTCGGACGCCGGGTCCCAGGGGCGCAGGAGCAGGCCGTGGCCGCGGAGTCCGGCCGGCGGGCGGGGTCGGGTGCGCTGTCGAGAAGGCATGGGGACATTCAAGCCCGCGATCGCGGTGAAACCATGTGATCATTCCGCAACCAATTCCGGTCTTGACCGAGACCCATCAAGCATGTGCCGGATTACGCTCGCGGTCATGGCCGACTCCACCACGTCCGCGCAGCCCACCGCGCCCCACCGGGCGGACCGCCCCGTCTACGTCATCGGCGGCGGCCCGGGCGGACTGTCCGTCGCGTACGCCCTGCGCGAGCGCGGGGTACGGGCCGTCGTGCTGGAGCGGTCCGGCCGCGTCGGCGACTCCTGGCGCCGCCACTACGACCGGCTGCACCTGCACACCACCCGGCGGCTGTCGGCCCTGCCCGGCCTGGCGATGCCCCGCCGCTTCGGACGCTGGCCGTCCCGCGACGACGTGGTCCGCTACCTGGAGAAGTACGCCGAGCACCACCGCCTGGAGATCGTCACCGGTGTCGAGGTGTCCCGGGTCGAGCGCACCGCCGACGGCGGCTGGCTGCTGCGTGCCACGGGCGGGCGGGAGCTGACCGGCGCGGCGGTCGTCGTCGCCACGGGGTTCAACCACACCCCGCGGGTCCCCGACTGGTCCGGCCGGGACACGTACACCGGCGAGTTCCTGCACGCGTCGGCCTACCGCAACGCGAAGCCCTTCGCCGGGCGGGACGTGCTGGTGGTGGGCGTCGGCAACACGGGCGCCGAGATCGCCGTGGACCTGGTGGAGGGGGGCGCCTCCCGGGTGCGGCTCGCGGTGCGCACCCCACCGCACATCGTGCGCCGTTCGACCGCGGGCTGGCCCGCGCAGTACTCCGGGGTGCTGGTGCGCCGGCTGCCGGTGGGCCTGGTGGACCGGATCAGCCGGGTCCAGGCGCGGATCGCGCTGCCGGACCTGTCCGACCGGGGCCTGCCCCGCCCCGAGTCCGGCCTCTACACCCGGGTGCGGGAGGGTGCCATCCCGGTGCAGGACGTCGGCCTGGTCGACGCCGTGCGCAAGGGGACGGTGGAGGTGGTGGCCGCCGTCGAGGGCTTCGAGGAGGACCGGGTGCTGCTGGCCGACGGCGAGCGGATCACGCCGGACGCGGTCGTCGCGGCCACCGGTTACGAACGCGGCCTGGAGGGCCTGGTGGGCGGCCTCGGTGTGCTGGACGACCGGGGCAGACCCGTGGTCCACGGCGCCCGCACCCCCGACGGCGCCCCGGGCCTCCACTTCACCGGCTTCACCAACCCGATCAGCGGCAACCTCAGAGAACTGTCCCTCGACGCCCACCGCATCGCCCGCGCGATAGCCCGCACCGGACGGGCGTCCCGGCTGCCGGGGGCGTGACCACGGGGGGCGGGCCCGTGCGGGTGGCACCCCTCGGAGGCGGACTGCCGCAGTCGCGCCTTCCCGTCACGCGGCCGACCGCTTGCGGATGGTCAGGGCCATCAGGGCCGCCGCCGCGCACAGGGCGCCCGAGCCCAGCCACATCACGTCGTAACTGCCGAACGCGTCCCGGGCGAGCCCGCCGACGAAGGCCACGACGGCGGCCCCCACCTGGTGCGACGCCAGCACCCAGCCGAACACGATGGGGCTGTCGTCGCCGTAGTGCTCGCGGCACAGCGCGAGGGTGGGCGGCACGGTGGCGACCCAGTCGAGGCCGTAGAAGACGATGAACAGCAGCATCGGCGGGTGCACGGACGGGGCCAGCAGCAGCGGCAGGAAGAGCAGGGAGATGCCGCGCAGCGCGTAGTAGACGGCCAGCAGCCGCCGCGCGTCGAAACGGTCGGTGAACCAGCCGGAGGCCACCGTGCCGACCACGTCGAAGACGCCGATGACGGCCAGCAGGGACGCGGCGGTGGTGATCGGCATGCCGTGGTCGTGCGAGGCGGGCACGAAGTGGGTCTGGATCAGCCCGTTGGTGGAGGCGCCGCAGATCGCGAACGTGCCGGCGAGCAGCCAGAAGGGGCCGGTGCGCGCGGCGGCGGCCAGCACGTTCAGCGTCCGCCGGGCGGCGCCTGGCACCGGCGCCGGCTTGGGCACGAACTCCTTGGACCCGTACGGCTTCTGGCCGACGTCGGCCGGGTGGTCGTGCAGCAGCAGCCAGACGAACGGCACCACCGCGAGCGCGGCGAGCGCCACCGTCACGGCCGCCGGCCGCCAGGAGTGGCGGTCGACGATCCAGGACAGCAGCGGCAGGAAGATCAGCTGCCCGGAGGCGGACGCGGCGGTGAGGATGCCGCTGACCAGGCCGCGCCGCTCGGTGAACCAGCGGTTGGTGACGGTGGCGGCGAAGGCGAGCGCCATGGAGCCGGAGCCGAGGCCCACCAGCAGGCCCCAGCAGAGCATCAGCTGCCAGGCGGCGCTCATCCACACGGTGGTGCCGGAGCCCACGGCGATCACGGTCAGGGCGACCGCGACGACCCGGCGGATGCCGTAGCGGTCCATCAGCGCCGCCGCGAACGGCGCGGTGAGCCCGTACAGCGCCAGGTTGACGGAGACCGCGGCGCCGATGGTGCCGCGCGACCAGCCGAACTCCTCGTTCAGCGGGTCGATGAACAGGCCCGGTACGGCGCGGAAGGCGGCGGCGCCGATGATCGTCACGAAGGTGACGGCGGCGACGAACCAGGCGCGGTGCACCCGGAGGCGGGCCGGCTTCCGGCCGCTCGCGGGCGGCCCGACGGCGGCGGTCTTGCTGGTCGTGGTCACGCGGTACAGCTTCGGGGAAGCATGTCCGCTTCAACGAGTGGCCGGGAGGACAGCATTCGCTAGGATCGGGCCATGCGCATGGATCTGGTCGAGCCGCCGCCCCACCCCGCCGGACGCGGGCCGCACCGCGTGGTCGTCCTCGCCCTCGACGGCCTGCTGCCGTTCGAACTGGGCATCCCGCACCGCGTCTTCGGCCGCCCCCGGGACGAGCGGGGGCGCCCGCTGTACGAGGTGGTCACCTGCTCGGTCCGGCCGCCCGGCCCGGTCGAGACGGACGCCGACTTCACGGTGCACGTGCCGCACGGCCCGGAGGCCCTGGCCACCGCCGACACGGTGATCATCCCCGCCTGCTACGAGCGGGGCCCGCTGTTCGAGCGGGGCGAGCTGACGGACGAACTGGCCGCCGCGCTCGGCCGCATCCCGCCGTCCGCACGCATCGCCTCCATCTGCACCGGGGTGTACGTCCTCGCCGCCGCCGGCCGTCTGGACGGGCGCCGGGCCACCACCCACTGGGCCGACGCGGAGCGCCTGCAGCGGCTGTTCCCGCGCATCGACGTCGACCCGGACGTGCTGTTCGTCGACGACGGCGACATCCTGACCTCGGCGGGCGTCGCGGCCGGGATCGACCTGTGCCTGCACATGGTGCGGTGCGACCACGGCGCCGCCGTCGCCAACGACGTGGCCCGGCGCACGGTGGTGCCGCCGCACCGCGACGGCGGGCAGGCGCAGTACATCCGGCGGCCGGTCCCCGATCCGCAGCAGGCGTCCACCAGCGGCGCACGCGCCTGGGCGCTGGGCCGGCTGCACGAGCCGCTCCAGCTGCGCGACATGGCCGAGCGGGAGTCGATGTCGGTACGCACCTTCACCCGCCGCTTCCGCGAGGAGACCGGGGTCAGTCCGGGGCAGTGGCTGACCCGTCAACGGGTGGAGCGGGCGCGCCACTTGCTGGAGTCCACCGACCTGACGGTGGACCAGGTGGCCCGCGAGTCGGGCTTCGGCACGGCGCAGTCGATGCGGGCCCATCTCCAGACGGCGCTCGGCGTGACGCCCACGGCCTACCGCCGCACCTTCCACGCGGCCGCGGAGCACGGGGAGGAAGCGCCGGCGGTCCACGCCGGAGCCTGAACCGCGCAGACCGGACCACTTGTCCACAGGCTGTGGACACGCGGTCGGTGGCGGTGCGGCGCTGTGCGCCCCGAGCACGGCAGCGCCGCACCGCCCTTCGGTTCCGGCGCTCCCGAGGATCCCCCGGCCCCGGGAGCAGACGCCGGATCACGACCCGCACTCGTCGAGGACTCCCGTCAGGGCCCTCGCCGTCCCCTCGCCGCGAATCGCTGACGACCAGCGTGATCACCTCGTCACGGCACGTCAACACCGTTTCGGGTGATCATGTGCGACTCGTCGCAATTGCCCTGTTCGTCGGCTCGGCGCACGGGAGCACACCCGGCGCACCGGATCACACACGGCACCGCGCGGCCGTCGCCCTGTGCCTCCGTGCTCTCCCGGAGACGCGGCAACCCTGGGTATGGGGGCGCCCTCAGACCGCCTCGTAAGCGAGTCCGTCGTACGTCGCCGCACCGCCGCCACAGGAAGCGGCGGACCCGGACGTCCCACCACAGCGGTCCAGTTCGCACCAGATGCGCTTGCCGGTGCCCTCGGTGCTCCAGCCCCAGCGGTCGGCGAGGCCGTCGACGAGGGCCAGTCCACGCCCGCCGGTCGCGTCGCCGTCCACACAGCGCGGCACCGGCGCCCGGCCGCTGCGGTCGGCGACCTCCAGCCGGACGGTGACCTCCTCGGCCGCGTCCCGCCCGGGCAGGCACAGCCTCAGGACGGCAGGACAGCCGGTGTGCACCACGGCGTTGGTGACCAGCTCGGAGACGAGCAGGATCAGCGTCTCGGCCAGCGGCTCGTCCACCCCTATGCCGGACCCGGCCAGCCGTGAGCGGGCCCAGCGCCGGGCCCGCCCCACCTCAGCGGGGTCGGGCCGGATCTCCAGCTGCACTTGAAGCACCTGCACCGCTCACACCATCCGAACCGGCGGACACTTGGACTCGCGCCTCACGAGGGCCACGATCCTAGCCATTTTCTGCATGACCAGAACAACGACTGGGAAAGGGATCACGGTCCGTGACTCCCTTACGGCACAGCATGGTTGACGTTGAGTCACCTCAACAAGCGCTTCGGGCATATTCCAGCGCGAAGGAGTACCCGTGCGGCATACTGTGCGACGCTCGCCACGGGGAGTCGAACGGACGGCCGCGGACGGCCCGGTCACCCGGCGAGCACCCGCGAGAACCGGCCGGAGGGCCGCCGCCGACGGGGCGGCCCGGCCGCGGTGCGCGCGCACGACGACTCGCATCCCACCCAAGGTACCGGAGCGGACCTCCGACTCCGGGCGGTGACGGGGAACCCGCCGGACGGGCGCCGCTCCCGACGCTCCGTGATCAGGAGAATGCCACGATCCGCGACACGGACGTCCGGTGCGTCACTCGGGCACGGTGAAGTAGCGGGCGAACGCCGAGACGACCTCCTCCTCGCCGATCCGGCCGTCCTCGTCCGTGTCCAGCGCGCCGGCGACCTGACCGGCGAGGTTCTCGGCGACCCCCAGCACCGTGAGCACGCGCGCGGTGTTGTCCACGCCGACCGTGCCGTCCCCGGCGGTGTCGGCGACGGCGAGCGCCGCGTGCAGGAAGGGGCGGGCGATCTCGGCGAAGCGCTCGGGGTTGTCGCGCAGCCGCTTGACCGCGCCGTTCACGAACTCCTCGCGGGTGATGCGCTGGTCGCCGTCGCGGTCGGCGATGCCGGCCATGCCCTGCCAGAACGCCTCGGCCCCGACGTACAGGGCCTGGCCCCGGTCGGAACGGGCCGCGGTGTCGAACTCGGCGAGCAGCGCCTTGGCCGCGGCGCTGAAGTCCTCGCGGTCGATGTAGCCGTTGCCGTCCTGGTCGAAGCCGGCGAAGCGGGCCGCGATCCTGCGCTCGTACTCGCTGGTGACCATGTCTTCTTCAGGCCGCCTTAGGTCGGAGGGTCGTCTCGCTGGGAGCGTACGGGGTATGGGGGCAGGGGGGAGCCGGAAAGCGGTGCTCGGACCAAGACCGGGGGAACAACGGGACACGCGTGTGACACAGGTGAGGGGGACCACACGCGGGCGGGGGTGACGTGCGGGCGGCTCAGGCCGAGAGCGGGCGGGCGTCCTCGTCGACGGCGGACGGGACGTCCGGGTGGATCTCGAACAGTCGGCGCACGCCCAGCGCGCCGAGCACCTTGTTGACGTGACTGCCGTCGGCGGCGCCCCGCGCCGGGAGGATCAGCCGCAGCCGGCCCTGGCAGGAGCGCAGCAGCCGGCGGGAGGCGATGAGCACGCCCACCCCGCTGGAGTCGCAGAACCACACCTCGGAGAGGTCGAGGACGAGCGAGTGCCGCCCCTCGGCCACCACGTCGTGCACCCGCTGCCGCAGCACCGGGGAGGTCACCAGGTCGAGCTCGCCGGAGACCCGGAGGACGGCCCATGAGCCGTTCTCCTGGTCGGTCACTTTGAAGGTCACCACCACGCCCCTCGCTCGCCGAAACGGAAGCAGTACCTACGCTTCCTTGCAGCGCGGCTGCCCACCGGCCGTTCCCTGAAACACAGCCCCAGAAACGGTTACCGAACAGAAAGGGCTTGTTTTGGTCGCCTTCGATCTGATTCGGTCGGTTCCGATCGACTCACGGTAGGGAAGGTGTGATCCGTACGGCAACCGACCTGCACCGGCGGCCTCTTACCACGGAGGGCTTCGCGAGGGGCGCACATTGCCACAAAGGGGCGTGCACGCGTGTCCGTGGCGACTACATTCGTGGCGTCGCCGGTCACACACCGGCCCCGGGCACCGACCACCCCGGGGCTCCGGGGGACGAACAGGGGGTGAGGGGCAGCATGCCGAAAAGGGACGCACCGCCCCGCTGGGACCGCAAGATGCAGCAACGGCTCGCCCGCGGGGAGGCGGCCGCCCTCGGCGAGCTCTACGACCGCTTCGCCTCCCTGGTGCACGGCCTCGCCCACCGCGTCCTGGGTGACGAACACGCGGCGGACGGCGTCACCCGCGACGTCTTCGCCCACGTCTGGCAGCACCCCGACTCCTACGACCCCCGGCAGGGCCCCCTGCGCAGCTGGCTCGCCGCCCTGACCAACCGGCTGGCCGTGCAGCGGCTGCGCACCGCGGAGACCGCCGCGCTCGCCCGGGGCGGCCCCGGCACCACCGAGGACCTGGAACGCACGGTGCGGCACGCCACGGTGGCCGCCCGCGCCGACTACATCGTCCAGTCCATGCCCGCACCGCTGCGGGCCGCGCTGGAACTGGCGTACTTCCAGCGCCGCGACTACCGCCAGACCGCCGCCGACCTGGGCGTGACCGACGAGGAGGCCCGCCGCCGGCTGCGCCTGGGCCTGCAGTTGCTGGCCACCGCCCACGACACCGAGGCGCCGGGCGCCCCGCCCGGGATCGGAGGTGCCGCGTGAGCGGGCGCCGACCCGAGCCGTACGGCGACCGCGTACCTCTCGCCCCCGGGACGGACGGCCCGCCCCCGGGACGGGAGCACCATGTGCTGAAGTCGCTGCTGGGCGCCTGGGCGCTGGCCGCCTGCGCACCCGCCGAGGCGGAGGCCGTCGAGGAGCACCTCGGCGACTGCGGGCCCTGCGCGGACGAGGCCCTGCGGCTGCGCGAGGCGGTCGGCCTGCTCCACCGGCCCGAGAGCCTCGACCTGGACCCGGCGCTGCGCACCCGCGTCCTGGAGGCCTGCCTGGAGCGGCGCCCGCCGCGCATCCCGGTCCCCGAGTGGGCCACCGCCTACGACGCCGAGACGGCCCGGCTCGACGCGCTGCTCCAGGACTTCGGGGACTCCGAGTGGCACGCGCCGGTCCGGCTGCGCTGGTACGAGGGCGACGAGGCGAGCACCCGCCGCACCACGGTCGCCGGGGTCATCGCCCACCTGCTGACCGTCGACGGGCTGGTCGCGGTCGCCCTGGGCCTGGAGGACCCGCTCGGCGACGTCCGGCCCGCCCGCCCCACGCCGTCGGACCGCACCGAGGCCTACTGGCACGCCGCCCGTTTCCCGCCCACCCGGGCCGTCCGCGGCCCCTGGCGGGAGCAGAGCCACCGGCTGATCCGCACGGTCTCCTTCACCGGCAGCGGCACCGGCCGTATGACGGTCCCCTACGGCGACTTCGCGCTGCCGCTGCACGACGCCATGCTGGACCGGGCCTTCGAGTGCTGGGTGCACGCGGAGGACATCGCCGAGGCGGTGGACTACCCCTACGCCCCGCCCTCCGGACGCCACCTGCACGACATGGTGGACCTCGCGGCCCGGCTGCTGCCGGTGGTCCTGGAGAACCGCCGCCACCACGGGCTGGCCGCCCCTGTGGAACGCCGGCTGGTGGCGGCCGGGGAGCCGGGGCGCAGTGTGCGGCTGGAGATCGAGGGTTCCGGCGGCGGGGAGTGGCTGATCCCGCTGGACTCGGCGGCGGCGAAGGGGTCGGCGGAGCATGAGGTGGCTCATGTCGCCCTGGACGGGGCGGAGTTCTGCCGGCTGGCGGCGGGGCATGTGCCTCCGCCGGAGGCTGCGGCCGGGCAGGAGGGGGACCGCGAGGCGATCAGGGACGTCCTCTTCGCCGCGGCGAGCCTGAGCCGTATGTAGGACACCTGCGGGTGATCCGTGGTTGCTCGCGCAGTTCCCCGCGCCCCTTCAGGGGCGCGGGGAACTGCGCGAACGGCCCCCGACGGCCCGCAGCCGCCAACGGGCGGAAAGGCTCCGCCTCTCAGGCGAACACCACGGTGCGGCGGCCGTTCAGCAGGATCCTCCGCTCAGCGTGCCACTTCACCGCCCGCGCCAGCGCCTGGCACTCCACGTCCCGCCCGACGGCGACCAGTTGATCCGGCGTGACGTCGTGCGACACCCGCTCGACCTCCTGCTCGATGATCGGCCCCTCGTCAAGATCCGCGGTGACGTAGTGAGCGGTCGCACCGATCAGCTTCACACCCCGCGCGTGCGCCTGGTGATACGGCTTCGCACCCTTGAAGCTCGGCAGGAAGGAGTGGTGGATGTTGATGATCCGCCCCGACAACTGCTTGCACAGGTCGTCGGAGAGCACCTGCATGTAGCGGGCGAGGACGACGAGTTCGACCTCCTCCTCGCGCACGATCTCCAGCAGCCGGGCCTCCGCCTCCTGCTTGGAGTCCCTCGTCACCGGGATGTGATGGAAGGGGATGTTGTAGGAGGCCACCAGCTCGGCGAAGTCGGTGTGGTTGGACACCACCCCGGCGATCTCCACCGGCAGCGCGCCGGTCCGCGCGCGGAACAGCAGGTCGTTCAGGCAGTGCCCGAACCTGCTGACCATGAGCAGGATGCGCATCTTCTCGTCGGCCCGGTTGATGTGCCAGTCCATCTGGAACGAGTCACCGATGGCCGCGAAGCTCGCCCGCAGCTTCTCCACGGTGACCGGCGCCTCGGCGGAGAAGTGGACGCGCATGAAGAACAGACCCGTGTCGTGGTCGCCGAACTGCTGACTGTCCTCGATGTTGCAGCCGGTCATGAACAGGTAGCTGGACACGGCGTGCACGATGCCCTGCTTGTCGGGACAGAACAGCGTGAGGACGTACTGGTCGGCCGGGGCCGCGGCTCGGGTGGACTGCTCGCTCATGGGGGAAAGGGTCGCACACCCGGGCCCGCGCCCGGCCTGCCGTTCCGCTACGCGGACCGGGTCAGGATGCGCAGCACCTCGAGCGTGCTGGGCGGTGCGTCAGGGTCGTCGCCGTCGCTCGCCGCCATCCGCACGTGCGCGTCGCGCGCCGCGCGGACCGCCTCCGGCCAGCCCTCGTGCTCCAGGTAGGCGGTCACCTGGGCGTCCGGGCCGACCTGGTGCATGATCCGCAGCACGCGCAGCACCGCGGTGTCGACGAGTGCGGCCTCCTGCGAGTCACGGAAGATCGTGCCGACGTACTTCTCCGCCGACCAGTTGTCCAGCCAGGTGTCCTCGACCAGCCGGTACACGGCGTCGGTGACGTCCCCGTAACCGGGCACGCCGGCCAGCCAGACGTCCCGCTGGAAGCCGGGGTCGGAGAGCATGTGCAGCGCGGAGCGCACATTGCTGCGCCAGCGCCACCACGGCATGTCGTTGAGTGGCATGCCGCCCATGGTGGAGGAGCGACGGCCGCGACGGGAAGAGTTCTCCGAACCTTGCACGGTCGTCGATCGTACGTTTCCCTCCCGCACCGGTCGGACGGGACCCCGCAATTCACCTCCGCGTCACCGTCCGTCGACCGAGGGTCACTCCCGGGTTCGCCGTGTGAGGGAATCGTGCGGGGACATGACCGGCAGGCGACGCATCCGCAGCACCGTCCTCCCCCACCCCCTCGCCCGGACCGCCCGTGCCGGCGCCCTCGCCGCGGGCGTCCTGGCGGCGTCCGCCGCGCTGGTCGCGGGGTGCGGGATCGTCCCCGGGGTCACGGGGGGCTCCGGGGACGACACGATCACCGTGATGACGTGGGCGCCCGAGAACACCGAGGACGCCGGGGCCACCGACAGGGCCGGCATGCCCGCGTTCGCCGAGGCCTACGCCCGCTGGGTCAACGCCCGGGGCGGCATCAACGGCCGCCGGCTGGAGGTGCTGACCTGCGACGAGGGTGACGACCCGCTGGCCGCCGCGCGCTGCGCCCGGCGGGCGGTCGCGGAGAACGCCGTCGCGGTGGTCGGCTCCTACAGCCAGCACGGCGACGCCTTCCTGCCCACGCTCGAGACCGCCGGCATCCCGTACATCGGCGGCTACGGCATCACCCACGACGAGTTCACCAGCCCGCTGTCCTACCCCGTCAACGGCGGTCAGCCCGCGCTGCTGGCCGGTCTCGGCCGCACCCTCGCCGACGCGTGCGGGCCGGTCGCCCTGGTCCGGCCCGACACCATCGCGGGCGACCAGCTGCCCCCGCTGCTGGACTCGGGCCTGACGGCGGGCGGGCACGACCCGGCCGGAGACCTGCGCGCCGCCGAGGCCGCGACCTCCTACGGCGACACCGCCGAGCGCGCGCTGGAGCACGCCGCCGGTTCCGGGGAGAAGGGCTGCGTGGTGCCGGCGCTCGGGGACCGCACCGGCACGTTCATGGACTCCTTCCGGCGCGCCCGCACCGAGCACCCCGAAGTGCGCACCGCGACCGTGCTGGGCAGCGTCGACCAGACGGTGCTGGACGCCTCCGGCGGGGCGTCGGGGCCGTACGAGGGGGCGTACGTGACCGGCTGGTACCCGGAGGCGGGCGACGCGCGCTGGAAGCCGATGAAGGAGGTGATCCGGGCGGAGGCGTTCGGCGACAACCGCATCGACCCGGCGGACGCCGGGGTGCAGACCACGTGGATCGCCTACACCGTCCTCCGGCAGGCCGTGGAGTCGCTCGGGGACGGCGAGGTCAGCGCGGACACGGTGAGCGGGGCCCTGGACGACGGTCTGAAGGTCTCCACCGGCGACCTCACGCCGACGCTGCGCTGGCGGTTCCAGGACAAGCTGGCCGCCGTCGGCCTTCCCCGCCTGGTCAACGCGAACGTGACCCTCCAGGTGGTGGACCAGGGCCGTCTGGTCTCCGCCTCGAAGGGCTTCACCGACGTCACCTCCACCCTCCGCGACGCCTCCCTGTAGGCACCCCCGGGGGGAGCGTGGAACTGCGCGATCAACCCCCACGCACCGGCACCCCGCCACCGGCCCGAAGCCCCCACCCCGTGGGGCGCCGCCGTCGACCCAGCCCTACAGCTGGGTCGGCGCCCGCTCGGTCAGCCCGTACTGACGAGCGATCTCGTTCCACAACTCGGAAGCCTTCTTCTTCTGCTCCGTAGCCGTCCCGCTCGCCCGGTTCCCCTCCTCCGTCTCACGGGTCGACCGCGCCTGCCCCTTCTTGCACCCCTTCTTGCCCGCCGTCTGTTCCGCCCAGCGCGCGTAGTGGTCGTCGGCCGAGGCGGACGCCTTCCACGCCTTCTTCAGCGCCTCCGTCAGCGTCTGGTGCTCGGGCAGCTTGTCCACGGACAGCTGGGACAGGTCCGTCACCAGCTGGTTCCGCTGCTTCGCGGCCTCGCGCAGGTCGGACGCGGCCTTGCCGAGGTCACGGCACGCCTTCACGTCCTCCACCGCACTGATCACGGTGCTGCGGCTGTCGCCGCTGTGCGCCAGCAGCTTGTCCAGCTCGACGGCCTGCTCCCGGGCCGGGTCGACGGACGGTGAGGCCGAGGCCTCCTCGCTCGCGGGCGCGGTGGCGGACACCGGCTGGTTCTTCCCGGAGTCGTCGTCCCCGCCGCCGCTGCCGAGCAGGGCGCCCGCGCCGACACCGACGACGGCGATACCGACCCCGACCGCGGCGATCAGCGGCCACCGCGGGCCGCCGCCACGGCCACCACCGCCGCCGCGTCCGCCACGGGGGGCGGGCGGCGCGGGAGGCGTGGGCGGTCCGGGCGGGGTGCGGTCGGCCCGGGCGGGACGTCCGTACTCCATGCGCGGAAGCTGCTGGGTGGACCCCGCGGCGCCGCCGTCGTCGGTGCGGAAGAGGTTGTCGAACTCGGCCGGCGGCTGCCGGCTGCCGTCGTCGGGCGCGGCGCCGTAGGGCTGCGGCGGCCCCTGGTCGGTGATCGGGGCGATGAACTGGGTGGGCTCGGCGTCCGGGTTGCCGTGCTGCGGCAGCGGGCCGGGGCCGGCCGCGGGCTGCGGGGCATGGCGAGGTTGCGGGTGGCCTCCGCGTCGTGCGCGGCGGGCATCTCGGGCGGCAGCGCGCCCGGGCGACCGGCGGTATGTACTGGGTCGCCCCCTCGTCGGGACCGCCCGCGGCGACCGGCGGGAGGAACTGCGTGGCGCCCTCGGCCCCGTCCGGGGCGGGCGGCGGCAGCGGCGCGCCCTGGGCGGCCGGGTAGCCGTAGCCTCCCCCGTCCGGAGTGCCGTAACCCGCGCCGTGCCCGCCGTACGCCCCCGCGCCGCCGGTGCCGTAGCCGTCCGTGCCGCCGGTGCCGTAGCCGTCCGTGCCGTGCCGTAGCCGTCCGGTGTGCCGTAGCCGTCCGTGCCGGTGTGCCGTAGCCGGCGCCCTGCTGGCCGGCGTGCGCGCCGTGGCCGTACGCGTCCGGGGTGCCGTTCGCGGCCGGGTAGCCGCCCTGGGACGGGGTGCCCTCGGGCGGCAGGGGGCCTGGGCCCTGGCCGGCCGGGGTCTGGCCGCCGGCGTCCCAGGAGGGCTGCTGCTGCGGCTGCTGCTGCCAGGACCCGTCGCCCGCGGCCGGCCACTCCTGGCCCGGCGCCGGGGCGGCCTGCTGCTGCTCGGGGCCCCAGGGGGTCCCCCAGGTCTGGCCGCCGGGCGGCGCGGAGGCGGGGAACCCGCCGGCGGGCGACCGGCCGGCCGTGCCGCCGGGCGCCACTGGACCGGACGTCATGCCCGGCAGCAGGGGCTCACCACCGTCGGAGGGCAGCACGATGCCTTCGCGCGCGGGGCGCGCCGAGGGCTCCTCGCCCTGTCCACTCTGCGTCACCGGGACTCCTACTAATGGGGGACCTTGTGAATCGTCGGCTCACGCTACCGGGTCCCCGGAGCCCGGTGCCACGCAGCACAGAACCGGACCTCCTGCCCTGTGAGCGCGGTAACAAAACCACGTCACCGCACGCTGATTACCTCCCCTTCCGCCCCGTCCGCCTCATGTGCCGCACGGGGTGTCACGTACGTCACGCCGCCGTCTGGAGCTCCATGCGGGCCCCGAACTCCCTGACCACCGGCTCCTCGCGGTACGGCTCCAGGCGCTGCTGGAGGTCCTCCAGGTACTCGGCGCCCCGGTTGGAGCGCAGCCCGCCCAGCAGGTCCGCCGCCTTCAGGCCGGTGTTGCAGGCCTGTTCGATCTCGCGCTGCTGCACCTGGGCGGTGGCCAGCAGCACATAGCCGATCGCCCGGCGCCGGGCCCGCGAGGGCGGGTGGCCGTCCAGCGACGCCTGGGCGTACCGCGCGGCGGCCTCCGGCCGGCCGAGGTCACGGTGGCAGTGCGCCAACTCGTCGGCGAGGTAAGCCTCGTCGAAGTGCGCGATCCACGGCGGGTCGTCCCCGGAGTCCGGCTCCGCGGCCTCCAGGGCGCTCACCGCGCGGCCCGCGGCGGCCTCCGCGGCCTGGGCGTCACCCATCAGCGCGTGCCCCCGAGCCTCCGCCGCGAGGAACATCGCCTCCGCGCGGGGTGTCACGCGCCCCCGCGCGCCCTCCTGCGCCGCCCGCGCCAACTGGGCGATCTCACGCGGGTTTCCGAGCTGCGCGGCGAGGTGGCTCATGGACGCGGCGAGCACGTATCCGCCGTAGCCGCGGTCCCCGGCCGCCTGCGCCAGCCGCAGCGCCTGGATGTAGTAGCGCTGCGCCAGGCCCGGTTGGCCGGTGTCGACGGCCATGTACCCGGCCAGTTCGGTGAGTCGGGCGACGGCGGCGAACAGGTCGCGCCCGACCGCCTCGCGGTACGACCCGGCCAGCATCCCCGAGACGACGCTGTTGAGGTAGTGCACCACGACCGGGCGGACGTGCCCGCTGCCGTACTGGTGGTCCAGGGCGACCAGCGCCTCCGTCATGGACCGCACCGCCGCCACGTCGGACTGGCCCACACGCGGGCCGGTGGAGCGCGCCACCTGCCCGTCGGGCGCGGAGATCAGCCAGTCCCGGCTGGGCTCCACCAGCGCCGAGGCGGCGACCGAGGACCCGGACAGGAAGTCCCGCCGCCCCACGTCACTGCGCCACAGCTCGCAGACCTGCTCGACGGCTCCCAGCACCGTCGGCGAGAACTGCAGGCCGACCCCCGACGCGAGGTTCTTGCCGTTGGCCATGCCGATCTCGTCGATCGTGACCGTACGGCCCAGCTTGCGGCCCAGCGCCTCCGCGATGATCGCCGGTGCCCGGCCCCGCGGCTGCTGGCCCCGCAGCCAGCGCGCCACCGACGTCTTGTCGTAGCGCAGGTCGAGGCCGTGCTCCGCGCCGCACATGTTGACCCTGCGGGCCAGTCCGGCGTTGGAGCATCCGGCTTCCTGGATGAGCGCCTGCAGCCGTTCGTTCGGCTGCCGGGCGACGAGCGGCCTTGCGGCCATGGCGTACCCCCTGAGGCTGCGGTGCCTGCCCACGCACCGGGTTGACGTGTTGTCCGCGGCCGTACGTCTCACGTCGTCCCGGCGAGACGTACGGCCGGGAGAATCAATGCCCCGTCGACATACCGACAATGCGGGACATGTGAGAATTGCCGGGGTAACGGCGGTCGCCGGCCCCCCTCCTGGTTACCCCGTCGCGGTGGCGGATCCCCCCGCGCGCCCCCGCGGATGCACCCATGCGCCCCGGACACGGACCCGATGCCCCTCCCCCGCGCACAGGGACGGGCGTAACCCCTGGTGACGGCTGTAGTTGTGTTCATCGTGGAAGAGACGATCGCGGGCGCCGACGCCGTACAGATCCCGACGCAGCGCGGGGAATCGCTGCTGGACACCGCCGTGCGTTATGCCGAGGAGCGGCACTGGGACGTGGTGCCGGGCACCTGGACCGAGGTCGTCGACGGGGTGCACGTCTGCTCGTGCGGTGACCTCGCGTGCTCCGCGCCGGGCGCGCACCCGGGCCGCCCCGACTGGGCGGCGCAGTCCACCGGCAGCGCCACCGTCGCGCGCCGGATGTGGCAGCAGCGGCCCGACGCCTCGATCCTGCTGCCCACCGGGCGCACCTTCGACGCGATCTCCGTGCCGGAGACGGCCGGACTCCTGGCGCTGGCGCGGATGGAGCGGATGGGGCTCACGCCGGGCCCGGTGACCCGGACACCGCACCGGCGCACGGAGTTCTTCGTCCTGCCCGGCGCGGCGGCGAAGCTCCCGGAGCTGGTGCGCGAGCTGGGGTGGGCGCTGCCGTCGCTCGACCTGGCCGTCCTGGGCGAGGGGGCGTACGTGGCCGCCCCGCCGACCCGGGTCGGATGCCGCGGAGCCGTGCAGTGGGTCCGCCGGCCGACCCGGGAGAACCGCTGGCTGCCGGACGCGGAGGAGCTGGCGTCCGCGCTGGCGTACGCGTGCGGCCGGGACCGGTGACCGGAGCACCGCCCGCCCCCGCGCCGTGATCCCGCGGTCCGTTCCCCTTAGGCTCGGGGCCGACGGAGGGAGACGTGGTGGGGACTGTTGCCGTACGTGTGCGGGGCCTGTGGAAGCGGTTCGGGGAGCAGGTCGCCGTCGGCGGGATCGACCTCGAGCTGCCCGCGGGGCGGTTCATCGGGCTGGTCGGGCCGAACGGCGCCGGGAAGACCACCACGCTGTCCATGGTGACCGGGCTGCTGCGCCCGGACCAGGGCACCGTCGAGATCGCCGGGCACGACGTGTGGCGGGACCCGGTCGCGGTCAAGGCCCGGATCGGCGTCCTGCCGGAGGGACTCCGCCTCTTCGAGCGGCTCTCCGGGCGCGAACTGCTCGCCTACAGCGGCCGGTTGCGCGGGCTGCCCGGTGAGGAGGTCGACAAGCGCGCCACGCAGCTGCTCGACGTCCTCGACCTGGCCGGTGCCCAGCACAAGCTCGTCGTCGACTACTCCACCGGCATGCGCAAGAAGATCGGCCTGGCCGCCGCCCTGCTGCACAATCCGGAAGTCCTGTTCCTGGACGAGCCGTTCGAGGGTGTGGACCCGGTGTCCGCGCAGACCATCC
The DNA here is from genome assembly GCF_008632955.1 of Streptomyces tendae. Classification (NCBI taxonomy): domain Bacteria; kingdom Bacillati; phylum Actinomycetota; class Actinomycetes; order Kitasatosporales; family Streptomycetaceae; genus Streptomyces; species Streptomyces tendae. Next base: position 6,466,651 of record NZ_CP043959.1, read on the forward strand.
GGGGCGTGCTGGAGCGCTACACGACGTCCGGCGCCACGGTGGTGTTCTCCTCCCACGTGATGGAGCTCGTGGAGTCACTGTGCGACTGGGTGGCGGTGATGGCCGCGGGCCGCATCCGTGCCCACGGCCCGCTCGCCGAGGTGCGCGGCGACGCCCCCACCCTCCAGCGGGCGTTTCTCGAACTGGTCGGCGCCGACAGCCGCGACGCCGGGTCCCACCTCGACTGGCTGGGCGGCGGGGCCCGGTGAGCGCGCCCGCGATCACCCCCGTCGTCGTACGGCTGAAGCTGTCGCTGCTGCGCAACGGCCTGCGCCAGTCAGGCGGCCGCCGCGCCGCGTACATCGCCTCCGCCGTCTTCGCGCTGCTGTTCGCCGCGCTCCAGGTGCTCGGACTCGTCGCGCTGCGCGGCTTCGACCACGTCGAGTCGCTGGTCGTGCTGCTGGTGGCGGTGCTGGCCCTCGGCTGGGCGGTGATGCCGCTGTTCTTCCCCGGCGGCGACGAGACCCTCGACCCGACCCGCCTGGTGATGCTGCCGCTGCGCCCGCGGCCCCTGGTCCGGGCTCTGCTGGCGGCCTCCCTGGTGGGCATCGGGCCGCTCTTCTCGCTGTGCCTGCTGACCGGCTCGGTGATCGCCGTCGCGCACGGCGCGGCGGCCTTCGCGGTGGGCGTCCTCGCCGTCCCGCTGGCGCTGCTGGTGTGCGTGGCCCTCGCGCGGGCCGTGGCCGCGGCGAACGTACGGCTGCTCACCAGCCGCAAGGGCCGCGACCTCGCGGTGCTCAGCGGTCTGGTCATCGCGATCGGCGCGCAGGTGGTCAACTTCGGTGTGCAGCGGCTCGGTTCGTCCGGCCTGGAGCAGCTGGACCCGGTGGCGGACGTGCTGCGCTGGCTCCCGGCCGCGTCGGCGGTCGGCGCCGTGCACACGGCCGGCGAGGGGTCGTACGGGGCAGCGGCGGCCCAGCTGGCGGTGAGCGCGGCGGCGCTCGCGGCGCTGCTGGTGCTGTGGTCGCGCTCCCTGACCCGGCTGATGACCTCGCCGGACGGCTCCACGCTCCAGGCGGGCGATTCCGCGGTGCGCGACCGCCCCTCGGCCGGACTCGGACGCCTGCTGCCGCAGGGCAGGACCGGCACGGTGATGGAGCGCAGCCTGCGCTACATCTGGCGCGACCCGAAGACGAAGGCCGCGTGGGTGACGTCGCTGGCGATCGGCCTGATCGTGCCGGTGTTCAACGCCTGGCAGGGCACCGGCTCGGTGTACTTCGCCTGTTTCGCCGCCGGGATGCTCGGCATCCAGATGTACAACCAGTTCGGGCAGGACACCTCGGCGTTCTGGATGGTCGCGACGACCATCTCCTCCACCCGTGACGCCTACGTCGAACTGCGCGCCCGCGCCCTGGCTCTGCTGCTGATCACCCTGCCGTACGCCACGCTCGTCACCGTGCTGACGACCGCGATGCTGGACGACTGGGCGAGACTGCCGGAGGCGCTGGGACTGTCCTTCGCGCTGCTCGGTGCGATGCTCGCGACCGGCGCGTGGACCTCGGCCCGCTTCCCGTACTCGGTGCCGCAGGACGGCTACAAGAACGTCGCCCCCGGCCAGGTCGGGCTCGCCTGGATCTCGATCTTCGGCGGCATGATGGCGGCGGCCCTGCTGTGCCTGCCGGTGATCGCCGCGACCATCGGGCTGAACCTCGGCGAGAGCGGCCAGGACCTCCGGTGGCTCCTGCTCCCCGTGGGCACGGTCTACGGGGCGCTGCTGGCCCTCGGCGGTCTGCGTCTGGCCGCGCCCCGGACGGCCGGACGGCTCCCGGAGATCATCGCGGCGGTCAGCAAGGGCTGAGCGCGCCCCGCCGCCGCGTGGGAAAACCGGTTGGCGGCCGGGGTGGCCGCTGCTACGGTCCCGGAGGCCGTGCGAGAGAGCGAGGAGGTGGTACCCGTGAACGCCGTACTGACATGGGTGCTCCCCTCCGGGGTCACGGTCGGGCGATAGGCAGGTCGTCCGGGAGCGCCGTTCCAGCGCACTCCCGAAAGGCACGACCATGCATGTCATCTCCGAGAAGCACCTCGACGACGGTCTCCTGGAACGCGAGTTCACCCTCGGCGAGGTTCCCGGCCTGCTGTGGACGCCGCCGGCCGCGTCCGCTGCCGCGCCGGTGCCGCTGATCCTGCTCGGCCACCCCCCGCTGGGCCTGCGCGCGATGTATCCCCGGCTGGTGGCCCGGGCCCGCCGGGCCGCGGCGGACGGTTTCGCGACGGCCACCGTCGAGCTCCCCGGCAGCGGCGACCGGCCCGCGTGGCCGGCCCTGGACGAGGCCCGCGCCGGTCTCCGGCGGGCGATGCGGGCGGGCGGTCCGGTCGGCGACGAGATCGTCGACGCGCTCGTCCTCCCGTTGGTCGAGCGGGCGGTCCCGGAATGGCGGTCCGCCCTGGACGCCCTGCTGGCGCTGCCCGGGATCGGCGGTCCGGTCGGCTACTCGGGCGGGCTGATCTCCGTCGGCATCGGGCTGGCGGTGGCCGACCCGCGCATCGAGGCCGCCGTCCTGTTCGCGGGGAGCCTGGTGCCCCGGGTCATGTTCGAGGAGGCCCGGCGGGTGACCGTTCCGCTGCACGTCCTGCTCCAGTGGGACGACGAGGGGAACGAGCGGCAGGCGGCCCTGGACCTGTTCGACGCCTTCGGTTCCGGGGAGAAGTCGCTGCACGCCCACCTGGGCGGCCACACCGGCGTCCCGGAGCACGCGGGGGACGCCGCGGCCCGGTTCCTCGCACGGCATCTGAAGGCCGCCTGACGCCGGTTTCCCGGGGGAGCCCGGGCCGCGGGCGGCGGCTCGGGCTCCCGGGGGCCCTCACGTCTCGTCGAGGGACTCCAGGAACGGTTCGATGGCGGAGAACCAGGCGTCGGGCTGGTCGTAGTGGACCAGGTGGCCGGCGTCGGCGACCTCGGCGTACCGGCCGCGGGGCAGGACCCGGACCATCTCCTGAGCCTCCGCGCGGCCCAGTTCGCCGTCCAGGCCGCGTACCACCAGGGCGGGGCAGCGGACCTGCGCCAGCTCCTCCCAGTGCGCGTCGTACACCCAGGTCTCGCGGGAGCGGAGCATCTGGTCCGGGTCGAAGACCGGGCGCCAGCCGTCGGGGGACTCGGCCATCACCTCGGCGTAGAACTCGCCGCGGGCCGGGTTCGGCCGCTCCACCCAGGGGTCGTCCTCACCGAACCACTTGCGCACGTCGGCCAGGGTGGCGAACGGCACGGGCCAGGAGGCGAACCACTCCGCCCACTCGCGCTGCGAGGCGCCCCCGAGGGCCGAGGCCCGCATGTCGCAGATGATCAGGCCGCCGACCAGGTCGGGGCGTCTGGCGGCCAGCTGCCAGGCGGTCAGCGCGCCCATCGCGTGGCCGATGAGGACGGCGGGCCCGAGCCTGAGCTGTTCGAGGGCGGCCTCCGCGTCGTCGACGTAGGCGCCGCGGGTGAAGGAGGCGTCCGAGGGCTTCTCGCTGCGGCCGTGGCCGCGCTGGTCGAGGGCGATCGCGCGGTGGCGCGCGGAAAGCCGGCGGGCGGTGGACGCCCAGTGCGAGGCGCGGCCCATCAGGCCGTGCAGTAACAGCACGCCGGGCGCGTCCGCGGCGGTGTCCGCCACCGGGCCGGGCCCGTTCTTGGCCGGGTCGCCGAACTCCCAGGCGGCCAGACGTACGCCGTCCGCCCCCGTCACGTCGATGCGTCGCGCCATGGTCTGGCACCCCCCAAGCTCGCTGCCTGCCCACTGCCTGCCGCCGGTCCACCGGACCCGTCGGTCCGCCGGCTCCTGCCTGTCACCACTGCCGCACGTTATCGAATGAGCATTCGAAAATGCCCGTCTGCCCGGCAACACCCCTCGTTCGAGTGACCCCGTTCGGGGATTGACCGTCGTGGCCCGGGGGAGATCTTCAGCGGGAGGCGGACCGCTCGGGGAAAACGGTCCGAGGGGAATGACCCTGAGAGCTCGGGGCTCCGGGTCAGCACAGGGGAGGACAGGCCCCGGCGCCGCACGGCGCCGGGGCTCCTCACGTGGTCACGGCACATCGTCCCGCCCCTCCCCGGCCGGGCGTCCACGTCGTCCGGCCAAGAACCCCTCAGGTCATATGCCTCACGCGACAGCCTCGCACGCCGGCCGGGGAGGCGCTGCGATTCGGCGCAACGGACCCCGGATTCGGCGCGTTCGCACCGGCGGGCGTGAGGCCTTCGCCCCCGCGGGCCGGGGGTCAGGGCTTGGCGACGAAGACGTGCGAGGCGACCTCCGACTCCAGCTCGGCCGCCTCGCCGCTGCTGCCGACCAGCACCCCGCCCGCCGACTCCGTCACGCTCACCACCGAGCCGGGCTGCACACCCGCCCGGCGCAGCGAGTACATCAGCTGCGCGTCCGTCTGGATCGGCTCGCCGATCCGGCGCACGACCACCGTCTTGCCCTCGGCGCCCGGGTCCAGGTCGGCCAGCGACACCATGCCCTCGTCGAGGAAGGGGTCGGCGCCGTCCGTCTCCCCCAGCTCCTCGAGCCCCGGGATCGGGTTGCCGTACGGCGACTCGGTGGGGTGCCGCAGCAGCTCCAGGACGCGGCGCTCGACGGCCTCGCTCATCACGTGCTCCCAGCGACACGCCTCGGCGTGCACCTGCTCCCACTCCAGGCCGATCACGTCGACCAGGAGACACTCGGCGAGGCGGTGCTTGCGCATCACGCGGGTGGCCAGCCGGCGACCCTCCTCCGTGAGCTCCAGATGACGGTCCGGGGCGACGGACACCAGACCGTCGCGCTCCATCCGGGCCACCGTCTGGCTGACCGTCGGCCCGCTCTGGTCGAGCCGCTCGGCGATCCGGGCGCGCATGGGGACCACACCTTCCTCCTCCAGCTCGAGGATGGTGCGGAGATACATCTCCGTGGTGTCGATCAGTCCGGACATACGTGCCCCTCGATGAGATCTGCGGATTGGCTCTGCCGGAGGCTGGACTGCTCACCGGCGTGTGCGCTGGCCCGAGCTTCAATTCTTACGCATACGGCCGACAACCGGGCCGCGCCCCGAAAACGAGAGGGCCCGGCCGTCGGAAACCGGCCCGCACCACCACCGTATTGACACGGCAGTGGTCCAGACCGCACGGTGATCGGCGACGTGTCCGCCCCGAAGGGAAACCGCATGAGCGACCGCACGCCCGCCGGTCAGTTCCTCGACGCCGCGATCGGGCTGCTGCGGCGGCTGCGCGACGAGGAGGCCGAGCCGATCGCGGCCGCGGGCACCCTGCTCGCCGACGCGGTCGCCGACGGCGGACGGCTCTTCGCCTTCGGCGCGGGCCACTCCTCGCTCGCCGCGCAGGACCTCGTCTACCGGGCGGGCGGCCTCGCCCTGATGAACCTGCTGACCGTGCCGGGCATGGTGGGCGTCGACGTGATGCCGGCGACCCTGGGCTCCGCGCTGGAGCGGGTGGACGGGCTGGCGAGCGTGGTGCTGGAGTCCTCGCCCCTGCGGGAGGGCGACGTGCTGGTGATCATCTCCCTGTCCGGGCGCAACGCGCTGCCGGTGGAGATGGCGATGAAGGCCCGCACGATGGGCGTGCGGGTGATCGGCGTGACGTCGGTGGCGTACGCGTCCGAGACCTCCTCGCGGCACTCCTCCGGGACGTTCCTCAAGGACCACTGCGATCTGGTGCTCGACTCGGGCATCGCGGTCGGCGACGCGGAGCTCACCTGGGACGGCGTGCCCGCGCCGTTCGCACCCGCGTCCACGGTCGTCACCTCGGCGCTGCTGCAGGCGGTCATGGCCACCGCGGCGGCCGCCCTCGCCGACCGCGGCATCGAGCCGCCGCTGCTGCGCTCGGGCAACGTGGACGGCGGACACGACTGGAACGCCCGCGTCATGTCCGAGTACGGCGACCGCATCTTCTACCGCCACTGACGCCCGTACGGGCCTGGCCCTCACACGGACCTGGCGCGCGTACGTCTCTGACCCTCCTCCGTACGTGCCTCAAGCCCGTACGGCCCCCGACGCGTGGCCGAAACCCTCCAGGGCCCCCGGGTCAGTGGTCCTCGGGCAGCAGGGCCGCCAGGTCCAGGGCCGTGGCGATGTGGGCGGCGACGTCCTCCGCGTACATGGCGTCGGAGCGTTCGAACGTCGTGCGGTTCGCGGTCCGCAGAAACGTCACGGCACCGAGCGTGCGTCCCCTGCTGCGCAGCACCGTGCACAGCGCGTGCACCGCGTCCTCGGGCCACTGCCGCGCCAGCGCCCAGGTGCGGGCCGCCTCCGCCGGCAGCGAGCCCGCGCCGGCCCGCACCGACCCGGCCCGCTCCACGCACTGCAGCGCCGGATGCCCCTCGGCGTAGCGCGTCGGCAGCCCCGCCCGGCCGTCCAGCCTGCTGGGCCCCGGCGCCCCGGAAGGGGTGGCCGCGATCCGCACGAGCCGCACCCGGTCGGTGTCCTCGCCGCCGCCCGCCACGCGGTCGATCAGGGCGTGGTCGGCGAATCCGGCGAGCGCGAAGTCCAGGTGGACCGTCGCCGCCTCCGCCGGGTCCTCGCACTCGGCCGCCGCACGCGCCGCGCGGTGCAGCTGCTGCGCGCGGAACCGCAGCAGCGACGCCTCCTGCTCGCCCTGCCGCGAGTCGGTCACGTCCTGGAACAGCCAGCCGACCCCGAGCGGCACCGGCTCCTCGGCGAGCGGCGACGCCAGCCGCACGAACCCGCTGCGCCAGCACCGCCGGCGCTCCCCCTCCGGTGTGCGCACGCTCACCCACAACTCGGCCGGCGCGGGCGGCGCGCCCTCCGCCAGCACATGCGTCAGGGCGCTCTCCAGCTCCTCCACGCCCTGCGCCAGCAGCTCGCCCAGCGGGCGCCCCAGCACGGACGTGCGCCCGGCGCCCAGCGCCCGCGCGGCGTGCGCGTTCACCACGGCGGGCCGCAGGTCGGCGTCGACCAGGACGACACCCCAGCTCGCGTCCTCCAGCAGCGCCTCGCTCAGCGCGATCGAGCGCTCCAGGTCGATCTGCGCGTGCACCTCGCTGAACGCGCAGTACACCCCGGCGGGCTTGCCGTCCGGACCGCGCACGGCCGCCGACTGGGTGCGCACCAGCACCCGGCCGCCCTCCTTGGTCAGCAGCGCGAACTCGTTCACCTGGCGGCCCGGCGCGTCCATGGCCGACATCAGCCGCGCCTCGACCTCCTCGGCGTCCGCGCTGCGCACGGCCCACCCGGCGAACCCGGCCCGGCCCACGGCCTCGGCGGCGGTCCAGCCGAGGATGCGCTCGGCCTCACGGTTCCAGTGCGTCACCACACCGTCCGCGTCGAAGGCGCACAGGGCCGCGTCCATGCCGTCGAGCAGCGCCGCGAGCAGATCGGAGCCGGACGGCCCCTCCCGCTCGGGCTCGGGCCCTTCCGGCCCGAGCTCGTCGGTGGCCCCACTACGCCGGGATGCACTCACCTGGACCCCCTGCAGGCTGTGTCCGCCCGTACGGCACGACGGTTCGCTCACTTGCAATCATTCAACTTGAACGTGACTCAGCGCACATCGAGTTCTCGACAAGATTGTGGGAATTGTTGTCCGCCGACCTCGTACCCACGCTTTCACGAGGGAAAAGTCCTCGGCCAAGCCCTGAGCCGCAGCGTCAGCCAGAGATCGGTCTCCCCGGGCAGGACGTACCGCTCGGTCTCGTCGAATCCCCGCGCGCGGGCGAACCGGACGCCGTCCTCGTTCGCGGCGAGCACCACCGTCTCGACGGCCCCGGCGCCCGCCGCCCGCGCCTGCTCCAGCCCGGCCTCGTGGAGCGCGGACCCGAAGCCCTTGCGCCGGTGCCCGGGCAGCACCCGGGCGATGACGGTGGCGACGGCGTCCGCGCCCGTCGGGGGCCGCACCGTCGAGCAGCCGACCAGCTCGTCGCCGTCGTAGGCGTTGTCCAGCCGGTACCCGCGGTCGAGGCGCTCGCGGGCCTCCTCGGGCGACATGGCGGCCGGCGGGACGACCACGTTGTGGACGTGCCGCCACTGCTCCAGCATGGTCGCGCCGTCCACGGCCTGAATACGGAGATCGCTCATCCGCGCAGCCAACCGTGGCCCGCCCCGGAGGTCAACGGAAATCCGGCGCGGGCCGCCGCGCGCCGGGGTGTACGTGTCGCGCTGCCGCCCGGAGGAAGGCTCCGCGGACGGTCCGGAAAAAAAGTGGTTGATCCTGCGGCGAGCGGTTCTTAAGGTGGCGGTACTTCGGAAAGGAGGTGGTTCGGCAGATGTATGACAACCGGACGGAAGAGGTGGCTGCGGGCTAGTGGCCCGCCGCCGTACTCGGTTCGGCGCCGGACCGGCGTGCGAGTGATGCACGCAACCGGCCCAATCCAACGCAGTCACCCGACCCGCGAGTCGCCGGTATCGTCCGGCCGGCTCCCCCCAGGGGGAACCAGACTCGCGGGTCGCTGCGTTCTCCGGGGATCCCCCCGGGGGGCTCCGAGGATCCCGGCGCGCGGTCAGCGCGCGATGGACGCGTACCCCTCGATCTCCCGCGGGTCGCGCGAACCCGGGCCCACGTAGCGGGCCGACGGCCGGACCAGACGGCCCGTGCGCTTCTGCTCCAGGATGTGCGCCGACCAGCCGGCGGTCCGGGCACAGGTGAACATCGACGTGAACATGTGCGCCGGCACCTCGGCGAAGTCCAGCACGATCGCGGCCCAGAACTCCACGTTCGTGGCCAGCACCCGGTCCGGGCGGCGGGCGTGCAGCTCGGCCAGCGCGGCCTTCTCCAGCGCCTCGGCGACCTCGAAACGCGGCGCCCCCAGCTCGCGGGCGGTGCGGCGCAGGACGCGGGCGCGCGGGTCCTCCGCACGGTAGACGCGGTGGCCGAATCCCATCAGGCGCTCGCCCTTGTCGAGGGCCTGCTTGACGTACGCCTCGGCGTCCCCGGTGCGCTCGATCTCCTCGATCATGCCCAGCACGCGCGAGGGTGCGCCCCCGTGCAGCGGGCCGGACATGGCACCGACGGCCCCGGAGAGGGCGGCCGCGACGTCCGCGCCGGTGGAGGCGATGACCCGGGCGGTGAACGTGGAGGCGTTCATCCCGTGCTCGGCGGCCGACGTCCAGTACGCGTCGACTGCGGCGACGTGCTTGGGGTCGGGCTCGCCGCGCCAGCGGATCATGAAGCGCTCGACGACCGACTCGGCCTTGTCGATCTCGCTCTGCGGCACCATCGGCAGCCCCTGGCCGCGCGCCGACTGGGCGACGTACGACAGGGCCATCACGGCGGCGCGGGCGAGGTCGTCGCGGGCCTGGGCGGCATCGATGTCGAGGAGCGGTTTCAGGCCCCAGACGGGGGCCAGCATGGCGAGCGCGGACTGCACGTCGACGCGGATGTCACCGGAGTGCACGGGAATGGGGAACGGCTCGGCGGGCGGCAGTCCGGGGGCGAACGCCCCGTCGACGAGCAGTCCCCAGACGTTGCCGAAGGAGACGTGACCGACCAGATCCTCGATGTCGACGCCCCGGTAGCGCAGGGCGCCGCCCTCCTTGTCCGGTTCGGCGATCTCCGTCTCGAACGCGACGACTCCTTCGAGCCCGGGTACGAAGTCGGACATCAGGCGGCTCCTTCTGAGGTGGGTGACAGATGGTGTTGTGGGGTGGGACGACCATGTGTCGTGGCGCGGTCGGCGTGGGTCCGTGGGATCCGCGGTCGGCTCGGGAGGACTCGCGGTCGTGGACGTCACCCCTGTGATGCCCGGCTGGCGGTCACCCAACCGGATCAGTGCGAGCACGATATCCCTGAGTGCCAGTTTTGGGGAGGGTTCGCGGCACTGAGTGCCACCCGTGACGTTGGGCACCGCGCGTTTGTGACCCAGGCCACCGTGGGCCCTCGGGGGTGACGCGGATGCGGCAGGATGACGGCGTGACCGACCGAGACGCCGTTCCCCTCGATCTCGCCTCGATGCGCAAGCAGTACCGGACCGAAGGGCTCTCCGAGACCGACCTCGCCGCCACCCCCGTCGAGCAGTTCGCGCGCTGGTTCGCGCAGGCCGCACGGGAGGGCGGGCTGTTCGAGCCGAACGCCATGATCGTGTCGACGGCGGACGCGGCGGGCCGGCCCAGCTCGCGCACGGTGCTGCTGAAGCAGTTCGACGAGGCCGGGTTCGTCTTCTACACGAACTACGCCTCCCGCAAGGGCCGTGACCTCGCCGAGAACCCGCATGTCTCACTGCTGTTCCCGTGGCACCCGGTGGCCCGGCAGGTCATCGTCACCGGCACGGCGCGGCGCACCGGCCGCGACGAGACGGCCGCGTACTTCCGCACCCGGCCGCACGGCTCGCAGCTGGGCGCGTGGGCCAGCGGCCAGTCGACGGTGATCGCGTCCCGCGAGGTGCTCGACACGGCGTACGACGAGCTGGCGGCGCGCTACCCGGAGCCCGAGCGGGTGCCGGTGCCGCCGCACTGGGGCGGTTTCCGGGTGGTGCCGGAGACGGTGGAGTTCTGGCAGGGCCGCGAGAACCGCCTCCACGACCGCCTGCGCTACGTCGCCGTGCCCGGCGGGGGCTGGAGGGTGGAGCGACTCGCTCCGTGAGTTCCCCCGCGGGGCTCGTCAGGGCATCCCCGGGGCACACCGTGCGACGCCCGCCGAACCGCCAGGCCGACCGACCGCCGAACAGCCCGGCCGGGCGGGCGGTCCGCAACGCCTTCGCCGCAGGAGGCGGCAGTCCGACCCCGCCCGTGCGACGCCGGTGCGGACCGGGCGGATGCCCGAGCGGCACGCCCCAGAAGCAAGGGTTCCGGTCGGCCGGGACGATGCCTTCGGTCACCAGCCACGCCGGCCCACGGTCCGCCTACTCCGCCGCCTCGCCGGGGGCGGCGTCGAGGTCGACGAGCGTCTGGAAGTGGTCACCCACCCGTGCGCACGCCGTAGGCGGTGCCGTCGGCGGCGTCCTCAGCGCAGGGCGTCGTCCAGGAGGTCCGCCCACTGGGCGACCACCCGTTCGCGGCGGGCGGTGTCGTCGGTGAGGAGGTTGGCGAGGCCCAGGCCGCGGGCCATGTCCAGGAGGCCCTGCACGGTCTCCCGGGCGCCGGGGCGGGACTCGTCCGCGCCGAGGAGCTCCACCGCGATGCGGTGCGACTCGCGCCCGACGCGCAGCTCCAGCTCGGTCACGCGCGGGCGCAGCTGCTCCTCGTTGGAGGCGGCCACCCACAGGTGCAGGGCGGCGCGGAACAGCGGGCCGGTGTAGAGGCCGACGAGGGCGGCGACCACCGCGCGGCGGTCGGAGGCGGCGGCCCCTTCGGGGAAGAGGGCGCGCAGGGCCGTGGAGCGTTCCTCGGCGACGTACTCCACGGCGGCCGTGAAGAGGTCCTCCCGGGTCGGGAAGTGGTGCTGGGCCGCCCCCCGGGAGACGCCCGCGCGTTCGGCGACGACGGAGACCGTGGAGCCCGCCCAGCCGTGTTCGGCGAGGCAGGCCACGGCGGCCTCCAGGAGCCGCTGCCGGGTGGCCCGGCTGCGGTCCTGCTTGGGGACGCGTCCGGCCCGGTCGGCCGTGCTCACACCACCCATGCCGCGCTCACACCACCCATTCCGGATCCCGTCGTTCGAGGAACGCCGTCATGCCCTCGCGTGCGTGCGCGGAGGCGAAGAGGCGGGCCGAGAGCGCGGTCAGGGCGCCCGCGTCCCGGTCGAAGGTCTCCAGCACCCTAGCCGTGAGCAGCCGTTTCGTCTCGGCCAGGGCCTCGGGGGCGGACCGGCGCAGCCCGTCGAGGACGGGGGCGAGGGTGTCGTCGACGTCGTCACCGGCCGCGGTGAGCAGGCCGACGCGGGCGGCCTCGTCGGCGTCGAACCGCTCCCCGGTGAGGTAGTAGCGGGCCAGCGCACGGGGGTCGGTGCGGGGCAGCAGCGGCAGGGAGATCACCGCGGGGGCGACCCCGATGCGCACCTCGGTGAAGGCGAACGTGGCCGCGCGGGAGGCGACGGCGACGTCGCAGGCGGCGAGCAGTCCGAGGCCGCCCGCGCGGACGTGCCCGGTGACCCGGGCGACGACCGGTCTGGGCAGCTCGACGATCTGCCGGAGCAGCCCGACCAGCGCGGAGGGGGCGGGCGGGTCCTTGAGGTCGGCGCCGGCGCTGAAGGTGTTGCCGGTGTGGGTGAGGACCACCGCGCGGACGCCGGGGTCCTTCCCGGCGTCGGTGAGCGCGGCGGCGAGGTCGCCGACGAGTGCGGCGGACAGGGCGTTGCGGCGCTCCGGGGCGTCGAGGGACAGGGTCTCGACGCCCCGGGTGCGACTGCGGCCTATCAGGGTCACGAGGGCTCCTTGTGCGCCGTCCGGAGTTCGCGGCGCAGGATCTTTCCGGAGGCGGCGCGGGGCACGCCGTCGATGAAGGTGACGTGCCGGACCCGCTTGTACGGGGCGACGTGCTCGGCGACGTACATCATGACCTCGCCCTCGGTGAGTTCCGGGGCGGAGGGGTGGCGGACGACGAAGGCGTGCGGGACCTCGTTGCCGTCGTCGTTGTAGACGCCGATGACGGCCGCGTCGGCGACACCGGGGTGGGTGAGCAGCAGCGCCTCCAGCTCGGCGGGCGCGACCTGGAAGCCCTTGTACTTGATGAGCTCCTTCACCCGGTCGACGACGAACAGCCACCCGTCGTCGTCCACATGACCCACGTCGCCGGTGTGCAGCCAGCCGTCCTCGTCGATCATCGCGGCGGTGGCGTCGGGGCGTCCGAGGTAGCCCTTCATCACCTGCGGGCCGCGGATGAGGATCTCCCCGGACTCGCCCGGACCGAGGTCCTTGCCGGGGTCGTCGAGGGACACGATCCGCATCTCGGTGCCGGCGATGAGCTTGCCGACGGTGCCGGGCGGGGCCTCCTCCATGAGGTCCAGCGGTACGACGTGGGTGCCGGGCGACAGCTCCGTCATGCCGTACGCCTGGCCGACCGGGGGCAGGCCGAGCCGCTGCGCGCAGGCGGCGGCGAGGCTCGCGTCCAGGGGCGCGGCGGCGCTGATGACGTGTTTCAGCGAGCTGAGGTCGTACTGGGCGACGAGGGGGTGCTTGGCGAGGGCCAGCACGATCGGCGGGGCGACGTAGAGGGCGGTGATGCGGTGGTTCTGGACGGCCGCGAGGAACTGCTCCAGGTCGAAGCGCGGCAGCACGACGACGGTCGCGCCGTGCCGCAGCGGGGCGTTCATCAGGGCCGTGAGGCCGTAGATGTGAAAGAACGGCAGCACGGCGAGGATGCGGTCGCCGGGACCCGCCGTGATCGCCGGCTGGAGCTGGGCGAGGTTGGTGGCGATCTGCCGGTGGGTGAGCATCACGCCCTTGGGGATGCCGGTCGTCCCGGAGGAGTACGGCAGCGCGGCGACGTCCTCGGCGGGGTCGATGTCGACGACCGGCTCGGGGGCCGTGGAGGCGAGCATGTCGATCAGCGAGCGGTGTCCGGGCGCGCTGTCGCAGACGAAGATCTCCTCGACCCCGCCCGCGAGTTCGGCGGCCCGGCGTGCGGAGTCCAGCAGCGGCGAGACGGTGACGATCCAGCGGGCCGCGCTGTCCGTCAGCTGCTTCGCGAACTCCTCGGGCGTGGCGAGGGGATGCACGGTGGTGACGGAGGCGCCCGCGCGGGTCGCCGCGTAGAAGGCGGTGGGGAAGGCGATCGTGTTGGGGCTGTGCAGGGCGAGCACGTCCCCTTTGCGCACGCCCGCCCCGGCGAGCCCGGCGGAGACCCGCCGGTGGAAGCGGTCCAGCTGTTCGTAGGTGAGGGTGGTGCCGTCGGTGCCGTCGATCAGCGCCGGGACGTTCCCGAACTCGGCGGCGCGCCCGAGCACCGCCTCGTGGATGGGGAGGTCGACCGGCGTGACGTCTGCGTACTCGCTGCGGAACATGGTTCCTCCAAGACGGCCGGGAGGCCTGCCTAGTACGACTTGGGCAGGCCCAGGGTCTGGTGGGAGACGTAGTTGAGAATCATCTCCCGGCTCACCGGGGCAATACGAGACACGCGTGCGGCCGTTATCAGCGAGGCGAGCCCGAACTCGCGGGTGAGGCCGTTGCCGCCGAGGGTGTGCACGGCCTGGTCGACGGCCTTCACGCACGCCTCCGCCGCCGCGTACTTCGCCATGTTGGCGGCCTCCCCGGCGCCGATGTCGTCGCCGGCGTCGTAGAGGTGGGCGGCCTTCTGCATCATCAGGCGGGCCAGTTCGAGGTCGATGTGGGCCTGCGCGAGGGGGTGCGCGATCGCCTGGTGGGAGCCGATGGGCGCTTTCCAGACGGTGCGGTCGCGGGCGTACTCGACGGCGCGGGACAGCGCGAAGCGGCCCATGCCGATCGCGAACGCGGCCGTCATGATGCGCTCGGGGTTCAGCCCGGCGAACAGCTGGAGCAGACCGGCGTCCTCGTCGCCCACGAGCGCGTCGGCGGGCAGCCGCACGTCGTCGAGGACCAGCTCGAACTGCTTCTCCGACGCGTTGAGTTCCATGTCGATCTTGTGGCGCCGGAAGCCGGGGGTGTCGCGCGGGACGATGAACAGGCAGGGCTTCAGGCGCCCGGTGCGGGCGTCCTCGGTGCGGCCGACGATCAGGGTGGCGTCGGCGATGTCCACGCCGGAGACGAACACCTTGCGGCCGGTGAGGAGCCAGTCGCCGGTGGCGGGGTCGCGGCGCGCGGTCGTGGTGATGCGGTGGGAGTTGGAGCCGGCGTCGGGCTCGGTGATGCCGAAGGCCATGGTGCGGGTGCCGTCGGCGAGGGCGGGCAGCCAGTCCCGCTTCTGTTCCTCGGTGCCGAAGCGGGCGATCACCGTGCCGCAGATGGCCGGGGTGACCACCATGAGGAGGAGGGGGCAGCCGGCGGCGCCGAGTTCCTCCAGGACGATGGAGAGTTCGGAGATGCCGCCGCCTCCTCCGCCGTGTTCCTCCGGAAGGTTGACGCCGAGGTAGCCGAGTTTGGCGGCCTCCGCCCAGAGTTCGGTGGCGGGCCTGCCTTCCTCCACGGTGCGGGTGAAGTAGGCGCGGCCGTATTTGTGACCCAGGGCGGATACCGCTGCGCGGAGGGCCTTGTGTTCTTCTGACTCGATCACCGGCATGTGGGCTCCTTGGGAGGCAGGGGCTTGAGTCGTAGGGGCGGTGCGGGTCGTGTGCGGCTGGTCGCGCAGTTCCCCGCGCCCCTGTGGGGGTGTCCTTGGGACGTGCGCTCCCTGCGGGTTCGCGCGGCTGGTCGCGCAGTTCCCCCGCGCCCCTCAGGGGGCTTCCCGCACCACCGCCAAGAGGGCGCCCACTTCGACCTGCCGGCCGGGGGTTGCGTGGAGGGCGGTGAGGGTGCCCGTGGTGGGGGCGGTGATCTTGTGCTGCATCTTCATCGCCTCCAGCCAGAGCAGAGGCCGGCCGGCCTCCACGCTCGCTCCCTCGGTGACGCCCTCGGCGATGCGGACGACCGTGCCGGGCATCGGGGCGAGGAGGGAGCCGGGGGCGTGGTCGGGCTCCGGGTCGGGGAAGCGGGGCAGGACGGTGAGCGCGGTGGCGCCGAGGTACACACGGTCGCCGTAGCGGCTCACCTCGTAGCGCCGTCGTACGCCGTCGACCTCGAGGATCACCAGGGCCGCGTCGGCGTGGACGACCGTCACGCCGTCGGCCGCGAGGCCACTGCGGGTGTGGCGGTAACGCACCTCGTGCTCCTCGCCGTTCGTCGCGTACCTCTTCACCTGCGGCTGCGACGGCACGTTGCGCCAGCCGCCGAAGCGGGAACGGCCGTGCGCGTCGGCGAGGGCGGCGGCGAGCGGGGCGTACGGGTCGGCGGCGGGCGCGGTGAGGGCGGTCAGGTGACGGTCGTAGAAGCCGGTGTCCATGTGGCCCTGGGTGAACTCCCCGTGGCGCAGAGAGCGGACGAGCAGGTCACGGTTGGTGACGGGACCGTGGATCACGGCGCGCTCCAGGGCGGCCGCAAGTTTGCGGACCGCCTCCGCGCGGGTCGGGGCGTGGGCCACGACCTTGGCGAGCATCGGGTCGTAGTGGACGCCGATGTCGTCGCCGTCGGTGTAGCCGGTGTCGAGGCGGACGGCGCCGGGGACGGCGAGGCGGTGCAGGCGGCCGGTCTGCGGGGCCCAGTCGTGGGCGGGGTCCTCGGCGTAGAGGCGGGCCTCGACGGCGTGGCCGCGCGGGGCCGGCGGCTCGGCGTCCAGCGCGTGTCCTTCGGCGACCCGGATCTGCTCGGCGACCAGGTCCAGGTCGAACACCTCCTCGGTGACGGGGTGTTCGACCTGGAGCCGGGTGTTCATCTCCAGGAAGTGTGCCCGCTCCCCCGCGACCAGGAACTCCACGGTGCCCGCGCCGACGTAGCCGACGGCGCGGGCGGCGCGTACGGCGAGCGTGTGAAGTTCCTCGGTGAGCGCGTCGGAGAGGCCGGGCGCCGGGGCCTCCTCGATCACCTTCTGGTGCCTGCGCTGCAGGGAGCAGTCGCGGGTACCGAGCGCCCACACCGTGCCGTGGGTGTCGGCGAGCACCTGCACCTCGACGTGCCGGCCGTCCTCCAGGTACGGCTCGACGAACACCTCTCCGTCGCCGAAGGCGCTCGCGGCCTCCGCGCGGGCGGCGGCGAGTTCGCCGTCCAGATCGGCGAGACGGCGCACCACGCGCATGCCGCGTCCGCCGCCGCCGGCCGCGGCCTTCACCAGCACCGGCAGGTCGGCCTCGGTGACGTCGGTGAGCGGTTCGACGCCCATGAGCCGCTTGGCGCGCGTCTTGGACGCCATCGCCTCGATCGCCTCCGGCGGCGGCCCGATCCACTCCAGGCCGGCGTCCTGGACGGCGCGCGCGAAGCCGGCGTTCTCGGAGAGGAAGCCGTAGCCGGGGTGCACGGCGTCCGCGCCGGCCGCGAGGGCGGCCTTCACGATCAGGTCGCCGCGCAGATACGTGTCGGCGGGCGCGGAGCCGGGGAGCCGTACGGCCGTGTCGGCGACGCGTGTGTGGAGGGCGCCCGCGTCGGCGTCGGAGTGCACGGCGACGGTCCGGATGCCGAGGTCACGGCAGGTGCGGGCGATGCGGCAGGCGATCTCACCGCGGTTCGCGACAAGGACGGAAGTAATCACTGGTGCCTCACATCCGGAAGACGCCGAAGCCGCCACGCGCGCCCTCGTAGGGGGCGGTGTGGACGGCTGACAGGCACAGGCCGAGGACGGTGCGGGTGTCGCGCGGGTCGATGACGCCGTCGTCGTACAGCCGCCCGGACAGGAACATCGGCAGGGACTCGGACTCGATCTGCTGCTCCACCATGGTGCGCAGCGCCGCGTCCGCCTCGTCGTCGTACGGCCGGCCCTTCGCGGCGGCGGACTGGCGGGCGACGATGGACAGCACGCCGGCGAGCTGCTGCGGGCCCATGACGGCGGACTTGGCGCTGGGCCAGGCGAACAGGAAGCGCGGGTCGTAGGCCCGTCCGCACATGCCGTAGTGGCCGGCGCCGTAGGAGGCGCCCATGAGGACGGACAGGTGCGGGACGCGGGAGTTGGAGACCGCGTTGATCATCATGGCGCCGTGCTTGATGATGCCGCCCTGCTCGTACTCCTTGCCGACCATGTAGCCGGTGGTGTTGTGCAGGAACAGCAGCGGAATGTCGCGCTGGTTGGCCAACTGGATGAACTGCGCGGCCTTTTGTGACTCCTCGCTGAACAGCACGCCCTGGGCGTTGGCGAGGATGCCGACCGGGTAGCCGTGCAGGCCCGCCCAGCCGGTGACCAGGCTGGTGCCGTACAGCGGCTTGAACTCGTCGAAGTCGGAGGCGTCGACGATCCTCGCGATCACCTCGCGCGGGTCGAAGGGGATCTTCAGGTCGCCGGGGACGATGCCAAGCAGTTCCTCCGGGTCGTACCTGGGCGGCTCGGCGGGATCCGGATCGGGGTGCGCCTTGCGGTGGTTGAGACGGGCGACGACCCTGCGGGCCTGGCGCAGCGCGTCCGGCTCGTCGGCGGCGAAGTGGTCGGCGAGGCCGGAGACGCGGGCGTGCATCTCCGCGCCGCCCAGGGACTCGTCGTCGCTCTCCTCACCGGTCGCCATCTTCACCAGCGGCGGGCCGCCGAGGAACACCTTGGCGCGTTCCTTGACCATGATCGTGTGGTCGGACATGCCGGGGATGTACGCGCCGCCCGCCGTGGAGTTGCCGAAGACGACGGCGATCGTGGGGATGCCGGCCGCCGACAGCCGGGTGAGGTCGCGGAAGATCGCGCCGCCCGGGATGAAGATCTCCTTCTGCGAGGGCAGGTCGGCGCCGCCGGACTCGACGAGGCTGATGACGGGCAGCCGGTTGGCGAGCGCGATCTCGTTGGCGCGCAGGGCCTTCTTCAGCGACCAGGGGTTGCTGGCACCGCCGCGCACGGTCGGGTCGTTGGCGGTGATCACGCACTCCACGCCCTCGACGACCCCGATGCCGGTGACCATGGACGCGCCTACGGTCCAGTCGCTGCCCCAGGCGGCCAGCGGGGACAGTTCCAGGAACGGGATGTCCGGGTCGAGCAGCAGCTCGACCCGCTCACGGGCCAGCAGCTTGCCGCGCCCCCGGTGCCGCTCGACGTACTTCTCACCGCCGCCCGCGAGGGCCTTGGCGTGCTCGGTGTCGAGTTCGGCCAGCTTGGCGAGCATGGCGTCGCGGTGCTCCTGGTGGTCCGGGTCGGACGGGTTCAGGGCGGACGCGAGGACCGTCACAGGAGGACCTCCGGGATGTCGGCGTGGCGGGAGCGCAGCCACTCGCCCAGCGCCTTGGCCTGCGGATCGAAACGGGCCTGCGCGGCCACGCCCTCGCCGAGGATCCCCTCGACGACGAAGTTCAGGGCGCGCAGGTTCGGCAGCGCGTGCCGGCTGACGGGCAGGTCGCGGGCCTCCGGGATCAGCTCGCGGAACCGCTCGACGGTCAGCTCGTGCGCGAGCCACCGCCAGGCGTCGTCCGTCCGCGCCCACACGCCGACGTTGGCGTTGCCGCCCTTGTCGCCGCTGCGGGCGCCGGCCACCCGGCCGAGGGGGCGCGGGCGGCCGGCCCGGCGGCAGCGGCTCGGGAGGGCGGGTGGCGGCACGGCGTCCAGGGCGGCGGTGTCCTGCGGCGGGTCCACGGTGATCCGACGCCCGTCGTGGAGGACGGCCACATGGTCGACGTCACCATGGGGCACGTACACATCCTCGAAGACCCCATAGGGGGAGCCCTTCCCGGGTGGCGCCACCACATGGAACCCGGGGTAGCTGGCCAGCGCCAGCTCGATCGCGGCCCCGCTGAGCACCCGCCCGACCTTCTGCTGGTCCGCATCCCGTACGACGAGACGCAGCAGCGCGCTGGCGGTCTCCTCCGTGCCGGCGTCGGGCCGGTCGGTACGGGCGAGCTCCCACCGCACGTCGGCGGGCGGTGACGCGCCGAGGGCGTCCCCCATCTGCTCGCGTACGAGTGCGGCCTTGGCCTCGATGTCGAGCCCGGTGAGCACGAAGACGACCTCGTTGCGGAAGCCGCCGAGCCGGTTGCGGCCGACCTTGAGGGTGGGCGGGGGTGCCTCCCCGCGCACCCCCTCGATCCGCACCTGGTCGGGGCCGTCCTGGGTGAGCGTGACGGTGTCCAGCCGCGCGGTGACGTCCGGCCCGGCGTACCGGGCGCCGCCCGTCTCGTACAGCAGCTGCGCGGTGACCGTGCCGACGTCGACGAAGCCGCCGGTGCCGGGGTGCTTGGTGACGACACTGCTGCCGTCCTCGTGCAGCTCGGCGAGCGGGAAGCCGGGCCGGCGCAGGTCGCGGGGGTCGCGCTCGCCGAAGAAGGCGTAGTTGCCGCCGGTGGCCTGCGCCCCGCACTCCAGGACGTGCCCGGCGACGACCGCGCCGGCCAGCCGGTCGTGGTCGTCGGGCTTCCATCCGAAGTGCGCGGCGGCGGGCCCGGTGACCAGGGCGGCATCGGTGACCCGCCCGGTGACGACCACGTCGGCGCCGGCCCGCAGGCACTCCGCGACGCCGAAACCGCCGAGGTAGGCGTGGGCGGCGAGGCTGCCGGGGTGGCGGGCGGTGAGGTCGTCACCCTCGACGTGTGCGACCCGCACGGGGATGTCCAGGCGGCCCGCCGACTCCCGGATCGCGGCCGCCAGTCCGGCCGGGTTGAGCCCGCCCGCGTTGGTGACGATCCGGACGCCCTTCTCGTGCGCGAGGCCGAGGGTGTCCTCCAGCTGGCGCAGGAAGGTGCGGGCGTATCCGGCGGACGGGTCCTTCAGCCGGTCCCGGGCCAGGATGAGCATGGTCAGCTCGGCGAGGTAGTCGCCGGTGAGGACGTCGACCTCGCCGCCGTCGAGCATCTCGCGCAGGGCGGAGAAGCGGTCGCCGTAGAAGCCGGAGAAGTTGCCGATGCGCAGGGGGGCCGCCGTCACCGCGCGCCCTCCCCCTTCGGTTCCCGTCCACCGCCGGGCGGCCCGGCGAAGGCCTGGGCGATGTCCAGCCAGCGGTCGGCGTCGGGGCCGTCGGCGGTGAGCGCGAGGTCGGCGCGGTGGGCGCGCCGGGTGACCAGCAGGCAGAAGTCGAGCGCGGGGCCGGTGACGCGCTGGGGGGCGTCCATGGGTCCGTACGTCCAGATGTCGCCGCCCGGCCCGGTGAGTTCGACACGGAAGGGGTCGGCGGGCGGGGTGAGCCCGTGCACGCCGTACGCGAAGTCCCGGGTGCGCACGCCGAGCCAGGCGACGTGCCGGAGGCGGTCGGTGGGCGGGCGGGTCACGCCGAGCGTGTCGGCGACGTCCTGGGCGTGCGCCCAGGTCTCCATCAGGCGGGCGGTGGCCACGGAGGCGGCGGACATGGGCGGCCCGAACCAGGGGAACCGCGCCCCCGCCGGTGCCTCCCGCAGCGCCTTCTGCAGTGCCGCGCGCCCTTCCCGCCAGCGGGTGAGCAGCGCGGCGGGCTCGGCGCGGGCGTACTCCTCGGCGCCGTCGTCGACGTAGCTGTGCGGGGCGGCGAGGGCCTGATCGACCAGCGCCCGGAAGCCGTCGGCGTCGGTGACGGCGGTCCACGCGCAGCGGTCCGTCCAGGCGAGGTGCCCGATCTGGTGGGCGACGGTCCATCCGGCGGCGGGCGTGGGCAGCGCCCACCGGTCGGGCCCGAGGCCGGCCACCAGCCGGTCGAGCTCCTCACTCTCCTCACGCAGATCGTCGATCACAGGCGTCGGATCGGACACGAGGTCGCTCCCCTCGGGACGCGGACACGGCGGTGTGCGGCGCGGTTGGGGGGAGCATGGCAGGGGGCCAGGAAACAAGCAAGCGTGCTTGCATGTCTTTTTCCGGGGCCATGGCGCCGCTCACCGACGAGCCGGCATCACTCCGGAAGACTCAGAGCCTCACCCGGGCTCAGATGGTCCATGACCATGGGCGTCACTCAGGGGCGGGTCGGTCAGGTCCGGCGTGGCGCGACTCGCCTCGACACCTCGACCATGGCCGCGCGTCCGCACGCCGTCGGGGCGTGCTGACGCGCGGCCATGGTCGGCAACCTGTCCGGGCCGGTCAGTGACCGGACTTCTTCACCTTCCCCCGCCCCACCTGGGTCCGCACCGCGCCCATGCTCGCGGCGATGACCAGGGCGATGGCGGCCGCCTCCGTGGCGGCGAGGGCCTGGTCGAGGATGAGGAAGCCGGCGGTGGCCGCGAGGGCCGGTTCCAGGCTCATCATGATCGCGAAGGTCGACGCGGGCAGCCGCCGCAGCGCCAGCAGTTCGAGGGTGTACGGCAGGACGGACGACAGCACCGCGACCGCCGCGCCGAGCGCGAAGGTCGTCGGGTCGAGCAGCTTGGTGCCGGACTCCAGGACGCCCAGCGGCAGGAACAGCACCGCCGCCACCGCCATGGCGAGCGCCAGCCCGTCCGCCTGCGGGAAGCGGCGGCCGGTGCGTGCGCTGAACACGATGTACGCCGCCCACATGGCGCCCGCGGCCAGGGCGAACGCGACGCCCAGCGGGTCGAGGCCGCTGAAGCCTCCGCCGCCGAGGAGGAACACACCGGCGAGGGCCAGCGCGGCCCAGACGACGTTGACCGCGCGGCGGGAGGCCAGCACGGAGAGGATGAGCGGGCCGAGGACCTCCAGCGTGACCGCCGGGCCGAGCGGGATGCGGGCGACGGACTGGTAGAAGAGGCCGTTCATCGCCGCCATGGCGATGCCGAAGACGACGACCGTGCCCCAGTCGGTCCGCGAGTGCCCGCGCAGCCGGGGCCGGCACACCACCATCAGCACCACCGCCGCGACCAGCAGCCTCAGGGTCACCACCCCGAGCGCCCCGGCGCGCGGCATCAGCGTCACCGCGAGCGCCCCGCCGAACTGCACCGAGATCCCGCCGGCCAGCACCAGCCCGACCGGCCCGAGGGATCCCCGGCGCCCTGTCGGGGCGCCGGCCGGCGCGGTCGCGGGGCCGTGGCCCTGCCCGGATGCGGTGGACGGGGTGGCGGCGCTGGGGGTGGTCACGGTGCCTTCCAGGGACGTAGGAGCCGTACGGGACGGAGGCGGATGCACGACTGCACCGAGTGTGCACCCTGATGGACTCGCCAGTCCAGCGTATTGGACTACGTCAGGACCGTGCGACGTGTACATACCTGACGATGCGGCCCGCGTCCCGTCCGGGTCAACTCCGTCCACGGGCCGGACGTCCTACCCGGTAGCGTTCCCCCTGGTGACGCCCGTGTCCGTTCCCCCACACAGCCGAGGCCCCGTGCGACGACTCCTGGTCCGTGTCTGGCGACTCCTCCGCCCGCTGCAGAGCCGCATCATGTGGCTGCTGCACGCCAAGTTCGTGGTCGGCGTGACGGGTGTGGTGCGCGACGACGAGGGGCGGGTGCTGCTGCTCCGTCACCGGATGTGGCCGCCCGGCCGCCAGTGGGGCCTGCCGAGCGGCTTCGCCCGCAAGGGCGAGGACTTCCGGGCGACCGTGGTGCGCGAGGTCAAGGAGGAGACCGGCCTCGACGTGGAGGTCGGCCGCCTGGTCATGCTGAACAGCGGCCTGCGCACCCGCATGGAGGTGGCCTTCGAGGCCCGCCTGCTGGGCGGCGAGATGCGCCTGGACCCCCTCGAGATCCTGGAGGGCCGCTGGTGCGCACCGGACGCCCTCCCCGAAGGCGTCCAACCGGTGTGCCACCCCCTGGTCCGGGGCGAGACGACCCCCTGACCACCCACCCGACCACCCAGGCATGCGGCGCTCTTAACACCTGCGGCCCCCGACATCTCCAACGACCCATACCGGGTGGGCTTGCCGGGACTGTCGCGTCGCTCGGGCGGGTAGAGCTGCACCGGATGCGCGACGGGCCGGGGGTGGATGCGCGTGGACGCGGAACTGTGGCTGGGTCTGCTGGGCTCACTGATCGGGGCGGGCGGTGTGTATTTCGCGTGGCGAGCACTGGATCGAACCGTCGTCGAGGAGTCCCGGGATGCCTTCGTGAAGCAGCGGGCGGATCTTTCTCACCGCTACGGTCAGCTGTGTGAGACGGCCGCTGACATGCAGCTTCTCTCCCGCCCATCTCTGCAGCGGATCGGCGGGAGCTCCTTGCTCTGGGAACCGGCCATGCGCCCGCCGGCCCCTGTTCCCTTGTCGGCGGTGAGAGTGGCATGGTCGGATACGCCGCCGCCCGTCAATCACCCCCTGCTCCAGGCGGCACGGCGCTGTCTGCCGAAGGAGACCAAAGCACGCCGATACGAGCGTTACTCCGGCGCCCTGGGGGCGCTGGCACGCCCAGCCCTGTACGAGAACCGGCCCTCGTTCCGCCTCGTGGAAGCCGACTGGGCCAGCCCACAAGGTCCTCGCCTGGTGTTCGGCACAGGTCACTACTTCGACCTCGTCGATCAGAACGAGGCCCTCGCCCATGAGCTCGCGGTGGCAGCGAGCCGGGCACCCGCATCAAGGCCGCACTGGAAGGCGCTGCCCCTGCGCGGACTCCTGGCCCGTGACCCGTTGTCCCTCACGAGACGTGTCGTCCTGCCCTCGGTCGGCACACTGACCCTGCGCCGTACGCCCGACGGGCAGGGCACGTTCTTCCTGCTTCTCAGAGGGGCGGACCGCGTCGCCACGGGCGGGGAGACATACGGCCCCCTGCCCGCAGGCATGGTCCAGCCGGCTTCCCTCTCTCCACTGGCACACCGCCAGGACCTGGATCTGTGGCGCACCGTGATGCGGGAGTACAACGAAGAGCTGCTGGGAGCGCCCGAGGCGCGAGGGGACTCGGGCACCGAAGTGGACTACGACCAGCCCCCTTACAGTTCGCTCAACGCCGCCGTGACTGACGGCACGCTACGGCTCTGGTGCATGGGAATGGCGCTGGAGCCCTTGCACCTCGCTGTGTGCATTTTGACCGTGGCGGTGTTTGAGGCGGAAACGTTCGACAGGATCTTCGCCGGGGCGGTCAAGCACAATGAAGAGGGCACGGTGATCAGCGGGTCACGAACCAACGGGATCATCAAGGGTCTGCCGCTCACCGCTGCCAGCGTCGCGGACCTTCCAGCCGACCGCATGTCGTCCCCCGCAGCCGGTCTGTTACAACTTGCCCTGCAACACCGGGACTTCCTACTGGCCGACCCGGAGCGCCACGAGGCGTGAGCACGCTCCCGCCGGCACAGCACAGGGCTTGTTAGGGTGCCGCGATGGCAGCGATCAGGCAGGTTCAGATCACCTTCGACTGCGCGGAGCCCGAGCGGCTGGCGCGGTTCTGGTGCGAGGTGCTGGGGTACGTCGTCACGGCGCCCGAGGGGTTCGCCTCGTGGGACGACTTCAACCGGGTCCGGTTCCCCGAGGGGGACGGGGCGTGGTGCGCGTGCGGCGATCCCACCGGCGCCGGGCCGCGGCTGTTCTTCCAGCGGGTGCCCGAGGGGAAGGTCGTCAAGAACCGGGTGCATCTCGACGTGCGGGTCGGCTCCGGGCTGTCCGGCGAGGAGCGGCTGGCCGCGCTGGAGGCCGAGTGCGCCCGGCTGCTGCCGCTCGGCGCGGTCCGCGAGCGGCTGCTGTACGACGGCACCGACTCGTGCATCGTGATGCGGGACATCGAGGACAACGAGTTCTGCCTCGACTGAGGACCGGCGTCATCCCTCCTCGTCCAGCGCCGCCGCGAGGATCTCCGCCAGGTGGTGTCCCCGGACGCCCGCCAGCTGCTCCAGCTGGGTGCGGCAGGAGAAGCCGTCCGCCAGGACCACCGCCTCGTCCGGCGCCTCCCGCACCGACGGCAGCAGCTGTTCCTCCGCGCAGGCACGGGAGACGTCGTAATGGCCCTTCTCGAAGCCGAAGTTGCCCGCCAGGCCGCAGCAGCCTCCGCTCAGCTCCCCGGTGAGACCGGCCGCCTCCCGCAGTCCGCGGTCGGGGCCGTCGCCCAGGACCGCGTGCTGGTGGCAGTGGGTCTGGCCGGTGACCGGACGGTTCAGTGCGGGCGGGCGCCAGTCGGGGGCGTGCCGCTCCAGCACCTCCGCGAACGTCAGGACGCGGGAGGCGAGTCGCGCCGCGCGCGGGTCGTCATGGAGGAGTTCCGGGGCGTCCGTGCGCAGGGCGGCCGCACAGCTCGGTTCCAGCACCACCAGCGGCGCGTCCGTGGCCAGCACCGGTTCCAGCAGGTCGAGGGTGCGCCGCAGCACCGTACGGGCGCGGTCCAGCTGGCCGGTGGAGAGGTAGGTCAGCCCGCAGCAGACCCGGCCGCGCCGCGCCGTGAGCAGGGACAGCGCCGAACGTGACCGCGCGTCGCCCACCCGTCCGCCGGACGCCGGCCGCAGCGTCGGCGGCAGCGCCACCCGCAGTCCCGCCGCCTCCAGCACCCGCACGGCCGCCCGTCCCACCGACGGCGACAGGTGCTCGGTGAAGGTGTCCGGCCAGAGCACCACCAGCGGGCCACCGCCCGCGGCAGGCGTCCGCCTCCTCCGCCACCACCGGCTGAAAGGCTCCGTCGCCAGAGACGGGATCTCCCGCTCCCCCGCGATCCCCGCCACCCGCTTGACCAGCCGCGCGAGCGGCCGCACCGAGGCGAGCGCGTTCGCCACCCCCGCCGTCCGGGTCCGGGCGGCCCAGGACAGCCACACCGGCAGCCACCCCATCGCGTAGTGGGCGGCGGGACGGCGGCGGCCCGCGTAGTGGTGGTGCAGGAACTCCGCCTTGTAGGTGGCCATGTCGACGCCGACCGGGCAGTCGGAGCGGCAGCCCTTGCAGGACAGGCACAGGTCGAGGGCGTCCCGTACCTCGGTGGAGCGCCAGCCGTCGGTCACCACCTCGCCCGCGAGCATCTCGTGCAGCAGGCGGGCGCGTCCGCGCGTGGAGTGCTCCTCCTCGCCCGTCGCCCGGAACGACGGGCACATCACCGCGGACCCGGCCACCGACGTCGTACGGCACTTGGCGACGCCCACACAGCGCCGCACGGCGGCCGAGAAGTCGCCGGCGTCGGCGGGGTAGCCGAAGGCGACGTCGACCGGTTCGCGCGGCAGGACGGAGAAGCGGAGGTTCGCGTCGAGGGGGGCGGGGCGGACCAGCATGCCGGGGTTGAGCAGGTCGTCCGGGTCCCAGAGGGCCTTCACCCGCTCGAAGAGGGCGACCGTCCGCGCGCCGTACATGCGGGGCAGCAGCTCGGCGCGGGCCTGGCCGTCGCCGTGCTCGCCGGAGAGCGAGCCGCCGTGGGCGACGATCAGGTCGGCCAGCTCCTCCGAGAAGCGCCGGAAGCGGGCGACGCCCGGCCCGGTCAGCAGGTCGAAGTCGATGCGGACGTGGATGCAGCCGTCCCCGAAGTGCCCGTAGGGGGTGCCCCGCAGGCCGTGCTCGGCCAGCAGCGCCCGGAAGTCCCGCAGGTACGCGCCGAGCCGGGCGGGCGGCACCGCGCAGTCCTCCCAGCCGGGCCAGGCCTCACTCCTGTCCGGCATGCGGGTCGCCGTCCCGCTCGCGTCCTCCCGGATGCGCCACAGGGTGCGCTGCCGGGCCGGGTCGGTGACCACCAGCGCGTCCACGACGTCCGCCGCCCGCACGACCGCCTCGGCGGCGGCGCGGGCCTCCGCCTCCGTGTCCCCGCCCGTCTCCACGAACAGCCAGGCCGCCCCGCGCGGCAGGTCCGCGCCGGCCGGCACCAGGTCGGCCGCCATGCCCTCCACCGTCAGCGGCCGGTACGGCAGCAGCCCGGCCGCCGCCTGCGCGGCCCCGCTCTCGTCCGCGTACGCCAGCACGGCGAGCGCCTGCGCGCGGGGCGCCCGTACGAGGGTGACCTCGGCCTCCGTGAGCACGGCCAGGGTGCCCTCGGAGCCGCAGAGGGAGCGGGCGACGTCGGCGCCGTGCTCGGGCAGCAGGGCGTCCACCGCGTACCCGGAGATGCGGCGGGGCAGGTCGGGGAACCCCGTGCGCAGGCGGGCGAGTTCGCCGTCGACCAGGGCACGCAGGCCCGGCGGCGCCCCCGCCCAGCCGGGTCCCGGGCGCAGCCGCTCCCCGCGTGCGGTGACCACGGAGAGGGTGCGCAGGTTGTCGGCCGTGGTGCCCCAGGCGACCGAGTGCGCGCCGCAGGAGTTGTTGCCGATCATGCCGCCGAGGGTGCAGCGGCCGTGGGTCGACGGGTCGGGGCCGAAGCGGAGGCCGTACGGGGCGGCGGCCTCCTGGAGGCGGTCGAGGACCAGCCCGGGTTGGACCACGGCGGTCCCCGCGTCCGGATCGAGGGACAGCAGGCGGTTCATGTGGCGTGTGAAGTCGAGCACGACGCCGGTGCCGGTCGCCTGCCCCGCGATCGACGTCCCGCCCCCGCGCGGCACGACGGGCACGCCGTGCTCCCGGCACACCGACAGCACCGCCGCCACGTCGTCGGCGTCCCGGGGCGCCACCACGCCGAGCGGAACCCTCCGGTAGTTGGAGGCGTCCATCGTGGTCAGCGCCCGCGCGGTGACCCCGAGGTCGACCTCGCCGCGCACCGCCGCCCGCAGCGCCGCCGACAGGTCCCGGTGATCCGTCATGCCTTCAGGATGCCCCCGCCGGAGCGCGGCACGGACGTCGGCACACCACCCCGGAGCATGTCCGGAACGCCCCACCGTGATGGTTTAACCAAAAACGGAAGCAGAATCTTCCCAAGCCGATCACGAACTCCCATATAGTGACCGCGAGTTGCGCGCAGTTGTCGGACCTCGTTCGCAAAGCGACCCCTGCATCAGGTCCGGCGTCGTCCCGTGGAACCCGCCGAGGGCCGCGCAGCCACGACGGTGCACGCCCGCGGACCCGACCGAGGACCCGACCGAGGACCCTGATTGATGACCTCCCCCCTGCTCCCCGGCGACCGCCCCACCCCCCGCAGTCTGCTGCCCGTCCCCGTGCTCACCGCCGCGTTCTGCGCGGTCGCGGTCGTGGCGTCCTTCCTCCTGGTCCCGGAAGCCGCGTTCCACGCCGTCCTGGTGACCGGCGTGGTCGCCTCCGTGCTGCTGTGCGCCGCCGCCACGGCCGCCGCGTACGCCACCCTGTCGGCGCGCGCCGCCCGGGCCCGGCTCGAGGCCGTCACCCAGGACGTCGGCCGGCTGCTCCAGGAACGCTCCCGGACGACCGAGGAGTCCCGCCGTCAGCACGAGCGGCTGACCGGCGAACTCAACCGTGAGCGCGCCCGGTTGTCCGCCGAACTCGACCAGGAACGGACCCGCCTCGCCGAGACCCTGGCCGCCGAGCGTGAGCGCCTCGACGAACAGCACACGGCGGAACTGGCCCGGCTGGCGCACGAGCGGGCCGAGGAGCGGTCCCGGCTCGACGACGCGCACACGGCGGAGCTGGCGCGGTCGGCCGAACGGCACACCGCCGAACTGGACCGCGTCACCACCGAACACGAAGCCGCACTGGCCCAGTTGACCGCGAAGTACACACGGGAGCGTGATCTGCTGCGCGAGGAGCGCGACCGGCTGGCGCGCGAACGCGAACGGCTGGCCGGGGAGAACACGCGGCTGACCAGCCGGCTACGGGTGGCCGAGGGCGCCCGCTCGGCCGCGCTGTCCGCCACCGCCAACGCGGCCGGGCGTATGCAGGCGCTGGCCACCGGCATGCTCGCCGACCTGCGCGCGATGGAGGAGAAGCACCACGACGAGGAGGTCCTCGCCGACCTGCTCCACCTCGACCACCGCACCGCCCAGGCGGGCCGCCTCGCCGACTCCGTCGCCGTCCTCACCGGTGCCCGCTCCGGCCGCCGCTGGGCCCGGCCCATCCCGATGGAGTCGATCCTGCGCGGCGCCATGGGCCGGATCGCCGGCTACCAGCGGGTCCGCGTCCACTCCGCCAGCGACACCTCCGTCGCCGGGCACGCCGCCGAGGGCGTCATGCACGCGCTCGCCGAGCTCCTCGACAACGCCGCGAACTTCTCCCCGCCGACCGCCGAGGTCCACGTCTACGTCGAGGAGGTCCCGGCCGGCGTCATCGTGTCCGTCGAGGACAGCGGCCTCGTGATGGGCGAGGCACAGCTGCGCCGTGCCGAGAGCGCCGTCTCCGGCGAGTCGACCGGGCTGGGCGGCCTCACCGGCACCCGGCTGGGCCTCGCGGTGGTCGGCCGGCTCGCCCGGCGGTACGGGCTGCGGGTGTCGTACCGGCCGTCGGCGCGCGGCGGCACGGGCGTCCTGGTGCTGCTGCCGCAGGACATCCTCGTCCCGGCGGACGCGGCGCCCGCGAAGCCGGGGGCGGCCGCGGTCCCGGCCGGCGCCTCCGCCCCGGCGGCCCGCACGCTCACGGCCGCCGTCAACGGCACGAAGGTCACGAAGGACGAGGCCGGCCGCCCGGCGTCCGGGGCGGCGGCCCCGGACTCCTCGGAGCTGCCCCAGCACCGCGGCGGGCGCCCCGACGAGGCAGGGTCCGCGACCAGGGCCGGGACCGGGACCCGATCCGAGGCCGGCGGCCAGGCCGCGCCCCCGGCCGAAGCCGGGGCCGGGGCCCGAACCGGAACCCAGGCCCAGCCTGCGGCCGGACGCGCGACCGCAGCCGGGTCCCGGACCGGCCCCACGGACCGGCCCAGGCCCGAAGCCGACACCGAGACCGACGCCGGACCCGAGACCAAGGCCGGACCCGACACCGGCGCCGGGCCCGAGACCGGGACCGGGGCCGGGACCCGGGCCGCGTCCGACGCCGGACCCGCGCCCAAGGCCGTATCCGACGTCGAGACCGGCACCCAGGCAGGGGCCGGGGCCCGAACCGGAACCCAGGCCGCGTCCGACGCCGGGCCCGCGTCCCGGACCGCGCCCGAGGCGAAGACCGGAACCCAGACCGGCACCGAGGCCGTCACCGGAACCCAAGCCGAGACAGGGACCCGGGCCGACAGCAAGGCCGGAACCGAAACCCAGGCCGGTACCAAGGCCGTCACCGGAACCCAAGCCGAGACAGGGACCCGGGCCGACAGCAAGGCCGGAACCGAAACCCAGGCCGGTACCAAGGCCGTCACCGGAACCCAAGCCGAGACAGGGACCCGGGCCGGTAGCAAGGCCGGAACCGGGCCCCAGGCCGTCACCGGAACCCAAGCCGGTACCCAGGCCGACGCCGGAACCCACGCCGGCCCCGAGGCCGACGTCGTACCCCCGGCCGAACCCGAAACCAGTCACGGCTCCGCCGACGACACCACCACCGCTCCCGGCACCCCCGCCGGCCGCACGGAGACGGAGCGCGCGACGGCCCCCACGTCCGACCCCACCCGCCCCGCGCCCTCCTACGCGGCGGCCCGCTCCGGCGGCGACCTCGACACCGACCCGGTGCCCACCCACGAGTCCCCGTCCCCGGAGGACGGCGCACCTCCCCTGGTGCTGCCCCGCCGGCGCCGCGGCCGCACCCTCGCCGAGGCGGAGCGCCGGGGCGGCGCCGCCGGCCGTGCCGCGGAGCCCCGTCCGGCGCCCACGGCCGAGGAGACCCGGGCCCGCACCGCCCGCTTCAACAGCTTCCGCCAGGCCGTGCGCACCCCCACCCCGGACGACACGGCCGACCCGGACGCGGGCAGCACACCGGCCGCCCGTGACCTCGTCACCGCCTCGGACGCCCCCACCCCCGACCCGACCCCCGTATCGCAACCCACCCCCGTGACTTCGGAAGGCGACACCACCTCATGACCGGCACGACCACCGCGGACGAGAAGCTCACCTGGCTCATCGAGGGCCTGCTGGAGCGCACGCCGGGCGCGCGGCACGCGCTCGTGCTGTCCCGTGACGGCCTGAAACTGTGCCGCACGCCCGAGCTCTCCGCCGACCAGGCCGACCAGCTCGCCGCCATCGCGGCCGGCATCCAGTCGCTGTCCCACGGGGCCTCCGTGGAGTTCGGCGACGGCACCGGCGGAGTGCGGTCGGCGATGACCGAGTTCTACGGCGGTGTGCTGTTCATCGTGGAGGCGGGCGAGGGCGCGCACCTGGCCGTCGTCACCACGGAGGACGCGGACGCCGGGCTCATCGGGCACAACATGAGCGAACTGGTGGAGCAGCTCGGCGAGCACCTGACCGCGCTGCCGCGCAGCTCATGAGCCGGCCCGGCAGGGACGACGCCCCCGACCGGCTGTACACCCTCACCGGAGGACGCAGCCGGTCCGGGCCCGACAACCCCTTCGACCTGGTGACCCTGGTCGTCGCCGAGTGCGACCCGGTGCCCGGCATGCAGTCCGAGCACGCGGCGATCCTGCGGCTCACCGGACGGCCCACCGCGGTCGTGGAGATCGCGGCCGAGCTGAAGCTGCCGGTGAGCATCACCCGGATCCTGCTGTCCGACCTCCTCGCGGCGGGCCGGGTCAGCGCCCGGCACCCCCGAAGAGCCGCCGTACCCGACCCCGACATCCTGGAGCAGGTGCTCGTTGGACTCCGCAACCTCTGAGACGCACACGGCGTCCGAGACGCGCACCCCGCTGGGCGCGTCGGCCGACAACGGCCTGAAGATCGTGGTCGTGGGCGGCTTCGGCGCCGGCAAGACGACGATGGTCCGCTCCGTCAGCGAGATCCGTCCCCTCAACACCGAGGAGACGATGACGCAGGCCGGGGAGGGCGTCGACGACGTCAGCGGGGTGCGCGGCAAGACCGCGACCACCGTCGCCTTCGACTTCGGCCGCATCACGCTCGACGAGCGCAACGTGCTGTACCTGTTCGGCGCGCCGGGGCAGGAGCGCTTCTGGTTCCTGTGGGACCGGCTGTTCTCCGGCACGCTCGGCGCGGTGGTGCTGGTCGACACCCGGCGCATCGACGACTCCTGGTACGCCATCGACCGGCTGGAGCGGCACGGCACGCCGTTCATCGTGGCCTGCAACGACTTCGGCGGGCCCACCTTCACCCCGCAGGCGATCCGCGAGGCCCTGGACCTGGACCCGCACGTCCCGCTGGTGAACTGCGACGCGCGGTCCCGTGAGTCCAGCAAGATCGTGCTGATCACGCTGGTGGAGCACATCCAGGCCCTGTACGCCGATCCGGCCCGAGCCCCCCGTCAGGAGCTGGTGTGAGTCCCGCCTCCGTCCCCGACGCCGTCCGTTTCAGCGGCCCCCTGCTGCAGGACGACCCGGCACGCGTCTACCGCGAGCTGCGCCGGCAGCACGGCAGCGTGGTGCCGGTGGTGCTCGACGGCGACGCCCCGGCCTGGCTGGTCCTCGGTTACCGCGAGCTGCACCAGATCACCGGCGACCCGGTGCTGTTCAGCCGCGACTCCGAGCTGTGGAACCAGTGGGAGAACATCCCCGACGACTGGCCGCTGCTGCCGATGATCGGCCGCCGCCAGCCGTCCATCCTCTACACCGTCGGCGAGCGGCACCGGGAGCGGGCCGCGATGATGGTGAACGCGCTGGAGGCGGTCGACCCGACCGAACTGCGCGGCCACGCCGAGCGGTTCGCGGACGAGCTGATCGACGCCATCTGCCCGCGCGGGTCGGCCGACATCATCGGCGAGTTCGCGATGCTGCTGCCGGTGCGCGTGCTGGCCCGGCTCTACGGGTTCCCCGACGACAAGGGTCCCGCGCTGGTGACCGCGCTCAACGACATGATCGACGGGCGGGAGCGGGCGCTCGCGGGCCAGACCCACCTGTTCACGTCGATGACGGAGCTGGTGGCGGAGCGCCGCAAGGAGCCCGCGCAGGACGTCGCCTCCCGGATGCTCGCCGACACCTCGGGCTTCACGGACGAGGAGATCGTCCAGGACCTGATGGTGATGATGGCGGCCGGGCACCAGCCGAGCGCCGACTGGATCGGCAACTCGCTGCACCTGATGCTCACCGACAGCCGGTTCGCCGCCTCGCTGTTCGGCGGGCGCAACAGCATCGCCGAGGCGATGAACGAGGTGCTGTGGGAGGACACCCCCACGCAGAACGTGGCGGCGCGCTGGGCGGCGCGCGACACGCAGCTCGGCGGGCGCCGTATCCGGGCCGGCGACATGGTGCTGCTGGGGCTCCAGGGCGCCAACTCCGACCCGCAGGTGCGCACCGACGGATCGGCGCTCACCGGCGGCAACAGCGCGCATTTCTCCTTCGGTCACGGCGAGCACCGCTGCCCGTTCCCGGCGCAGGAGATCGCCGAGGTGATCGCCCGGACCGGCATCGAGGTCGTCCTGGACCGGCTGCCGGACATCGACCTGGCCGTACCGGCCGGTGCCCTCTCCCGCCGCCCGTCGCCCTGGCTGCGCGGCCTGTCCGAGCTGCCGGTCATCTTCACACCCACTCCCGCCCTTGGAGGCTCGCTCGCATGACGGCTGGTACGGACCTCACCGCGACCGACACGGAACAGACCCGCATCCCCCTCGACCCGTTCGTCTCCGACCTGGACGCGGAGAGCGCCGCGCTGCGGGCCGCCGGGCCGCTGGCCGCCGTGACCCTCCCCGGTGACGTGCCCGTGTGGGCGGTGACCCACCACGCCGAGGCGAAGAAGCTGCTCACCGACCCGCGGCTGGTGAAGGACATCAACGTCTGGGGCGCCTGGCAGCGCGGGGAGATAGCCCCGGACTGGCCGCTGATCGGGCTGGCCAACCCGCCCCGCTCCATGCTCACCGTGGACGGTGCCGACCACCGGCGGCTGCGCACGCTGGTCGCCCAGGCGCTCACCCCGAGACGGGTGGAGCGGATGCGGGAGCGGATCACCGAGCTGACCGGGTCCCTGCTGGACCAGGTGGCCGCGCAGCCCGGCGACACCGTGGACCTGAAGGCGGTCTTCGCCTACCCGCTGCCGATGTACGTGATCGCCGACCTGATGGGGCTGGCGGAGGAGCGGCTGCCGCGGCTGAAGGAGCTGTTCGAGAAGTTCTTCTCCACGCAGACCCCGCCGGAGGAGGTCCTCGCCACGCTCACCGAACTCGCCGGGATCATGGGCGACACGGTGGCGTACAAGCGGGAGCACCCGGGCGACGACCTGACCTCGGCGCTGATCCAGGCGTCGGAGGACGGGGACCGGCTCACCGACGAGGAGATCGTCGCCACGCTCCAGCTGATGGTGGCGGCCGGCCACGAGACGACGATCTCCCTCATCGTCAACGCGGTGGTCAACCTCTCCACCCACCCGGACCAGCGGGAGCTGGTGCTGTCCGGGCAGGCCGACTGGTCGGCGGTGATCGAGGAGACGCTGCGCTGGTCCACGCCGACGTCGCACGTGCTGATCCGGTTCGCCACGGAGGACGTCCCCGTCGGGGACAAGGTGCTGCCCGCCGGGGACGCGCTGATCGTGTCGTACGCGGCGATCGGCCGGGACGAGCAGGAGCACGGTCCGACGGCCGGTGACTTCGACATCACCCGGGAGAGCCCCCACCGGCACATCTCCTTCGGGCACGGCCCGCACGTCTGCCCCGGGGCCGCGCTGTCCCGCCTGGAGGCGGGGGTGGCCCTGCCGGCCCTGTACGCCCGCTTCCCGAAGCTGGACCTGGCGGTCCCGGCGGGTGAGCTGCGCAACAAGCCGGTGGTCACCCAGAACGACCTGTACGAGCTGCCGGTGACGCTCGGCGGGTGAGTGACGCGGGTGGCGGACGGACCTCCCCCCGGTCCGTCCGCCACCCGTCCCGGTGACACGTCCCGGTGACACGTCTCGGTGACACGTCTCGGCGGCTCGTCTCAGCGGACGGACGATGTTGCGCCCGGGTTTCCTCCAGCCGCTAGGCTCCGGGTCGTGGCTGAGATCCGGATTCCTGCTGACATCAAGCCCGCCGACGGTCGTTTCGGTGCGGGTCCCTCCAAGGTGCGGACGGAAGCGCTGGACGCGCTGGCCGCGACCGGTACGTCCCTGCTGGGCACCTCCCACCGCCAGGCGCCGGTGAAGAACCTGGTCGGCCAGGTGCGCGAGGGCATCGGCGAGCTGTTCCAGCTCCCCGACGGGTACGAGGTGGTCCTCGGCAACGGCGGCTCGACCGCGTTCTGGGACATCGCGACCCACGGCCTGATCGAGAACAAGTCGCAGCACCTCAGCTTCGGCGAGTTCAGCTCCAAGTTCGCCAAGGCCGCCAAGCTGGCCCCGTGGCTCGCCGAGCCGGACGTCATCTCCGCCGACCCGGGCACGCACCCGGAGCCGGTCGCCGAGGCGGGCGTGGACGTGTACGCCTTCACGCACAACGAGACCTCCACCGGCGTCGCGATGCCGATCAAGCGCGTGGCCGGCGCGGACGAGGGCTCCCTCGTCCTGGTGGACGCCACCTCCGGCGCGGGCGGCCTGCCGGTCGACATCGCCGAGACGGACGTCTACTACTTCGCCCCGCAGAAGTCCTTCGCCTCCGACGGCGGTCTGTGGATCGGCGTGTTCTCCCCGGCCGCGATCGAGCGCGCCGAGCGGATCCACGCGAGCGGCCGGCACGTCCCGGAGTTCTTCTCCCTGCCGACGGCGATCGACAACTCCCGCAAGAACCAGACGTACAACACCCCCGCGCTGTCGACCCTGTTCCTGCTGAACCAGCAGCTGGAGTGGATCAACGGCCAGGGCGGCCTGGACTGGGCGGTCCGCCGCACCGCGACCTCCGCGCGCACCCTGTACGGCTGGGCCGAGGACGTGAAGTTCGCGAACCCGTTCGTCGCCGACCCGGCGAAGCGGTCGGCCGTCATCGGCACGATCGACTTCACCGACGAGGTGGACGCCGCCGCCGTCGCCAAGGTGCTGCGCGCCAACGGCATCGTCGACACCGAGCCGTACCGCAAGCTGGGCCGCAACCAGCTCCGCGTCGCGATGTTCCCGGCGATCGACCCGGCGGACGTCGAGGCCCTCACGAAGTGCGTCGACTACGTCATCGACCAGCTGTAGTCACACCCTCCCCCGACACGGACAGGGCGCCCGGTGGATCTCCCCGGGCGCCCTGTCACGTCGTCTCACCTGCTCAGACGCCGGAACCTCCGTACCGCCAGGGGCAGGAAGACCGCCGTCAGGATCACCGGCCACACGCCCGCCATCAGCAGCGCGTGCCGTTCGACCCACGCGTCGCCGCCGCCGACCGGGGTGCCGAAGAGTTCGCGGGTCGCCGCGGCTGTGGAGGAGATCGGGTTCCAGGCTGCCACCCGGCCGAGCCAGTCGGGCATCAGCTGTGGGGCGACGAAGATGCTGGAGATCATCGTCAGGGGGAAGGCCACCGCGAAGAGGCCGCCCGCCGCCTCCGGATTGGGGACGAGGAGTCCCAGCCAGACACCCAGCCAGATCAGCGCGAACCGCAGCCACAGCAGCAGTCCGAACGCGGCGAGGAATCCCCAGCCGCCGTCCGGGCGCCAGCCCATGACCAGCGCCGTCAGCATCAGGATGGCCAGCTCCGCGCACGCGACGATCAGGTCGGTCACCCCGCGCCCGGCCACCACCGCCGACGACGCCATCGGCATCGAGCGGAAGCGGTCGATGACGCCCTTGGTGGAGTCGTACACGACGACCGTCGCCGTGTTGATGAAGCCGAAGGCCATGGTCATCACGAACATGCCCGGCATCAGGAAGTCCTGGTAGTCCCCGCCGCCCGGCACCCGCATCGCACTGCCGAAGACATAGCCGTACAGCAGCACGGAGAGGATCGGAAAGCCGAGCTGCCAGGCGATGTTGACCGGCTGGCGCCGGTAGTGGGTGAGGCCACGGCGGACGACGTTCCAGCAGTCCGCGAGCGCCCAGTAGATGCGGCCGTGTCCGGCCGGTCCGGTCAGGTCGAGCGCGCTCATACGGCCGCCTCCTTCTGCGTCGTCTCCGTGCGGTGTCCGGTCAGGCGCAGGAAGACGTCGTCGAGGCTGGGCCTGCGCAGCCCGATGTCCTCGACCCGGACGCCCTCGTCCTGGAGGGTGCGGGCGACGTCCGTCAGCGCGCCCACCCGGTCGGTCACGGGGGCGTGCACCCGCAACTCGGTCTCGTCCGACTCGGGTTCACCGTCGGTGACCCGGGCGACCACCTTCACCACCCGCGGAATGTCGGACCGTTCGGCCACGACGACCTCGACACGGTCGCCGCCGACGCGGTTCTTCAGCCCGTCCGGGGTGTCGTCGGCGATGGACCGGCCCCGGTCGATGACGGTGATCCGGGAGGCCAGCCGGTCGGCCTCCTCCAGATACTGCGTGGTCAGCAGCACGGTCGTGCCGCCCGCCACCAATGCCCGTACGGAGTCCCAGACTTCGCCCCGGCTGCGCGGGTCGAGCCCCGTCGTCGGCTCGTCCAGGAACAGCACGGCCGGCGTCAGGATCATCGACGCCGCCAGGTCCAGCCGGCGCCGCATGCCACCGCTGTAGTCGCCGACGCCCTTGTCGGCGGCGTCGGTCAGGTCGAACCGCTCCAGCAGCTCCGCCGCCCGCGCCCTGGCGCGCCGCCCGCCGAGGTGGAACAGCCTGCCGAACATCTCCAGGTTCTGCCGCCCGGTGAGCACCTCGTCCACCGCCGCGTACTGCCCGGTGAGACCGATCCGCGCCCGCACCTCCCGGGCCTGCCGCGCCACGTCCAGCCCGGCCACGGTCGCCCGCCCGCCGTCGAGCCGGATCAGCGTCGACAGGATCCGCACGGCGGTGGTCTTGCCCGCGCCGTTCGGTCCCAGCAGTCCGTGCACCGTGCCCGCCCGCACGGTGAGGTCGAAGCCGTGCAGGGCGCGCTTCTCGCCGTACCGCTTCTCCAGCCCTTCGGCCCGCACCGCGTACCCGTCGTCCTTCATGGGTCCCCCTTCCAGAAACCGGGTACACCGTACCCGATTACGCGTACGTCGTACCCAGTTTTCGGGCGCGGATCTACACTGCCCGCATGAGCAGCGGCGGAAGCGGTACGGAGACCAGCGGCAGCGGCGACATCGCGCGCACCCTCGACCTGCTCTGGGGCACCGGGCAGCGGCCCAGCCGGGGTCCGAAGCCGGGGCTGACCCTGGAGCGGATCGTGGAGGCGGCGATCGAGGTCGCCGACCGGGACGGCATCGGCGCCCTGTCGATGCGCAGGATCGCCACGGAGCTGGGCACCGGCACGATGTCCCTGTACCGCTACGTGCCCGGCAAGGCCGAACTGCTCGACCTGATGCTGGACCGCGTGCAGCGCCCGTCGGAGAACCCCGCGGACCTCGGCGACGGCGGCTGGCGGTCCGCCCTGGAGGCGCTGGGCCGGGCCACGCTCGCCCTCTACCGGCGCCATCCCTGGCTGCTGGAGGTCAACCAGTCCCGCCCGATCCTCGGCCCGAGCGCCCTGGACGGCATGGAGAAGGTGTTCTCCCGGATCAAGCCGATGGGCCTGTCCGACCCCGAGCTGCTGTCGGTGATCGTCATGATCGACGGGTACGTGGTCGGGGCGGCCCGGACGCAGCTGTACCAGGAGCAGGCCGAACACAGCTCCGGGCTGACGGACGCGGAGTTCTGGGAGGCCCAGCGGCCCGCCCTGGAGAAGGCGATGAACAGCGGCCGCTATCCCGTCATGGCCGCGCTCTCGGAGGACACCTTCGCCTCCGGCTTCGACCACTTCGAGTTCGGGCTCCAGCGCATCCTGGACGGCCTGGAGGTGCACGTCGCCCGGCGCGCGGCCGGACCGCGGCGCTGACGGCCCGGTTCAGCCCTTGCGCCGGCGTCGGCTGAGCCCGAAGAACGCCGCCACGACGAGCGCGACCGCCACGGCTCCCCCGACCTTCACGGAGTCACCGCTCCCGTCGTCGCCGGAGGCGCCGCCGTCGCCGTCCGCGCGTCGGCCGGATCCGCCGCCGGGCCCGTCCTCGTCCGCGCCGGGAGCCGGACGGCTCACCACCCCGCTCTGCTCGCCCTCGCTGCCGAACAGCAGCCGCGTGCCGTCGGCCGAGAAGGTAACCGACTCGCCCTGCCCCTGGAGCGGCACGCTCAGCCGCCCCTTGCGCTCCAGCTTGCCGCCGTTCCAGGCGTAGTGGATGCCGCCGAAGTAGCCGCGCACGGCGAGGTCCCGGCCGTCCGGGGAGAGCGCGGCGTCGGTCGTCCAGAGGTCGACCGGGGCGACGGGCCTGAACACGTTGTCGCCGGACGGCGAGAGCTTCGCGGGACCCTCGTAGAGATGTCCGCCGTCCTCGTGCTTGTCGACGATGTACACCCGGCCGGTCTTCGGGTGCACGACCATCGCCTCGGCGTCCCGGGGCCCGTCGGAGTACTTCACGACGTACTGGGTGGCCTGCACGGTGGCGTCCTGGAGCTTCTCGGGCTCGGGGAGTTCGTAGATCCACACGTACGGCCAGGTGCCGCCGAGGTTGTCGCCGATGTCACCGACGAAGAGGCGGTTGCCGGGGCCGACGGAGATCGCCTCGACGTCCCGGGGCGTACCGATGCCGGTCAGGGTGAGGCGGGCGACGGTGTCACCGGTCCTGCTGTCGACGGCGTACAGGTAAGGGCCGTCGTCGCTGTCGTTGTGGGTCCAGTAGACGCCGGGGTGCAGGCGGGAGGCGGCGAGTCCGCTGGACTCGGTGATGCGCGGGTCGTTGATGGTGAACCCCTCGTTCCCGTCGTCGGTGTCGGCGGCGGAGGCGGGCACGGCGAGCGCGGCCGTCAGGAGGGTCGCGGCGAGCAGGGCGAAGGGTCGGCGCATGAGCCAAGACTGCCATCAGCCGGGCCCCGCCCGTGCGGGTGTCCCGGCTCACATCGCGGCCGACGCGCTGATCCACCATGATGACCGGGTGCTCAGGTTCATGCCCGTAGGTGACTCGATGACGATCGGGAGCGCGGGTGAACACACCTGGCGCTACCGGCTGTGGCAGCACCTGTGCACCGCGTACGGCGAGCCCTTCACGCTGGTCGGCCCGCGCGAGACGCTGCACGACCCGACGGCGGACGCCCCCACCTCGTACGCGTACGCCGACCCGGAGTTCCCCCGGGCCCACCTGGCCGGCTGGGGCGAGGGCTGGTGCCACATGGCCCCGCTGATCGGTGACGCCGTGCGCTCCTGCCGGGCGGACGTGCTGCTGGTGTCGCTGGGCCTGATCGACCTGGGCTTCTACACCAACGCCGAGCAGACCGCGGACAACGTGCGCGCGTTCGTCGCCGGGGCGCGCGGGGCCCGTCCACGGGTGCGCATGGCGGTGATGCCGGTGGTCCGCAACATCCGGGTGGAGGCCGACGAGACGTTCGCCGGGCAGGTCGCGCGGTTCAACGCCCTGCTGGCGGAGACGGCCGCCGAGCTGGACGAGCCGGGCTCGCCGATCCTGCTCGTCCCGCCCCCGGCGACGTACGACTTCCACACGGACACCTACGACGGCACGCACCCCAACGAGAGCGGCGAGCACAAGATCGCGGGGGCGTTCGCCGAGGCGATGTGGCAGGAGTGGGGCCTGGGCGGCCCGTACAAGCCGTCCTGACGAGCCGTCCTGACGAGCCGTCCTGACGCGTGAAGCGCTTGCATGGAGCGCACTCCAAGACGTTGGCTTGACACCCATGAGGTACACGCAGCTCGGACGCACAGGACTCAAGGTCAGCCGGCTCGTCCTCGGGACGATGAACTTCGGTCCGCAGACCGACGAACCCGACAGCCACGCCATCATGGACGCGGCCCTCGACGCCGGCATCAACTTCTTCGACACCGCCAACGTCTACGGCTGGGGCGAGAACAAGGGCCGTACCGAAAGCATCATCGGCAGCTGGTTCGCCAAGGGCGAGGGCCGCCGCGACAAGGTCGTCCTCGCGACCAAGGTGTACGGCAACATGGGCGCCGACGGCGAAGCGTGGCCCAACCACGACAAGCTGTCCGCGGTGAACATCCGGCGGGCGGTCGACGCCTCGCTGAAGCGGCTGGGGACCGACTACATCGACCTGTACCAGTTCCACCACGTCGACCGGTCGACGCCCTTCGAGGAGATCTGGCAGGCGATCGACGTCCTGATCCAGCAGGGCAAGATCCTCTACGTCGGGTCGTCCAACTTCCCCGGCTACAAGATCGCGCAGGCCAACGAGATCGCCGCCCGGCGTGGCGGGACCATCGGCCTGGTCAGCGAGCAGTGCCTGTACAACCTCGCCGAGCGGCGCGCCGAGATGGAGGTCGTCCCGGCCGCGCAGGACTACGGGCTGGGGGTCATCCCCTGGTCGCCGCTGCACGGCGGTCTGCTGGGCGGGGTCATCAAGAAGGAGGCCCAGGGCGGCCGCCGCGCCTCCGGACGGGCCGCGGACACCCTGGCCGACCCCGTCGCCCGCAAGCAGATCCAGGCGTACGAGGACCTGCTGGAGAAGCACGGGGTCGAGCCGGGCGAGGCGGCGCTGGCCTGGCTGCTCACCCGCCCCGGGGTGACCGGTCCGATCGTCGGCCCCCGGACGCGGGAGCAGCTCGACTCGGCGCTGCGCGCGGTGGAGCTGGAGCTGAGCGAGGAGCTGCTGGCCTCGCTGGACGAGATCTTCCCGGGTCCGGGGCCGTCCCCGGAGGCCTTCGCCTGGTAGCGGCGGGCGCGCGGTGACGGGCGGCGGCGCTACCTTCCGAGCGCCGCCGCCAGAGCCACCACGACGAACATCATCACGAGCGCACCGGCCATGATCCGGTTCCGGGTCTTCGGGTCCACGCCGTCGAGCCTAACCGGCCGCGCCGAGTGCCTGTCGGGCGACCGCCTCGTAGCGGGGCTGTTCGCCCGGAACACCCGACCTGGGCAGGTGGCTGCGCACCAGCACCAGCTCCTCCACGGTCCAGCTGCGGCTGCGGAACTCCTCCAGCGCCGTGAGGTACGGCCGTACGTCCACGGCGTCCCGGCTGCGGGCCACGGTCAGGTGGGCCGTGTAGTGCCGGTGCTCGTCCATCGCCACGCCCGCCTTGCGCCCGGCCGCCTCGGACCGCTCGGCCAGCAGTCGCATCGTCCGCAGGTCGCCCGCCGCGCCGGTCCACAGCGCCCGTCCCCGGCCGAACTGGCCGCCGCCCGCCAGCGCGAGCCGGAACGGCTCGGTGCGGTACGCGGCCCGTCCCAGCCGCGCGGTGAGTTCCGGCACGGTCTCCTCGTCCACCTCGCCGTAGAACGCGAGCGTGAAGTGCCACCCGGCCTGCTCGGTCCACCGCAGGGCGCCGGCCCCGTCCAGCTCCCGCAGCCCGTCCACCGCGACGGCGAGCTCCCGGACCACACCCGCGGGCGGCAACACGGCGGCGAAGAGTCTCATGTCTCCAGTGTCCCGCGTGCCCTGGTCACCGTGCGTATCGTTGTACTGCGCGGCTGTACGCATCGAGCGTCGGCCGGGGAGGAGCGCCACGATGACCGTCCTCGAAGACAGGATCGAGATGGCCGAGAGCGGCGACGAACTCACGCTCGACATGATGTTCGAGTGGCTGGAGAAGATGCCCATCCCCGAGGGTTACAAGGCAGAGATCGTCGGGGGGCACATCTTCATGACGCCGCAGCGGGACACTCACTGGGACATCATTGCGGACATCTACGATCAACTGCGTGCGAAGTACCCGCGCAAGCGCCTCAAGTCCGACGTCCGCATCGACTACCCGGGTCACCTCAACGGCTTCGCCTCCGACGTGACCCTGCTGGCCGAGGGAGCGACCCAGGACGGCAAGGGGCGGTGGCGTTGCGAGGATGTCGTCTTCGTCGCCGAGGTGATCTCGCAGAAGACCGCGGACAACGACTACGGGCCGAAGAAGGATGCCTACGCCGCCGCCGGTGTGCCGGTCTACTTGATCGTCGATCCGTACAGCGGTGAGTGGCACCTGCACACGCTGCCGACGGACGGGAAGTACCACGGCAGTGCGTGCTTCGGCTTCGGCATCGAGATCGACCTGACCAGGACGGGCGTCGGTCTCGTCCTCAAGACCGACGACTTTCCACGCGGCTGACGGCGGCCGGGCGGCCCGGCCCGGCGGCTCACGCCGCCGGGCCGGGCGGCCCGGCCCGGCGGCTCACGCCGCCGGGGCCAGGGCCTTGGTGTGGTCGCGGGGGACGAAGCGGACGCGCGGGTGGCCGTGGTTCCAGCCGAAGGACAGGCGCAGGCCGCCGGCCCGGGCCAGGATCAGGCCGATGACGGCCGCCGCGGTCATCGCGATGGCGCCGCCGGCCGCGAAGCCGACGCGGGCACCGTAGGTGTCGGTGACCCAGCCGACGATCGGGGCGCCGACGGGGGCGCCGCCGAGGAAGACCATCATGTAGAGGGCCATGACCCGGCCGCGCACCGACGGATCGGTGGACATCTGCAGGCTGGTGTTGGTGGTGACGTTGACCGTCATCGAGACCAGCCCCAGCGGCACCATGATCAGCGCGAACATCCACAGCTCCGGCGACGCCGCGGCGAGGATCTCCAGCGCGCCGAAGGCCAGCGCGGCCATGATCAGCAGCCGTAGCCGGGCCGTGCCGCGCCGGGCGGCGAGCAGGGCTCCGGAGACGGAGCCGACCGCCATCAGCGTGTTGAACATGCTGTAGACGCCCGCGCCCCCGTGGAACACGTCGTCGGCGAAGGCCGACAGGTAGACGGGGAAGTTGAAGGCGAAGGTGCCCATGAAGCCGACCAGCACGATCGGCCAGACCAGGTCGGGCCGTCCGGCCACGTAGCGCAGGCCCTCGCGGAGCTGTCCCTTGCCGCGCGGCGCGCGCTCCACGGGGTGCAGCTCACGGGTGCGCATCAGCATCAGGCCGGTCAGCGGCGCGACGAAGGACAGGCCGTTCAGCAGGAACGCCCAGCCGGTGCCGACGCCGGTGATCAGCAGGCCCGCGACGGCGGGGCCGACCAGCCGGGCGGACTGGAAGTTCGCGGAGTTCAGGCTGACCGCGTTCTGCAGCTGGCCGGGGCCGACCAGCTCGGACACGAAGGACTGGCGGGCCGGGTTGTCGACGACGGTCGCGAAACCGAGGGCGAGGGCGGCGACGTAGATGTGCCAGACCTCGACCATGCCGGTCAGGGTGAGGACGGCGAGCGCGAGGGACGTGAGGGCCATCGCGGACTGGGTGACCATCAGGGTGGGCCGCTTGCGCAGCCGGTCGACGAGGACACCGCCGTACAGGCCGAACAGCAGCATCGGCAGGAACTGCAGGGCCGTGGTGATGCCGACGGCGGCCGAGGAGCCGGTGAGGCTGAGCACCAGCCAGTCCTGGGCGATGCGCTGCATCCAGGTGCCGATGTTGGAGACCACCTGGCCGAGGAAGAACAGGCGGTAGTTCCTGATCCTCAGCGAGGAGAACATCGAGTTCCTGCGCGGCGCGTCGAGGGCGGTCTTCGTGTCGTAGGGGTCAGGTGCGGGGGCGGAAGCTGCTCCGGATCCCGTACTCAAAAGGTTCGCCTCCTGTTGCTGCGGGGGTCAGATGTGCGCCAGTTTCTCCAGCACGGGGGCGGCGGCGCGCAGGGTGGCCCACTCGTCCTCGTCCAGCTCCTCGACCAGCGTGGCGAGGAACGCGTTCCGCTTGCGACGGCTCTCCTCGAGCATCGCCTCGGCCCGCTCGGTCTGCGTGACGACCTTCTGGCGGCGGTCGTCGGGGTGCGGCTCCAGCCGGACGAGTCCCTTGGCCTCCAGCAGCG
The DNA here is from genome assembly GCF_008632955.1 of Streptomyces tendae. NCBI lineage: Bacteria > Bacillati > Actinomycetota > Actinomycetes > Kitasatosporales > Streptomycetaceae > Streptomyces > Streptomyces tendae. The sequence goes on from NZ_CP043959.1 coordinate 6,511,332, forward strand.
CCACGATGCGGGTCATCGACGGCGGCTGGACGTGCTCCTTGCGGGCGAGCTCGCCCGGGGTGGCACTGCCGCAGCGGGCCAGGGTGCCGAGCACCGACATCTCGGTGGGGCTGAGCGACTCGTCGACGCGCTGGTGCTTGAGCCGACGGGACAGACGCATCACGGCGGAGCGAAGGGCGTTCACGGCGGCTGCGTCGTCGCCATGGCTGAGGTCCGGCATGTTCTTTAGCGTAACTCATTACTCTCGCTAAGAACCACCGGGTACGTCGGCCCCCGCCGTGAGTCCCGCCACTCCCGTCCCACCCGCCGGTCCGCCCACCGGCGGCCGGACTTGCGCAGGAACGTGCCCGCCGAAATCAAGACACCCCGGGGAAAATCAAGACACCCGGGGGGCGAGATCACCCATATGAGTGATCGAAGCGCGAAAGGTCACGCGCCGCACCCTGGGGTGCGGCGACGCTCAGGGCATGGGGACCGACGTGCTCAGCCTGCGGATAGACCATGAACTGCTCGAACGGCTCCGCGACCATGCCGCCAAACGCGGCATGAGCGTCCAGGACTATGTCGTCCGGACGCTCATGCGCGATGACTTCGACCAGCGGTTCCGTACCGCCGTCGAGGAGACGGAGAAGTTCTACGGGTCACCTGAGCCCGCACCCCGGGCCCCTTCGCGGAGCCCGTTCTCCCCCGGCGTGGATCAGGTCAGACCCAGCGCCGGCAGCAGGTAGTAGAAGGCGAAGACCGCCGCCACCACGTACATCGCCTTCGGGACCTCCCGGCCGCGGCCGGCCGCCAGACGCAGCGCCACGAAGGTGAGGAAGCCCATGCCGATGCCGTTGGTGATCGAGTAGGTGAACGGCATCATCACCATCGTCACGAAGGCCGGGATGGCGATCGTGTGGTCCGCCCAGTCGATCTCCCTGATGGAGCCGGCCAGGATCAGGAAGCCCACCGCGAGCAGCGCGGGGGTGGCCGCCTGGGACGGGACCATGGTGGCGACGGGCGTGAGGAACAGCGCCAGGGCGAACAGTCCGCCGGTCACGACGTTGGCGAAGCCGGTGCGCGCGCCCTCGCCGACTCCGGCCGTGGACTCCACGAACGCGGTGGTGGCCGAGGCGGAGCTGGCGCCGCCCGCGGCGACCGCGACACCGTCGATGAACAGCACCTTGTTGATGCCGGGCATCTGGCCCTCGCCGTCGGTCAGTTTGGCCTCGTCCGAGACGCCCATGATCGTGCCCATCGCGTCGAAGAAGCACGACAGCAGCACGGTGAAGACGAACAGGACGCCCGTCAGCACGCCCACCTCGGAGAATCCGCCGAACAGGCTGACCTGTCCGATGAGGCCGAAGTCGGGGGTGGCCACCGGGTTGCCGGGCCAGTCGGGCGCGGTCAGGCCCCAGGAGGGCACGTCGGCGACGGCGTTGATCACGACCGCGACGACGGTCATCGTGACGATCGAGATGAGGATCGCGCCGGGCACCTTGCGCACGATGAGCGCCAGCGTGAGCAGCGCGCCGAGCACGAAGACGAGGACCGGCCAGCCGTTGAGGTGGCCGTCCGCGCCGAGCTGGAGCGGGACGGTGGTCTGGGCGGCGTCCGGGATGCGGGAGACGAAACCGGAGTCGACCAGCCCGATCAGCATGATGAACAGGCCGATACCGATGGCGATGGCCTTGCGCAGCCCGTAGGGCACGGCGTTCATCACGCGCTCGCGCAGGCCCGTGGCGACCAGGATCATCACCACGAAACCGGCCAGCACCACCATGCCCATCGCGTCCGGCCAGGACATGCGGGGCGCGAGCTGGAGGGCGACCACCGAGTTCACGCCGAGTCCGGCGGCCAGCGCGATCGGGACGTTGCCGATGACGCCCATGAGCAGCGTGGTGAACGCCGCGGTCAGGGCGGTCGCGGTGACCAGCTGGCCGTTGTCCAGCTGGTTGCCGAACGCGTCCTTCGCGCTGCCCAGGATGATCGGGTTCAGCACGATGATGTAGGCCATCGCGAAGAAGGTGGCGAAACCGCCACGGACCTCGCGCGACAGCGTGCTGCCGCGCTCGGAGATCCGGAAGTAGCGGTCGAGGGCGCCGGACGCGGCTCCGGACCCCGGCTGCTCGGGGACGGGCGCCTTGGCGGGGGCCGACGTGGACATGTGCAGAGACCTCATCACCGGCGGGCTCCCCCCGGAGCCGGGCCTTTGGTGTTTTCTACGAATAAAAGCGGTCAGAGGCAAACGAATTCAGTATGAACATATAACGTCGTCGAAGCCATCTCCGCGCGTAGACCCGGGGCGGCGGGTGTGATTCCCGCGCCATCACCCCTCCCGCCCTCCTGCCATCGCCTCTCCCGCCCCCTGCGGGCGACCGGGCACCCGCCGCCCCTCGTAAGCTGTCCGCATGGCGAAGTGGACCCCCAAGCACGAGGCGCCGGAGCCCCTGGAGGGCCCCGTGGTCGCCACCATCACCGGCGGCACGATCGTCTGGTTCGTCCTCTTCCTGGTGCAGCTGCCGTTCTACGGCTGGTTCGACGACCACGGGCACACCTGGTGGCTGTGGACCTGCCTGGCCGGCGGCGGCCTCGGCTTCATCGGCATCTGGTACGTCCGCAGGCGCGACGCCGCGATCAAGCGGGCGCAGACCGGGGCGGCCGATACCGGCCCCGGCCACACCTCGAGCGCGCACGCCGACTGAATCGCGCCAACTCACCGTGTAGCACCCGGAGTTGAGGCCGCCACCACTGCGGTACGACCCCGGTACGACGGCCGTCCTCCCCTGGTCGGATCTTCCCCGCTCCGGTGGGTGAAGCGCAGACTCCGCACGTACTGTCGATTGCATGACGCATCTCGACGCGGGCGACCGTACCGATGCCGTCCAGCCCGTCACGGCCACGTCGCCGGTGACCGGGCTCACGTCGGCGGAAGTGGCCGAGCGGGTGGCGCGCGGACAGGTCAACGACGTACCCGTGCGCAGCAGCCGGTCGATCACTGAGATCGTCCGCGCGAACGTCTTCACCCGGTTCAACGCGATCATCGGCGTGCTCTGGGTGATCATGCTGATCGTCGCGCCCTTCCAGGACAGCCTGTTCGGTTACGTGATCCTCGCCAACACCGGCATCGGGATCATCCAGGAGTGGCGGGCGAAGAAGACGCTGGACTCCCTCGCGCTGATCGGCGAGGCGAAACCCACGGTGCGCCGGGACGGGGTGGCCGCCGAGATCGGCACCTCGCAGATCGTGCTGGACGACCTGATCGAGATCGGGCCGGGGGACAAGGCCGTCGTCGACGGGGTGTGCGTCGAGGCGGACGGCCTGGAGATCGACGAGTCGCTGCTCACCGGTGAGGCCGACCCCGTGGTGAAGCAGCCCGGGGACCAGGTCATGTCCGGCAGCTTCGTCGTCGCGGGCGGCGGCTCCTTCCAGGCCACCCGGGTGGGCCGCGAGGCCTACGCGGCGCAGCTGGCCGAGGAGGCATCCCGTTTCACCCTGGTCCACTCCGAGCTGCGCAGCGGCATCTCCATCATCCTCAAGTACGTCACGTGGATGATGGTGCCGACCGCGATCGGCCTGGTCATCAGCCAGCTGGTGGTCGAGGACAACGAGCTGAAGGACTCCATCGCCCGCACGGTCGGCGGGATCGTGCCGATGGTCCCCGAGGGGCTGGTGCTGCTCACCTCGGTCGCCTTCGCCATCGGGGTGATCCGGCTGGGCCGCAAGCAGTGCCTGGTGCAGGAGCTGCCGGCGATCGAGGGCCTGGCCCGGGTCGACACGGTGTGCCTGGACAAGACCGGCACGCTGACCGAGGGCGGCATGGACGTCACCGAGCTGCGGGTGCTGGGCGACGCCGACGAGACGTACGTACGCAAGGTGCTGGGCGAGCTGGGCTCGGCGGACCCCCGCCCCAACGCCTCCCTGCAGGCGGTCATCGAGGCGTACCCGGACACCACCGACTGGCGCCTCACCGACACGCTGCCCTTCTCCTCGGCCCGCAAGTACAGCGGCGCCACCCTCGACGAGGGCGACGGCCGGCCCGTCAGCTGGCTGCTCGGGGCGCCGGACGTACTGCTCCCCCACGACGACCCGGCGCTGGACGAGACGGAGCGGATGAACCGCCAGGGCCTGCGGGTGCTGCTGCTCGCCCGCGCCCGCGACGGCGCGGAGGTCGACGACCCGGCCGCCGTGGACGGCGTGCGGGCGGTGGCACTGGTGGTGCTGGAGCAGCGGCTGCGCCCGGACGCCGCCGACACCCTGCGCTACTTCGACGAGCAGAACGTCCGCGCCAAGGTGATCTCCGGCGACAACGCGGTGTCGGTCGGGGCGGTCGCCGCCAAGCTGGGCCTGTCCGGTACGACGGTGGACGCGCGCAAACTGCCGGCCGAGCCGGACGCCATGGCCGACGCGCTGGACGAGGGCACGGTGTTCGGGCGGGTCACGCCCCAGCAGAAGCGGAACATGGTCGGCGCGCTGCAGTCGAAGGGCCACACGGTCGCGATGACCGGGGACGGCGTGAACGACGTGCTGGCGCTGAAGGACGCGGACATCGGCGTGGCGATGGGCTCCGGTTCGGAGGCCACTCGGGCGGTCGCGCAGATCGTGCTGCTGAACAACAGCTTCGCCACGCTGCCGTCGGTGGTCGCCGAGGGCCGGCGGGTGATCGGCAACATCACCCGGGTCGCCACGCTGTTCCTGGTGAAGACGGTGTACTCGGTGCTGCTGGCGGTGCTGGTGGTGGCGTCGCAGGTGGAGTACCCGTTCCTGCCGCGCCATCTGACCCTGCTGTCCACGCTGACCATCGGCGTCCCCGCCTTCTTCCTGGCCCTCGCCCCCAACAAGGAGCGGGCGCGGCCGAACTTCGTGAAGCGGGTCATGCGGTACGCGATCCCGGGCGGGGTGCTGGCCGGGCTGGCCACCTTCGCGACGTATCTGCTGGCCCGGCAGCACTACAGCGGGGCCGGCGCGCTGGGCGCGGAGACGAGCGCGGCGACGCTGACCCTGTTCCTGATCTCCATCTGGGTACTGGCGATCATCGCCCGCCCCTACACCTGGTGGCGCGTCGCCCTGGTGGCGGCGATGGCCGGGGCCTTCCTGCTGGTCCTCGCGGTGCCCTGGCTCCAGGACTTCTTCGCCCTGCGCCTGGTCGGCATGACGATGCCGTGGACGGCGGTCGCCATCGCGGCGGTCACGTCGGCGGTCCTGGAGATCCTCTGGCGCTGGGTGGACCGCCGCTTCCCCGTCTGACCGGCCCCGGCAGACCCGTCCCACTCCCCTCGACGGCGTACGCCACCTGTGTGAATGGTGAGGCGAAGCGCGGAGATTTGAGCGGCGGGCGACTCCGGTGGCCGGGCGGTATGCGCGGTATGTGAGTGACGATGGAGGCTGCCGCCGCAGGGATCGGAGACGGAAGACCTCATGAAGCTGCCCGGGAAGAAGTCCGAGGAGTCCCAGTCCCGGTCGAGCAGGGGTGAGCTCGCGGCCCAGCTGGCCGCGCCGGTGCGCAACTTCCTGGCGACCGAGGCGGGCAGTTCCGGGCTGATGCTGTTCGCCGTGGCGGTGGCCCTCGTGTGGGCGAACTCGCCCTGGTCGGAGTCGTACTTCTCGCTGTGGCACACGGAGGCGTCCGTTGCGATCGGCAACGCGGATCTGTCGATGGACCTGGCGCACTGGGTCAACGACGGGCTGATGGCGCTGTTCTTCTTCGTCATCGGCCTGGAGGTCCGCTACGAGCTGTCCGTCGGCTCGCTGAACGACCGCCGCCGGATCATGATCCCGGGACTCGCAGGCGTCGGCGGCATGCTCGTGCCCGTCGCCCTCTACCTGCTGATCGCGCCCGGCACGGACGCCGCGAACGGCTGGGGCATCGTCATCGGCACCGACACGGCGTTCCTGCTGGGCGCGCTCGCCGTGGTGGGCCCCCGCTTCGTCACCCAACTGCGGATCTTCCTGCTGGCCATCACGGTCATCGACGACATCGTCGCCGTCACCGTCATCGGAGTCGTCTACTCCGGCAGCATCCAGGTGCCGGAGCTGGTAGCCGCCCTGGTGCTCGGCGCGATCCTGTCGTCGCTGTCCCGCTTCGACGTCTGGCGGGCCGTCCCGTACGTGCTGATCGTGCTGGTGATGTGGTGGGCCACGCTGCAGGCCGGTCTGCACGCCTCCATCGCCGGCATGCTCGGCGGTCTCCTCATCCCCGCCCGCGAACCGTCCCGCGAGGGTGTGGCCCAGGCGGTGCGGCTGTTCCGCGCGTTCCGCCAGTCACCCCGCGCCGACGTGGGCAAGACGGCACGCAAGGGGCTCCAGAAGGCCGTCTCGGTCAACGAGCGGCTGCAGATGTACCTCCACCCCTGGTCGAGCTACGTCGTCGTCCCGGTGTTCGCGCTGGCCAACGCCGGCGTCGACCTGCGCGACGGGGTCCTCACCGACGCGCTCGGCTCCGCCCTCACCTGGGCCGTGGTGCTGGGGCTCGTCGCCGGCAAGCTCATCGGCATCTGGGGCGGCGCCCGGCTCGGCACCCGGTTCGGGCTCGGCCGGCTGCCCGGAGGGGTAGGAGAGGGCCACGTGCTGGGCGGCGCGGCCCTGTCCGGCATCGGGTTCACCGTGTCCCTGCTGATCGCCGGGCTCGCCTTCGAGGACGACGCGGAGCTCCTGGCCCGGGCGACCGTCGGCGTGCTGCTCGCGGCGCTGATCGCCACGCTGGTTGGCGGGCTGGTGTTCCGGCTCTCCACCGTCCTCGGCGGGCAGACGGACGCGGACCTGCCCCGCTACCTGGACCGCCTGGTCGACCCCGAGACGGACCACATCCTCGGCCCCGTCGACGCGCCCCTGACGCTCGTGGAGTACGGCGACTTCGAGTGCCCCTTCTGCGCCCGCGCCACCGGCGTCACCAAGGAACTGCGGAACCGCTTCGGCGACCGGTTCCGGTACGTGTTCCGGCACCTGCCCCTGCCCGACGTGCACCCGCACGCCGAGCTGGCCGCGCGGGCGGCCGTCGCCGCGGACGCGCAGGGCCACTTCTGGGACATGCACGACCTGCTCTACAAGCACCAGGACGAGCTGGAGTACGAGGACACCGTCGTCTACGCCATCGACCTCGGACTCGACATGGAGAGGTTCCTGAAGGACCTCGAGTCCGACTGGGCGGCCGAGCGGGTGCGCCGGGACGCCGCCAGCGCCGAGGCCAGCGGCGTCCAGGGCGCCCCCACGTTCTTCATCGGCAACCGCCGCCACACGGGCCCGTACGACGCCGAGAGCCTGGCGCGGGAGCTGGAACAGCTTGAGTCGGAGGGCTCGGGCGCCACCCCGACGGAACCGTGAGGGACATCAGCCCCTCCGGCGTTCGAGGAGCGCGGTCCGGGGCGGAGCCCTCGGGGGGTCAGTCGAACCAGCGGTCGCGGGCCAGTTCCTCCGTGCGGGACGGATCCTCCAGCAGCGCCCCCACCTCGAAGCGCCGCGGCCATTGCCCCGCCGCCCAGGCGAGACCCGCGGCGACCCCCTCCAGCGTCGCCACGTGCAGCACCCCGTCGTCGGTGAGCCGCCAGTCGATCTCCACGCCGTCGACGACGAGCTCCTCGTGCTCCACGTAGACGGCCGGGGTGCCCGCCCCCAGCAGCACCCGCACCGCCTCCGGCACCTCGTGCTCCGTGCCCTCGGAGTCCACCCGCCCGGTGACGGACTCGCTCAGCCGCCGCACCTGGAACAGCTCCGCCAGCTCCGCGGCCCGCGCCGGCCGCACCGGCAGCAGCGGCACCCCGGAGGTGAACGGCAGCAGGTCGGGCGAGTCGACGACCACCGCGTCGGCGGCGTCCACCACCTCCACCCGCCCGTCGGTCACCGCGCGCAGCTCGTCCGGCAGGGTCACCTGCTCCGGGTCCAGCTCCGCCAGCGCCCCGTACAGGCCGTGCAACTGGGCCGCCGTGACCGGCCGGTCCGGGTCGGCGAGCCGCTCCAGCAGCTCCGCCGCCCCGCCCGGCTCGTCCAGCAGCGCGGCGACCGACGTGCGGACGCCCAGCGCGTGCAGCACCTGCTCGTCGTCGAAGCCGGCCGCGTCCGCCTCGTCGTACAGCCCGCGCAGCAGCGGGTCGCCGCCCGCGGCGCGCAGTCCGGCCGGGCGGCGTCCGCCCAGCACGGGGTGGCCGCGCAGCCACCACGCGGTGTACGGCCGCACGACCTCGTGGGTGCCGTCGTGCAGCAGGATGCGTACCGGCTCGACCAGGGCGTCCCGCAGCGGCGGCCGGGACAGCAGGGCCAGCGCCCGCGGCCAGTGGTCGTCGTCCACCAGGTCCAGGTCGCGCACGGCGACGATCTCGGTGGCGACCGGCGGCACGGGCGCGTCGGGGAAGCGGTCGAGGATGTCCTCGGCCCACACGTCCACGGCGTCCAGCAGCCCCGGGTCGTCCGGTTCGGCGTAGTCGCTCTCGCGGGGCTCCAGCTCGTCCGGGTCGAGCACCACGTCCGTGGCCCGCACCAGCGCGAAGTCCACCAGCACCCCGCACGCGGCCAGCGGCTGCTCGCCCCACCGTTCGGCCTGCTCCGCGTCCACCGCGGCCAGCTCCCCCTCCCGCATGACCTGCGCGAACGGACCGCCGGGGAAGACGAGTTCGCAGGCCGGGGACAGTTCGCCGTCCTCGTCGGGCAGGGCGAGCGCGCCCAGCCAGGGCTCGTCGCCGGGGTCCAGCCCGGCGTCACGCACCAGCCCCAGCACGGTGTCGGCGAGTTCCTCGGCGTCCGGGGCGTCCTCCTCCCAGTTCACCGCGCCCTCGTCGTCGAGGGACGCGGCGACGGCGGCCCGCACCTGCGGGGTGGTGAGCACGGCGCGCGGAGTGGCCGGCAGCGCGCCCAGCTTCTCCAGCAGCGGGTGGGCGGCGTCGGGGTGGGCGACCTTCAGGCCGAGCCGGGCCAGCAGCTCGGCGTCCAGGGCCGCGTCGGGCGTGGGCAGCAGCACCTGCCGCGGCCCGATGGTCGTCCGGCCGTCGGCCAGCGGTACCGGCAGCCCCGACAGGCGGTCCGGGTCGACCCCGGCGAGGCTGTCGTACAGCCGCCGCCACCAGTCGGGGGACTTCTCCAGGCCGGCGAGCCGGTCGACCGCGTCGGTGAGCGGCACCCGGGCCACCCCGAGCGTGCGCAGCTCCACGCGCCGTTCCAGCCCCGCGGGCAGCAGCGTGGGCAGTACCTCGGCCAGCACCCGTACGGTGTCGGCGCCCGCCCCCTCGACGATCTCGGCGTCCCTGGGCCGCAGCGCCTCGGGCAGTTCGGAGTCGTCGTCGGCGACGGGTACGGCGGCGGGCGGGAGGAAGGCGGTGCGCGGCAGCCGCTCCAGGACCGCGGCGCGCAGGGCGCCGTCCAGCTCGCCCTTGCCGAGGGGCCCCGGCACCAGGCCGATGACGCCGGTGCCCACCGGACGCCATGCGGCGAGGAGTCCGGCGTAGGCGTCGGCGGCGCGCTGCACGAGGAAGTCGGTGAGCGGGCCCGGGGCGGCATGCCGGCGGGTGGAGTCCAGCGGCAGGGAGGCGATGAGCAGGGCGGGCACGCCGAGCGGCTCGTCGCTGGGCGTGGGCGCGTGCACGACGGGGGCGGTGCGCGGGCGGGCGGGGCCGCCGTCGGTGTCGACGGGGACGGCCCAGGTGACCGACCAGTGCGGCCTCAGCCGCTCCTCGACGGGCCGGTCGGCGAGCAGTTCGGGGGCGAGGCCGCCGTGCGCGGTGGCGGTGCGCCAGCGGGTGGTGCCGTCGCGGGAGTCCGTCACCACGGTCAGCTCGCCGTCGGTGCCGCGGCGCATCGTGCGGGGCGTGTCGTCGCCGATCTCGACGACGACCTCCTCCAGGCCGGGCAGGGCAAGCAGCAGGGCGTCGTCGACGGCGTGCAGCAGCCGCTCGGCGAGGTCGGCTGCGGCGGTGTCGCGCAGCGGCAGGATGACGGCCGTGTCGTACGGGTCGGGGGCGGTGCCCTCGGCGGCGAACGGCAGCCGCAGCAGCGGTACGTGCCCGTCGCGGCGGCGGATCTCGTCACCGAGGCCGGGGCCGTGCCTGGCGGTGTCCCGCGCGAGGTCCCGCGCCTCGGCGAGCGACCAGCGCACCCCGCCGTGCCGGCCGACGACGGCGGGTTCGTCGGTGACGGCGAGCACGGCCGCGAAGCCGACGCCGAACCGTCCGACGGCCCGGTCGGGCGCGTCCCGCTTGGCGGAGGCCCGCAGCGTGGACAGCGACTCGACTCCGGCCGCGTCCAGCGGGGCGCCGGTGTTGGCGGCGACCAGCACGCCGTCGCGCAGGGTGAGCCGCAGCCGGCCGGGCACGCCGGCACGGGCGGCGGCGTCGGCGGCGTTCTGCGCGAGCTCGACGACGAGCCGGTCCCGGTACCCGCCGAGGACGAGGTCCTCCTCGGCGTTGGCGTCCTCACGGAAACGGGCCGGACTGGTGGCCCAGGCGTCCAGGACCCCGCGCCGCAGACGCGCCGTACCGAACGGGTCGGCACCTTCGGCGGCGGGCCGCACGAACTTGCTCACGTTGACTCTCCTCATCGGGCCCTGATCTGCGTGAGGTCGAAGGTACCGCTCCGCGACATCCCGGGGACGCGGTGTCCGCGGGGCACCGCATCATGTGGATGATCAGCACTGTGTTGCTCGAATCGCTGTCCGTCGCCGCGCTGGCCGTGGTGCTGGTGTGTGCCGTCGTCCGTCCCTTCCGCTGGCCGGAGGCGGCGTTCGCGGTGCCCGCCGCCGGAGTCGTGATCGCGACGGGCGCGATCACCTGGGAGGCGGTGCGGGAGGAGGCCGTGCGGCTCGGGCCGGTGATCGGTTTCCTCGCCGCCGTCCTGGTGCTCGCCAAGCTGTGCGACGAGGAAGGTCTCTTCCACGCGTGCGGGACCTGGATGGCCCGCTGGTCCCGCCACCGCCCGCGCCGGCTGCTCGGCGCGGTGTTCGCGCTCGCCTCGCTGATCACGGCGGTGCTCAGCCTGGACGCCACGGTGGTGCTGCTGACGCCGGTGGTCTTCGCGACGGCGACCCGCATGGGCGCCCGGCCCGCCCCGCACGTCTACGCGGGCGCGCACCTGTCGAACACGGCGTCCCTGCTGCTGCCGGTGTCGAACCTGACCAACCTGCTCGCCTTCACCGCCACCGGGCTGACCTTCACCCGCTTCGCGCTGCTGATGCTCCTGCCGTGGCTGGCGGCCATCGCCGTGGAGTACGTCGTCTTCCGCCGTTTCTTCGCCGTCGACCTCGCGGCGGAGCCGACCGCACCGGACACGGCGGACGAGCGGGTGGAGGTGCCGCTGTTCGCCCTGGTCACGGTGGCGGCCACGCTCGCCGGGTTCGCCGTGGCGTCCGCGGTGGGCGCCGACCCGGCGTGGGCGGCGGCGGCCGGCGCGGCCGTGATGGCGGTGCGGGCCCTGGCCCGCCGCCGCACCGGTCCCCTGCGGCTGCTGCGCGCCGCCGACCTGCCGTTCCTGGCGTTCGTGCTGGCCCTGGGCGTGGTGGTCCGGGCGGTCCTGGACCACGGCCTGGACGACGCGCTCGACGCGGTCCTGCCCGACGGCACGGGCCTGCTCCCCCTGCTGGCCGTCGCCGGTCTCGCGGCCCTGCTGGCGAACCTGATCAACAACCTGCCCGCCGTCCTCGCCCTGGTCCCGCTGGCCGCTCCGTCCGGCCCCGGCGCGGTCCTCGCGGTCCTGCTCGGCGTGAACATCGGCCCGAACCTCACCTACGCGGGCTCGCTGGCCACCCTGCTGTGGCGCCGGATCGCCCACCGCCACGACCACGAGGTGAGCCTGCGGCGCTTCACCCTGCTGGGGCTGGCGACCGTTCCGGCCGCGCTCGTGGCGTCGACGGTGGCGCTCTGGCTCTCGCTGGAGCTGTTCGGCGGCTGAATCCGGGGGACGGCCGGAGACCCACGCCACATTCCTGAAGGGCGCCCGGTGACATGCTCCACAGGGCCCGCCGGGTGTACTACGCGGAATAGTGAAGAAACGCCCGATTTGAAATCGGACATATGCCGCACAAGGCTGATCGATCACCTTGAAAGGGGGGTTTCTCCCCGTAGAGGGTGCTCCGTCAAGAGACGTGCATCTCATGCCGGATCTACGAGGTTTCGTCGTAGGTCACACCTTTGCGGCTTTTGGGCGGTGCCGGTTACCAAGGAACAGCCAGCGCGGCACGGACCTGTTCCGCGGATGGCATTCCCCCGTCCCCTCCCCCATGAGGTTTCGATGTTCGAGCGCGTCATCTCCCGTTTCCCCCGTACGACCGCCACCCGCACCCGCGCCGCCGTCCTGGCCGCCGGTCTGGGCTCCACGGCCGTCCTGGGAGCCGGAGTCGCGGTCGCCGCCTCCGGCAACTCCGCGCCGACCGCCACCCCGGTCCAGGCGCAGGCCGCCGCGCAGGCCGAGGCCGCGAAGACGCAGGCCGTGAAGGCCTCGGCAGTGAAGAAGGCGACCCAGGCCGCCAAGAAGAGCACCCCGTCCTGGGTCTCCCCGGTCAAGAACTACAAGCTGTCGGCGAGCTTCGCGCAGAACGGCGGCATGTGGGCCCACAAGCACTCCGGCCAGGACTACGCCGTCCCGACCGGCACCCCGGTGATGGCCGCCCACGGCGGCACCGTCGTCAAGGCCGGCGGCAACGGCGCCGGTGACGGCCCCGCGTACGGCAACGCCATCGTGATCAAGCACGGCAGCAAGACGTACTCCCAGTACGCCCACCTGTCGTCCGTGCACGTGAAGGTCGGCCAGGTCGTCAAGACCGGCCAGAAGATCGCCCTGTCCGGCAACACCGGCAACTCCAGCGGTCCCCACCTGCACTTCGAGATCCGCACCACCCCGAACTACGGCTCCGCCGTCAACCCGGCGACCTTCCTGCGCGGCCACGGCGTCTCCCTCTGATCCGAGCCCCGCAACGCACCCCGCACGCGCCCTCGAGGCCGGCCCCAGGCCGGCCTCGGGGGTTCGTCGTGCATTCAGCCCTGCTGCACGTAGGGAAGGAAACGCGCCCACGCGGTCGAGGCGAAGGCCAGTCGGGGGCCCGCGGTGTCCTTGGAGTCCCGGACGTGCACGATGCGGGGGGTGAGGGCGAGTTCGACGCAGGAGTTGCCGTCGTTGCCGCTGCTGTAGCTGCTCTTGAACCAGTTGAGCTCGCTGCTCATGTTTCTCCCAGCAGTTGTCCGATGAAGGTCAGCGTTTCGCGCGGAGAGAGCGCCTGGGCTCGGATGGTTGCATACCGCAGCTCGAGAACACGCAGGTGTTTCAGCTCAGTTGTCGGCCGACCACAGAACGCACCGTCGGAGCGGCCCACCGCCGTCCCGTCCGCGAACTTCAGCAGCTCGATCCTGCCGTCCATTCCGGAGTGCGACTCGCAGTCCAACGGCATGACCTGAAGCATCACGTTGCGCAGTCGGCCCACCTCCAACAGGCGTTCCAGCTGCCGTCGTTGCACCATTCTGCCCCCGATGGGACGCCGCAGAGCCGCCTCTTCCAGAACGAAACTGAGCGCGGGCGCGGGCGAGCGGTCAAAGACCGACGCCCGGGCGACCCGCGCCGCGACCATGCGCTCCACCTCGTCCGACGAGTACGGCGGCTGCATGGCCTCGAACAAAGCCTTCGCGTGCTCAGGCGTCTGGAGCAGGCCGTGGACGCTGTGGCTCTCATAGATGCCGATCTCCACCGCCTGCGCCTCCAACTTCGCGAGCGCGCGTACCTTCTTGGGATAGCGGACCTTCTTCACGTCCTCCCATGCGGCGGACAGCAGACCCCCCGCCCCCAGCACCTCGTCCGCCCTCGCCAGGAACTCCTGGCGAGGGATCCGCTTGCCGGCCTCGATCTTGTAGATCATGTCCTCGCCGTAGCCCACGGCCCGCCCGAAGTCCGGCACCCGGAGGCCCGCCGCCTCGCGGCGCAGCCTCAGCTGGCGCCCCACGGTCGTGATGACCGCGACGCCCCACTCGTCGTCCGGGTCGACCTCCCAGCCCGGCTCGTCCGCCTCGTCGTCGTGCCGACCCGGCTCCGCCTCCACCGCCGTCATGCCGCACCTCTCCCTCGGATCCGTCCGTGACGCACCCCGGCGCCCTACCCGCGTCAACGGCGGGCACGGCACCGACGGCTACGGACAGCCTCCGGACAGTGACCGGACACACACGGTGGGTGCTCCTACGAGGTCAGCGGGTGAAGAAGTTGACGAGGTTGCCGTCAGGGTCGCGGAACAGCAGGGAGCGGTTGCCCCAGGGCATGGTGGCGGGGCCGCTGACGACGTCGGTGAGGAAGTCGCCCAGTTCCTTGTGGACGCGGTCCACGTCGTCGACGTGGAACTCGATGACCGCGCTGTGGTTGGCCGCCGGGCGGGCGGAGCCGGGCGCGAACATCGGGACGGTGGCGGTACCGGCGATCGCGAGGGTGGCGCCGTCGGTCCTGACCTCGGCGAAGTGCTCCGTGGCCCAGGTCGCGGACACGCCAAGGGCCCGCTCGTAGAACGCGACAAGGCGTGCCACGTCGGCGGTGATGATGCGGACGGATGCGAACTGCATGGGGGAACTCCTCAGCCGTACGGAAGGCGTGCACGGCCGACGCTAGGGGCAATAGCGGACAGAATCGGCCCGGTATACGCGGTATCTTCGTGCCTGTGCCCCGACCCGCCGCCCGTGTGCTGACCCTGCTGGAACTGCTGCAGTCCGGGGGCACCCGGACGGTGGCCGAACTGGCCGGCCGGCTCGGCGTCGACGGGCGGACCGTGCGGCGGTACGTGGAGCAGCTGATCGACCTGGACGTGCCGGTGGAATCGGTACGCGGACGTTACGGCGGGTACCGGCTCGGACCCGGTTACCGGGTGCCCCCGCTGATGTTCGGCGACGAGGAGGCGCTGGCCGTGCTGCTCGGCCTGGTGGCCGGACGCAGGGCGGGGCTGACGACGGCGCAGCGCACGGCGAACGAGACGGCGGCGGCGAAGGTCCGGCGGGTGCTCCCCCGGCACCTGGCCCGGCGGCTGGACATCCTGCTGGAGTCCCTGTCGTTCACCGAGCAGCCCGGGGACTTCGCGAGCCCGGACGCGGGCGTCCTGCTCACCCTGGCCGACGCGGTGCACCACCGCCGGCCCGTCTCCGTCAGGTACACCGACCGCGAGGGACGCCGCAGCGACCGCAGCCTGCATCCGTACGGGATCGTGGCGCACGCGGGCCGGTGGTACGTGACCGGCAGGGACGCGGACCGCAACGAGGACCGCACGTTCCGCCTCGACCGCATCGCGGACGCACGCACCCTGCCGGGCTCCTTCGAGGTGCCCGAGGGCCCGGACCCGGCGGCCCGCGTGGTGACGGGCTTCGCGACGGCCGCGTACCGCTACGAGGTGACCCTGCGCGTCCGGGCAACGTTCGAACACCTCCGCACGCACCTGCCCGCGACGGTCGCGACCCTCACGGACGACCAGCCCGGCTGGCAACGGGTGGAGATCCACGCGGAACACCTGGGCTGGCTCCCACCCACCCTGGCCGCCCTGGACCGCCCCTTCGTCATCGACGGCCCACCCGAACTCCGCACCCTGACGCGCGACTTCGCCACCCGTCTCACGGCGTACGCCCGGCGGACCGGCCCGACCACCGCCACTGCACCGGAACCTGGGACCTGATGCTCCGGTGCCGTCGGCGCCTTGCCGAGCGAGAACTCCGGGAGGCCGTCACGGCCTCGAGGGCCGAGGAAGTCGTGGCCGGCGCGTGAGATGACAGGCGGGTGGCGACGCCGGTGAGCGGCGTCGTCACCCGCCTCCCGTTACGAGTGCCCCAGGTCCGCCGAGGTCGTGTCCTCCGTGGCCGGGACCGAGCCGGAGTCCGGGGACGGGCGGAGGGGGAAGGGGTCGACGCGGGTCTCGTCGATGACCGGCGGGGCCGGCTGCGGGGGCTTCGGCATGACCGCGGCCTCCGAGTGGCCGCCGCAGCCGTAGGCCAGGGAGACCACGCGGCCGTCGGCCGGGGAGAACTCGTTGGCGCAGACACCGAACGCCTGGCCCAGCGAGCCGCCGATCGGGGCGAGGAAGCCGCACGAGTCGCAGGACGCGGGGGCCGCCTGGGCCATCGGGGTCTTGGCGCCGAACGCCTCCTCCCAGCGGTCGGCGGCGGCGTGCAGGCCGTAGCGGGACAGGACCCGGGCGCGGCGCATGCCCAGTTCCTCGGCGAGCGCCGCGATGGAGCCGCGGGACGGGGCGACGGCCTGCTCGGCCGGGGTGCCTTCGGTGACCTCCGCGTCCTCGGCCTCCGCCAGGTCCGCGAGGTCGCCGGTCAGCGCCGAGTTCGGCGGCGGCTCGTCCTCACCGGTGTAGCCCGGCTCCAGCCGCAGGTCGTCCGCGTCGGTGGGCAGCAGGTCGCCCGGGCCCATGTCGCCGGGGCGCAGCCGCTCGCTCCACGGCACCCACTCGGGCGCGAGGACCGCGTCGGGTCCGGGCAGCAGCACGGCCTCGTCGACCGTGACGATCTTGGCGCGGGAGGCGCGGGCGACGGTGACGGCCCACCGCCAGCCGCGGTAGCCGAGCTCGCGGCACCCGAAGAAGTGCGTGACGACGCGGTCGCCCTCGGAGACCAGCCCCTCGTGCTCACCCACGACCCCGGGCGCGGCGGCCTCCTCGGCTGCGGCGCGGGCGAGGTCGACGGCCTCGGCGCACAGACGGTCGGGGGTGCGGCTTCGCGTTGTCGCTGCGCTCACAGGTATCGCTTCTCTCCTACGCCGTCTCACGAGTGCGCCACTCCCAGCGCGGGGGGCGGACGGAGCGGACCGGGGGACCGCGTCGACGTCCGCGCCGCAACGTGCTCGGGCGCGCCACCATCCATTCTGCGGGATGGCTGAGATAGGCACGCTACCTGCTCGCGTGCGCTGGGCCTACACCGACGGTTGTTACGGAACGGCGCGCGCCGGTCAATCCGGGCGGCGGGGGGCGTCCCGGGCGGCCTCCGCGCACACCGGCGCGTTCGGCCGTACAGCGGCACGGCGGACCCCGTCCCCGGTGTTACTGCACTACGCACCGCCATCTCGGGGCACTATGACGTCGTGGCCACCGCGAGGACACCCCAGGGCGCCACCGGAACCGGTGGGCCCCAAGAGGGCAAGGGACGCGGCCGCCGCCTCGGTTCGGTCCGGGCGGGCGGCCGTCTCCGCGCGTTCGGCAGGGCCCTGCGGTTCCCGGTGACCAGAACCGCTCGGGGCATCCGCAAGGTGACCCACGCGCACGGCGCCGGCGAGTCGGGCCTCGGCAAGCTGATCGAACTGCACGGGGTGAACGGCGCGGGCGACGTGATGATCACCGTGGCGCTGGCGTCCACCGTGTTCTTCTCCGTCCCGACCGACGAGGCGCGCGGGCGCGTCGCCCTGTACCTGGCGATCACGATGGCGCCGTTCACCCTCCTCGCCCCCGTCGTCGGCCCGCTCCTCGACAAGCTGCCGCACGGCCGCCGGGCGGCCATGGCGGGCGCGATGCTCGCCCGGGCGCTGCTCGCGCTGGTGCTGTCCGGTGCCGTGGTCAGCGGCGGTCTCGAGCTGTACCCGGCCGCGCTGGGCGTGCTGGTGGCCTCCAAGGCGTACGGGGTGGTCAGAAGCGCGGTCGTGCCCAGGCTGCTGCCACCCGCCTTCTCCCTGGTGAAGGCGAACTCCCGGGTCACCCTGGGCGGGCTGCTGGCGACCGGGATCGCCGCCCCGATCGGCGCGGGGCTGCAGCAGGTCGGGCCCCGCTGGCCGCTGTACGGGGCGTTCGTGCTGTTCGTGACGGGGATGCTGCTGTCGTTCCGGCTGCCACCCAAGGTGGACTCCGCCAAGGGCGAGAGCGTGGCGCTGCTGGCCGCCGACGACCAGCATCTGCACGGCCCGCACCGCAAGACGGAGAAACCGGGGCTGCGCACGGTCGGCCCGGCCGTCACCCACGCGCTGGCCGCCAACGCCTCGATCCGCTGCCTCACCGGCTTCCTGATCTTCTTCCTGGCGTTCCTGCTGCGCGAGCACCCGATGACCGGGCAGAGCGCGGCGGTGTCGCTGGGCATCGTGGGCGTGGCGGCCGGCGCGGGCAACGCGCTGGGCACGGCGGTCGGGGCGGGGCTGCGGTCCCGCGCGCCGGAGATCATCATCGTGACGGTGGTGGCGGTGGTGCTGGGCGCGGCGATCACGGCTGCGGTGTTCTTCGGCGCGGTGCTCGTGGCGTGTCTCGCGGCCGTCGCCGGGTTCGCGCAGGCGCTGGCCAAGCTGTCGCTGGACGCGCTGATCCAGCGGGACGTGCCCGAACAGGTGCGGACGTCCGCCTTCGCCCGGTCGGAGACGCTGCTCCAGATGGCGTGGGTGCTGGGCGGCGCGGTCGGCATCGCGATGCCGCTGATCGGCCGTCTGGGGCTGGCGGTGGGCGCGGCGATCGTCGCCACGGGCTGGCTGACCACCGTCCGCGGGCTGCTCCGTTCGGCGCGGCAGGGCCACGCCGGGCGGCCGCGTGTGGCGTAACCAGGGGCCACGCCGTACCCCACGTGGCGGGCGGGGCACACCTGCCCGATAGCCTTCGGCCATGACCACGTTGCAATCCGCTGTGCGACGCCGCCGCGCCGTCGCCGCCGCCGGCGCCGTATCCGCCGGACTGCTCGTCCTGGCCGCCTGCGACAAGCCGACGCCGATCTCCACCGTCACGGTGGGCAGCGACTCGGTGAGTTCCGAGGCGACCTGTGGTGGCGAGGGCAAGGCCCTGACCACCGAGACCCTGAACAAGTGCCTCCAGGACAAGGGCATCGACGAGATCAAGGTCGACCCCACGGAGACCGTCCGTTTCGGCGTCGACCCGGACATCGCCGACAACGGCTGGACGATCCTGCTGAACGGGCAGCCGCTCGTCGAGTCCACCAAGAAGACCTACCAGGCCATCCCCGGCAGCGTGTTCTTCAACGCCCAGTACGGCGCCCAGGGCGACTCGACCCTGGTGTCGGTCAAGGAGGGCGAGGACGAGGCGACGGGTCTGTGGTCCTTCCGGCTGAAGAAGGACGAGGACTGATCACGTCCCTCGTACGCGTTCTCGTGGCCACCGCGGTCCCCGTCGAGCGGGACGCGGTGGCCGAGGCGTTCCCGGGGCCGGTGCGGGAGGCCGGGCTGCCCGGCGCGGTCGTGCACCGGACCGGCGGGGGCACCGACGTGCTCGCCGCCGGGGTCGGTCCTGCGCTCGCCGCCGCGTCCACGGCCGCCGCGCTGACCGCCGCCGCCCTCGACGGCCGGCCCTACGGCCTGGTCGTCTCCGCGGGGATCGCCGGCGGCTTCGCGCCGCACGCGCCCCTCGGGTCCCTCGTCGTCGCCGACGAGATCACCGCGGCCGATCTGGGTGCCGAGACGGCCGACGGCTTCCTGCCGGTCACCGACCTCGGCTTCGGCACCGTCACCCACCGCCCGCCCGAGACCCTGGTCCGGGCCGCCGCCACCGCTTCCGGCGCACGCACCGGGACGGTGCTCACCGTGTCGACGGTGACCGGCACCGCCGCCCGCGCCGACGCGCTGCGCGCCCGCCATCCGCGTGCGCTCGCCGAGGCCATGGAGGGCTTCGGCGTCGCCGAGGCCGCCGCCGCGCACGGCGTGCCCGTGCTTGAGGTGCGGGCGGTGTCGAACCCCGTCGGCCCGCGCGACCGCGCCGCCTGGCGCATCGGCGACGCCCTGGCCGCCCTCACCGAGGGCTTCGGGAAGCTCGCGCCCGTATTGGAGAGTTGGAACCGGCATGACCACCGTTGAGCAGCAGCAGCTGCGGATCGCCTACTCGCCCTGCCCGAACGACACCTTCGTCTTCGACGCCCTCGCCCACGGCCGCGTCCCCGGCGCGCCCGCCCTCGACGTCACCTTCGCCGACATCGACATCACCAACGGCATGGCCGAGCGCGGCGAACTGGACGTGCTGAAGGTGTCGTACGCGGTCCTGCCGTACGTCCTCGACGAGTACGCGCTGCTGCCCTGCGGGGGCGCGCTGGGCCGGGGCTGCGGGCCGCTGGTGCTGACCCGCGAGGCCGGTGTGGACCTCACAGGGCGGACGGTCGCGGTGCCGAGCGAGAAGTCGACGGCGTACCTGCTGTTCCGGCTGTGGGCGGCGGACGTGGTGCCCGGCGGCGTCGGGGAGATCGTGGTGATGCCGTTCCACGAGATCATGCCCGCCGTGCGGGACGGGAAGGTCGACGCGGGCCTCGTCATCCACGAGGCGCGCTTCACGTACCGGAACTACGGGCTGCACAAGCTCGCGGACATGGGCGAGCACTGGGAGGACACCACGGGGCTGCCGATCCCGCTGGGCGCGATCCTCGCCCGGCGCTCGCTCGGCGCGGAGACGCTGACCCGGCTCGCGGACGCGATCCGCACATCCGTGCGAACGGCCTGGGACGACCCGGAGGCGTCGCGGCCGTACGTCATGGAGCACGCGCAGGAGATGGACCCGGCCGTCGCCGACCAGCACATCGGGCTGTACGTCAACGAGTTCACCGCCGACCTCGGCGAGGACGGCTACGCGGCCGTACGCGGGCTGCTCACGCGCGCGGCGGCCGAAGGGCTGGTTCCGCCCCTCGGCCCGGACGCGCTGCGGTTCCCCTGACGGCGGTCTAGACGTCGAGCTGGTCGGCGACCGCGCGGAGCAGTCCGGCGATCTTCTTGCCGGCCGCGCGGTCGGGGTAGCGGCCCCGCTCCAGCGACGGCGTGATGTTCTCCAGCAGGGTCGTGAGGTCCTGCACGATGGAGGCCAGTTCGTCGGGCTTCTTGCGCTGGGCGGCCGCGACCGACGGGGTCGGGTCCAGGATGGTCAGGGAGAGGGCCTGGTCGCCGCGCTGTCCGGCGACCACGCCGAACTCCACGCGCTGCCCCGGCTTCAGGGCCTCGACTCCGGCGGGGAGGACCGAGGAATGCACGAAGACGTCACCGCCGTCGTCACGGGAGAGAAAGCCGAAGCCCTTCTCACCGTTGAACCACTTGACCTTGCCGGTAGGCACGTCTGTCCTCGCCCTCGTACTCGTCGGGAAAACTGCATCGGAAAACGGCTCTTGATAGCACTCGGGCGGGCCCGATGACCCGCCGGTACCAAGGCTAATGGTCTTCAGGCCGGTGACAAGACGTCACCGGGGTGTTCCCTCGCGCAGGGAACTACCCTGGTCCGGTGCGTGACAAAACCCAAGCGAATTCCGCTGCGCCCGGTGACGGCCTGGTCCGTGCCGGCGCCATCGTCTTCTTCGTCGGCGCCGTGGCCACTCTGGTCACGGTGGCCCCGCTGTTCCTCGGGACGACGCCCTTTCCGACGTACATGTTCGGATTGAGCATGCTCATGGGCGTCGGATTCCTCATCGCCGGGGCGGGCGTGCTGCGTTCCGCCGCCGCGGGGCGGCGCCGGGCGCGGGCGAGCGCCGTTTCCGGTCAGTTGTCCGAGCAGTAGTCCGAAAACCAGCGGGGGAATTCCGTCAGGTCCGCGAGAACGGTGTCCGCGCCGGCCTCCCGCAGTTCGGCGGCGTCGCACGGGCCGGTGGCGACGGCGACCGACACCGCGCCCGCGGTGCGCGCGCCGCGCACGTCGCCCGTGTGGTCGCCGACGTACACCGACGCGCCGTGTTCGCGCAGCGCCAGCGCCTTCTGTTCGGCCCACAGGTCGCCGATCACGGCGTCCGGCTCGATGCCGAGGTGCGCGAGGTGCAGCTTGGCGTTGGGCTCGTACTTCGCGGTGACCACGATCGCCCGCCCGCCGCGCGCCCGCACGGCGGCTATCGCCTCCCGGGCGCCGGACATCGCGAGCGTGGGCGTGATCGCGTACTCCGGGTACATCGCCCGGTACAGCTCGGCCGTCTCCTCGACCCGCTCGGCCGGGAACCAGTTCACCAGCTCCTCCACCAGCGGCGGCCCGAGCCGGCTGACGGCGAGATCGGCGTCGACGTACGTCCCGGTCCGCGCGGCGAGCGCCTGGTAACAGGCCCGGATCCCGGGCCGGGAGTCGATGAGCGTCATGTCGAGATCGAACCCGACGGTGGGCGCGGCGGGGATGTTCGTGTTGACCATCCCGCCATTGTCCGCCACCGCCCTCGCCCCCGACCCGGGCCCGGGTGACCGACGGACGACTCCGCCAGCCGCGGGCAGTGGCGTGTCCGTGGCGGCGAGCCCTCGCACTCCGCAGGCAAGTCGTGCCTCCCCCAGTGCCTTAAGGGCCTGGGAGGTGCCCCCAGGGCGATGGCCGTCCCCCGCTCGAGCGGAGCCCAGGGTGGGGGAGGGCGGGCGCGACGGCATCCCTGCCAGCGTGGGGCTGCGCAGTGGCCGCGACGGCCGCCCAGGGTGCCGGGAGCCGTCGCACGCCGGGTGCCGGCCGCACCTGGCCGGTCGCGCAGTTCCCCGCGCCCCTGAAGGCGCCGCCCCGCCCTCCGCGGGCAGTCGTGCCTCCCCCAGTGCCTTAAGGGCCTGGGGGTGCCCCCAGGGCGATGGCGGTCCCCCACTCGAGCGGAGCCCAGGGTGGGGGGCGGGCGCGACGGCATCCCTGCCAGCGTGGGGCTGCGCAGTGGCCGCGACGGCCGCCCAGGGTGCCGGGAGCCGTCGCACGCCGGGTGCCGGCCGCACCTGGCCGGTCGCGCAGTTCCCCGCGCCCCTGAAAGGCGCCGCCCCGCCCTCCGCGGGCAGTCGTGCCTCCCCCAGTGCCTTAAGGGCCTGGGGGTGCCCCCAGGGCGATGGCCGTCCCCCGCTCAAGCGGAGCCATCCCGTCGGCGCCGGGCTGCGCAAACGCCCCCCGGCACCGGCAACACGCCTCACCGTTCGCGTTGGGACCGCCACAAGAGGAACAGCGCCGAGGTGATCGCCGCCGTGCGGATGACCCACGGCCAGGTCTCGGCGAGGGCCGCGTTCATCTGCCCCTCGGCGATCGGCCCGCCCCAGCGCCCCGCCGTCCGCCCCCAGATCCACACGATCCCGCCGACGAGGGACAGGCCGGGGAGGACGACCACCGCCGCCTTGACCTCCGCGCGGGTGAGCCGGCGGGAGGCGTAGGCGATGAGCCAGCCGAGGATCAGGGCGAACCAGTTGCCCAGCACCGCGCCCACGACCAGGGAGGCGGCGGCGACCAGCAGCAGGGGGTTGCTCCAGCGGCCGGACGGCAGGCGCACCAGGCGGCGGCGCCGGACCGCGGGAGCCGCCTCGGCCCCGTCGGCGGCAGCGGCCGGGGCGCCCGGCTCGCCGGGAGCCGCCTCGGAGGCGGGCTTCTCCCGCGCCGACGGCGGCGGCTTGAGGAGCTCGGGGATCTCCACGCCCCCCACGAAGCCCGGCACCTCGTCGCCGGCCCCGAACGGGCTGTTGTCCACCCGCCACCAGTCGGGCTGGGTCGCGCTGTCGCCGAGCTCGTCCGAACCGGCCCGGTGCGGCGGTGACGGCACGTCGGCGGGCGCGGGCGGCGGCGCGGACGGGCGGGGCCGGGGCACGACCCGGCGCAGCACGCCACCGCCCCTTCCCCCACCAAACTTGGCGCCACCGGACTTCGCGTCACCGGACGTGGCGCCACCCGCCTTCGCCCCCCGCTCCGGCTCCCGCTGCACCGGCACGGCCGCGGACTGCTCCGACGCGCCCGGGACGGCACCGGGGGAATCCTCCGCCGCGGCGACCACCTCGGTCGGCGTGCCCATGCGGGCGATGATGCGGCGGACGGCGGCGGGCGAATCGACCACGGCCTTCGCGCGGCGCCGGTCGATCTCGTCGCGCAGCTCCGCGACCAGCCGCATCCGCGCCGCCGACGGCAACTGCCGCTGCTGCGCCACGTCGCCGACGCGGCTCAGATACTCGTAGACGACCTGATCACTCTCGATACCCACGAAGTCCCCTCCGGGACGGATGCGTCGGGACACCGTCGGCCGACGGTATCGCGACTGCGGCGGGCCGACCCAACTCCCGGCACGCCACGGACGTACCCACCCGCTAACGTGAGGCGGATGAGCACCGAGGAGAACCCCGCGGCGGCCCCCCGATCCCTCGCCGAGGCGCTCCGGGGGCGCGACGACGTCTCCCTGGCCGCGCTCCTGCGCAGCCGGCCGGATCTCATCACGCCCGTGCCCACGGACCTCACCCAGCTCGCCACCCGCGCGGGCACGCGCGCCTCGGTGGTCCGCGCGCTGGAGCACCTGGACCGGTTCACGCTGCAGACCGCGCAGGCGCTCGCGGTGGCGCCGGACCCGGCGGCGTACGACGAGCTGCTCGGGCTGCTGGCCGGCGACGACGGCGACCCGGCGGTGGCCGCCGCGCTGCCGCACGCCCTCGGCGTGCTGCGCGAACAGGCCCTGGTGTGGGGCCCCGACGACCGGCTGCGGCTGGTCCGCACCGCCCGCGAGCTGCTGTCGCCGTCCCCGCAGCATCCGTCGCCGACCGGTCTTGGCCCCACCGTGCGGGAGGCGACCGCGGGGATGTCGCCGGGCCGGATCCAGGAGATCGTGGCGACGGCCGGGCTGCCGTCGACGCACGACCCGGTCTCCGCCGTGGCCGCGCTGACCGGTCTCTTCAACGACCCGGAGCGGATGTCCGCACTGCTCGACCAGGCGCCGAGCGAGTCGGTGGAGGTGCTGGAGCGGCTGGTGTGGGGGCCGCCGTACGGGCAGGTCACCGCCGAGCCGGCGGCCCGGCTGCGCTGGCTGCTCGACCGGGGGCTGCTGCTGCCGACGGCGCCCGGCACGGTGGTGCTGCCGCGCGAGGTGGCGCTGCGGCTGCGCGCCGGACGGGCGCACCGCACGACGGAACCGGTGCCGCCGCCCGTGGAGGCGGCCACCGCGCACCGCCCCCAGGTGGTGGACGCGACGGCCGCCGGGCAGGCGTACACGGCGCTGGCGACGGTCGAGGAGCTGCTGAAGGACTGGCACGAGGGCGGTCCGGCGGTGCTGCGGGCCGGCGGGCTGAGCGTGCGGGACCTCAAGCGGACCGCCGTGGCCCTGGACGTGACCGAGCCGGTGGCCGCCTTCTGGGTCGAACTGGCCTACGCGGCGGGGCTGCTGGCGTCCGACGGGGAGGCCGACGAGCGGTACGCGGCGACCCCGGCGTACGACGAGTGGCTGGAGCGGCCCGCCGGGGAGCGGTGGGCGCGGCTGGCCACGGCGTGGCTCGCGGCGACCCGTACTCCGGGCCTGGTCGGGGAGCGGGACGCCAAGGACCGCACGCTGTCCGCGCTCGGTCCGGGCCTGGACCGCTCGGCCGCCCCGGAGGTACGGCACCGGGTGCTGACCCTGCTGGCGGCGCTCCCGGAGGGGGCCGCGCCCGCCGCCGAGTCGGTGCTGGCCCGGCTGCGCTGGGAGCGGCCCCGCGGTGGTGCGCGCCGGCGGGCGGCTCCGGCGGGCGCCCGCAGGGCGCAGGGGCAGCCCGCCGAGGGGACGCGGGGGACGGCGTTCCGCGCGGGCACGGGCGGTCACGGCGCGCCGGGGTATCCGGCCGACGGCGGGCGTGACACCGGCGGGGACGGCGACGACCTGCGGTCGCGGCTGGCCCGCTGGACACTCGCCGAGGCCGAGATGCTGGGCGTCACCGGGCGCGGCGCCCTCGCCGCCCACGGACGCGCGCTGATCGGCGCGCCCGCGCCCCGCCGTCCGAAGGAGACGGAGCCCACGGGTCCGGGCGACAAGCTGCCCGTGCACCACCGGCCGGCCCCGCCGCCCCCCGCCCTCTCCCCCGCCGAGCAGGCCGCCGCCGCCGCGGCCGCCGGCCGGCTGCTGGAGCCCCTGCTGCCCGAGCCGCTGGACCACGTGCTGCTCCAGGCCGACCTGACGGCGGTCGCGCCGGGCCCGCTGGAGCGGCCGCTCGCGGACATGCTGGGGGTCCTCGCGGACGTGGAGTCGAAGGGTGGCGCGACCGTCTACCGGTTCACGCCCGGCTCGGTACGGCGCGCCCTGGACGCCGGGCAGTCGGCCGCCGACCTGCACGCCTTCCTCGCCGCGCGGTCCCGCACCCCGGTGCCGCAGCCGCTGGCCTACCTCATCGATGACGTGGCCCGCCGGCACGGGCATCTGCGGGTGGGCGCCGCCTCGGCGTACGTGCGCTGCGACGACGACGCGGTGCTCAACGAGATCATGGCCGACAAGCGGGCCGACGGGCTGGGCCTGCGCCGGCTCGCCCCGACCGTGCTGGCCGCGCGGACCGACCCGGCGGGGCTGCTGGAGGGGCTGCGCGCGATGGGGTTCGCACCGGCCGCCGAGTCCGCCGAGGGCGACGTGCTGATCGCCCGCGCCGACGCCCGCCGCACGCCCCCGCGCACGCCTCCGGAGCCGGTGCCGGACGGTCCGCCCGTCCCGGACGACACCCTGCTGGCGGCCGCGATCCGCGCCGTCCGCGCGGGCGATCTCGCCGCCACGGCGCCGCGCAAGCCGGTCGGCGGCGATGCGGCGGGCGCGGCGCCGGGCGAGCTGCCCCGCACCACCGCCGCGGACACCCTGGCCACCCTTCAGGCCGCCGTGCTCACCAACGACACCCTGTGGATCGGGTACGTCAACGCGGAGGGGGCCGCCAGTCAGCGGGTCATCGCCCCGATCCGGGTCGAGGGCGGGTTCGTCACTGCGTACGACCACACGGCCGACGAGGTGCGGACGTATCCCCTCCACCGGATCACGGGTGTCGCAGAACTGGCGGAGTGATACGGCGGGCGGGTACGTGCGGGTTCGTCACGGTTGATCGCGCCGTTCCCCGCGCGCCTGAGGGGCGCTTCGGGGAACGGTGTGGAATGCCATCAGGCAAACTGGACGTTTGGCCGTGCAGTGCCCGTGCCGAGCCCGTCGCAGAAAGGCAGCCGCGCGTGAATGGTCCGCTCATCGTCCAGTCCGACAAAACTCTGCTCCTCGAGGTCGACCACGAGCAGGCCGACGACTGCCGTCGCGTCATCGCGCCGTTCGCCGAACTGGAACGGGCCCCCGAACACATCCACACCTACCGCGTGACCCCGCTCGGCCTGTGGAACGCGCGCGCCGCCGGCCACGACGCCGAGCAGGTCGTGGACGCGCTGGTGCAGTACAGCCGCTACCCGGTGCCGCACGCTCTGCTCGTCGACATCGCCGACACCATGGACCGCTACGGCCGGCTCAGCCTGGTCAAGCACCCCGCGCACGGGCTCGTCCTCACCACCACCGACCGCCCGGTCCTCGAGGAGGTACTGCGCTCCAAGCGCGTCGCCCCGCTCGTCGGCGCCCGGATCGACCCGGACACGGTCCTGGTGCACCCCTCGGAGCGCGGGCAGATCAAGCAGACCCTGCTGAAGCTGGGCTGGCCGGCCGAGGACCTCGCCGGGTACGTGGACGGCGAGGCGCACCCGATCGAGCTGGCCGAGGACGGCTGGGCGCTGCGCCCGTACCAGAAGCAGGCCGTGGAGAACTTCTGGCACGGCGGCTCCGGCGTGGTCGTCCTGCCCTGCGGCGCCGGCAAGACGCTGGTCGGCGCGGGCGCGATGGCGCAGGCGAAGTCCACCACGCTGATCCTCGTCACCAACACGGTCTCGGCCCGGCAGTGGAAGCACGAGCTGGTGAAGCGGACGTCGCTCACCGAGGACGAGATCGGCGAGTACAGCGGCACGAAGAAGGAGATCCGCCCCGTCACCATCGCCACCTACCAGGTGCTGACGACGAAGCGGAAGGGCATCTACCCCCACCTGGAGCTGTTCGACTCCCGGGACTGGGGTCTGATCGTCTACGACGAGGTGCATCTGCTGCCCGCGCCCGTCTTCAAGTTCACCGCCGACCTCCAGGCCCGGCGCCGGCTCGGCCTGACGGCGACCCTGGTCCGTGAGGACGGCCGCGAGTCGGACGTCTTCTCGCTGATCGGCCCGAAGCGGTTCGACGCGCCGTGGAAGGAGATCGAGGCGCAGGGCTACATCGCCCCGGCCGACTGCGTCGAGGTCCGGGTGAACCTCACCGACTCCGAGCGGCTGGCGTACGCGACGGCCGAGCAGGAGGAGAAGTACCGCTTCTGCTCGACGACCGCCACCAAGCAGAAGGTGACGGAGGCGATCGTCCGCCGGTTCGCCGGGCAGCAGATCCTGGTCATCGGGCAGTACATCGACCAGCTCGACGAACTGGGCGAGCACCTGGACGCGCCGGTCATCAAGGGCGAGACGTCCAACGCCCAGCGGGAGAAGCTGTTCGAGGCGTTCCGGCAGGGCGAGCTGAGCGTGCTGGTGGTGTCGAAGGTCGCGAACTTCTCGATCGACCTGCCGGAGGCGACGGTCGCCGTGCAGGTGTCCGGCACCTTCGGGTCGCGGCAGGAGGAGGCGCAGCGGCTCGGCCGGGTGCTGCGGCCGAAGGCGGACGGGCACCAGGCGCACTTCTACTCCGTGGTCGCCCGCGACACCATCGACCAGGACTTCGCGGCGCACCGCCAGCGGTTCCTGGCCGAGCAGGGGTACGCCTACCGGATCATGGACGCGGACGAGCTCCTCGCGGACAGCTGACCCGTCAGCTGCCCCGCGTCATCCCTCGGGCAGGTGGAACACCAGCGCGAGGACGCACAGCCAGGGCAGCAGCGACAGTCCGGCCAGCCAGACGCGGGCGACCGCCCAGCGGCGGGTCCACGGCAGCAGCCAGGAGGCGGCGCAGGCGGCCACCGCGAGGATGCCGCCGAGGAACAGGGTGCCGTGGACGACGTCCAGGGCGGTCGTCAGGGCCGGCGAGCAGTCGTCGGGGCCGCAACTGTCCGTCGCCATGACGGACAGTGCCCCGAACAGCAGCGCGAGCGGCGCCAGCATCACCCCGAGCACGGTGGCGACGGCGGGCGCCACCCACGCGCGGGTGTCACGCTCGGCCCGGTACTGCCGGTCCGGCGGGGCGGGAGCGAGGGCGCCGTGGTGACTCATACGGCCAGTGAAGCGGCCCCGGGCGACGATCGCACCGGGGCCGCTACTCAACCGCGCGGGTGTACACGTACTCACCTCGACTGGCGGGCGCCTCACTTCCAGGGGCGTGAGCCTCACTTCGGGTCGCGGGCGAAGG
The DNA here is from genome assembly GCF_008632955.1 of Streptomyces tendae. NCBI lineage: Bacteria > Bacillati > Actinomycetota > Actinomycetes > Kitasatosporales > Streptomycetaceae > Streptomyces > Streptomyces tendae. The sequence continues at coordinate 6,540,221 of NZ_CP043959.1, forward strand.
AGGCCGTCGACCAGAAGTAGCCGAGCACCGTCAGGGCCACGCACCAGCCGAGCGCCAGCCACCCGTTGTGGCCGATCTCGCTGCCCAGCAGCAGCCCGCGCAGGGTCTCGATGGCCGGCGTGAACGGCTGGTACTCGGCGACCGGCCGGAACCAGCCCGGCATCCCGTCGACCGGGACGAAGGCGCTGGACAGCAGCGGCAGCAGGATCAGCGGGGTGGCGTTGTTGCTGGCGGCCTCGGCGTTCGGGGCGCCGAGGCCCATACCGACCGCGATCCAGGTGAGCGCCGTGGCGAACAGCACCAGCAGGCCGAAGGCGGCCAGCCACTCCAGCGCCGTGGCGTCCGTGGAGCGGAAGCCGATCGCCACGGCCACCGCGCCCACGACGACCACGCTCAGGACCGCCTTCAGCACACTGCCGACGACGTGCCCGACGAGCACCGAGCCGCGGTGGATGGCCATGGTGCGGAAGCGGGAGACGATCCCCTCGGTCATGTCCATCGACACGGAGACCGCGGTGCCGATGGCGGTGGAGCCGATGGTCATCAGCAGCAGGCCCGGCACCAGGTAGGCGACGTACGCGGACCGGCCGCCGCCGCCGAGTCCGGCGCTCATCACGTCGCCGAAGACGTACACGAAGAGCAGGAGCAGCATGACCGGCGTGAGCAGCAGGTTGAGCGTGAGGGACGGGTAGCGCCGCGCGTGCAGCAGGTTGCGGCGCACCATCGTGGACGAGTCGCGCAGGGCGAGGGAGAGGCGGCCCGGGCGGGCGGGAGTCTGGAGGGCGGTCATCGGACGGTCTCCTTCGAGGGGGCGGCGGACGGGGCGGGGACGGCGGCACCTTCGGTCAGGGCGAAGAAGACGTCGTCGAGGTCGGGGGTGTGCACGGTCAGCTCGTCCGCCTCCACGCCGGCGGAGTCGAGCCGGTCCAGGACGGCGCGCAGTTCGCGCTGGCTGCCGCCGCTGGGGATGCGCAGGGTGAGTGAGGCGTCGTCGGGGGCGGCGCCGGGCAGGACGGCGGCGGCGGACCGGTAGCCGGCCGGGTCGGTGAAGCGGAGCCGGACGTGTCCGCCGGGGACGATCCGTTTCAGTTCCTCCGCGGTGCCCTCGGCGGCGATCCGTCCGTCGTGGAGCACGGCGATGCGGTGGGCGAGCTGGTCGGCCTCCTCCAGGTACTGCGTGGTGAGGAAGACGGTCACACCGCCGGTGACCAGCTCGCGGATGATGCCCCACATGGTGTGGCGGGAGCGGGGGTCGAGTCCGGTGGTGGGCTCGTCGAGGAAGATGATCCGCGGGGAGCCGACCAGGGTCATGGCGATGTCGAGACGGCGCTTCATGCCGCCCGAGTAGGTGGCGGCGGGCTTCTTCGCCGCGTCGGCGAGGTCGAAGCGCTCCAGCAGTTCGGCGGCGACCCGCCGGCCCTCGCGGCGGGACAGGTGGTGCAGGTCGGCCATCAGGAGCATGTTCTCCTCGCCGGTGATCAGGCCGTCGACCGCGGAGAACTGGCCGGTGACGCCGATCGAGGCCCGTACGGCCTGCGGGTCGGCGGCGAGGTCGTGACCGCCCACCCGAACGTCGCCCGCGTCCGCGCCGACGAGCGTGGAGAGGATCTTGACGATCGTGGTCTTGCCCGCGCCGTTCGGCCCGAGCAGGGAGAAGACCGTGCCTTCCTCGACGGCGAGGTCGACGCCGTCGAGGACGACCTTGTCGCCGTAGGACTTGCGCACTCCGCTCGCCGCGACGGCGAGAGGGGAGTCGGTCCGCATCGCGGGCTCCTTTGCGTTGCAACGTGTTTCTGACATCGAAAACGCTACGTTGCATTCACAGCAGTGGCAACGTACTTGTTGCGTTGATATCCCTAAGGACCAGCTCAACAGCACTATTTCGTTGCACTGTTCTGCGAGATAACGCAACAATGAGGAGGAGTGCGTTGCAATGGAAAGCCGTCGAACGCTACGCTGGAGCCCCATCGGGCGAACGGCGGAGGAGAAGCACGTGCCGGGAGGCAGGCTGACCCAGCAGGAGCGGCAGCGGATCGCGTCGGGGCTGGCCGACGGGCTGGCGTACGCGGAGATCGCGCGCCGCCTGGACCGCCCCACGTCGACGGTCACCCGCGAGGTGATGCGCAACGGCGGCCCCACCGCCTACCGCGCGGAACTGGCCCAGCGCGCCGCCGAGCGCCGCGCCCACCGGCGCACACGGGCCGCCGCCCGGGGGCAGAAGGCGGCGCCGGACCGGTACGGACGCGACCCGGAGGCCGTGCGCGCCTACGAGGAGACGCTCACCACCGTCTTCATAGCGTCGGGCACGCCCAGGATGATGGCCAGGGTCATGGCCTGCCTCACGCTCAGCGACTCCGGCAGTCTCACCGCCGCCGAGCTGGCCGAGCGGCTCCGGGTCAGCCCGGCGTCCGTCTCGAAGGCCGTCGCGTTCCTGGAGAGCCAGGACCTCGTCCGCCGCTTCCGCGACGAGGGGCGCCGTGAGCGCTACGGCTTCGACGAGGACATCTGGTATCAGTCGATGGTCGCCAGCGCGCGTTCCACCGCGCAGATCGCGGTGACCTCACGGGAGGGTGTCGACGTCATGGGGCCCGGAACACCGGCCGCCACACGCCTGGAGAACGCCGCGCGCTTCCTCGACTTCGTCTCCACGACCATGATCCGCGCCGCGGAGGAGGCGCGTGACCTGTTGCTCGGGCAGCCGGCGCCCGACGCCGAGGGCGCGGAATCGCACACGGCCGGCACGGACGCGGACCGCTCGCGGGGGCGGGAGGACTAGGGCGGACGGCGGTCCCGGAGGGCAAGGGACGTCTACCGGCGGCGGACGCCCGCCTCCTGGCCGTACTCGCCGAGAAGGATCACGTCGAAGGCCGCGCCGAGGAACACCTTCACGGCGCGCAGGGCGTCACCGACGCGGTGCGGGTGACTGCCCTCGACCGGGGTGGCGCCGCTCGGGCGGACCGGCGGACCGGTGGGGTGGACGGTGGCTGCGCTCATGTGTCCATGGTTGCTCGCGTGCCCCCGTACCGGCATCGGCCCAGGGGACCGATCCGCCGGGCCGCCGCGTACGCCTGCGGAACGAGCCGTCCCTCTCAGGCAGGACGGGGTCACCCCTAGGGGTGTTCCCTCGGACCCACCAGGGGTGTTCCCTCGGACCCACCAGGGGTGTTCCCTCGGACCCAGGGGTTGCTCCCCCGCACCGGGCGGTCCGCAGCCGTTCAGCGGCCGATCGTGTCCAGGGCGGCCAGGTCCTCCTCGGTCAGGTCCAGGCTCGCACCGGCGACGTTCTCCCGCAGGTGCGCCACCGACGACGTGCCCGGGATCAGCAGGATGTTCGGCGAGCGCCGCAGCAGCCAGGCCAGGGCGACCGCCATCGGTCGGACCCCACGCCGCTCGGCCACGGCCGAGAGCGTCGCGGACTGCAGCGGGGTGAACCCGCCGAGCGGGAAGAACGGCACGTAGGCGACGCCCTGTCCGGCGAGCCGGTCGACGAGGTCGTCGTCCTGCCGGTGGGCGAGGTTGTAGAGGTTCTGCACGCAGACGAACGGGGCGATGGTCTCCGCCTCGGCGATCTGCTCAGGGGTCGCGTTGCTCAGGCCGAGGTGCCGGATCAGGCCCTGCTCCTGGAGCTCGACGAGGGTCTCGTACGCCGTGGCGAGCGAGCCGGGACGCGGTCCCGTGGCGTCGCCGAGCCGCAGGTTCACCAGGTCCAGCGTGTCGACGCCGAGGGTCTCCAGGTTGGCGTCCACGGCGCGGCGCAGGTCGTCGGGCTCGCGGGCCGGGGGCCAGCCGCCGTCGGCGTCCCGGTGCGCGCCGACCTTGGTGACGACGTGCAGCGGGCCGGGGTAGGGGTGCAGGGCCTCACGGATCAGCCGGTTGGTGACGTGCGGGCCGTAGGCGTCGGCGGTGTCGATGTGGGTGATGCCGAGGCGCACGGCCTCGCGCAGCACGGCGAGGGCGCCGTCGTGATCGGCGGGCGGCCCCATCACGCCCGGCCCCGCGAGCTGCATGGCGCCGTACCCGAACCGGGTGACGGTCAGGTCGCCCATCGTCCAGGTGCCGCCGGGGAGCGTGGGCGTCGGAGTGCTGTCGGAAGTGGTCGCGGTGGTCATGCCCCCCACCGTGCGCCGCGGCCGGCGTCCCGCCCAGTTCCCCGGCGATCCTGGGAGTGACAGGACCAGGGACGGAACGCTCCGCGCGCCTACGATGGAACCCATGTCTGAGGAGAACCGGCTCGGTGACTATCTCCGGGCGCGCCGGGAGCTGGTGACACCGGCCGACATGGGCCTGCCGGTTCACGGAATACGCCGGGTGCCGGGGCTGCGCCGTGAAGAGGTCGCCCTGCTCGCCGGCATCAGCTCCGACTACTACCTGCGGCTGGAGCAGGGCCGCGACCGCAACCCCTCGGCGCAGGTCCTCGACGCGCTCGCCCGGGTGCTGCTGCTCGACGACACCGCCGCCGCGTACCTCCACCAGCTCGCCGCGCCCCGGCCCCGGGCCCGCCGCCGCCCGTCCCGGCGCCCGGCCGTCCCGCCGGCCACGGCGCAGCTGCTGCAGTCGGTCGGGCTGCCGGCGTTCGTGACGGACCGGACCCTCGACGTGATCGCGGTCAACCCGCTCGCGTCCGCGCTGGTGCCGTCCGTGCGGGTGGGCGAGAACCGGCTGCGGTCGTTCTTCCTCGACCCGGCCGAGCGGGATCTGCACGCGGACTGGTCGCACACGGCGGCCCAGTGCGTGGCCGTCTTCCGGCGGCGGCTCGGGTCCGACGTCGACGACCCGCGCGTGGTGCGGCTCGTCGGGGAGCTGTCGCTGGCGAGCGCCGAGTTCCGCAAGCTGTGGGCCCGCCACGACGTGCGGCCGGTCGTCGACAAGCCGATCCGGATGAACCACCCGCAGGTCGGGGAGCTGAGCCTGACCCTGTCCAAGCTGGACGTCGACGGCCCGGACGGGCTGATGCTCGCGGCCTACCACGCGGCGCCGGGCAGCGAGGACGCCGAGCGGCTGGCGCTGCTGGCGTCCCTGACGACGCAGCAGGCGCGGCGCGCGACGGAGCCGGCGCGGCACGGGGTGTCCGGCGGCGCGGGGCGTCGTCCGGGGCGCGCGGACGGTCGTCCGGGGCGCGCGGAAATCCGTTTGGACGGCCCCCGCCCCACGGCCTAGAATCGCCGCTTCCCCCGCCTCCCCCGATGGAGCGCCGCCGCCCGGACGGAAACCGGCCGGCATCGTCGCAGCACACCCGCAGCACGTTCCCGGAGGCACCCTCTTGTCCGCGTCCACGCCCGTAGACGAGCCATTGGACGGCCCCGCCGGCACCCCGGCCGACGACCCCCTGGCCCGCGAACGCTCCCACCTCGCCGCCTCCCGCTCCGCCCTGCGCGCCATGCGGGAGGACGCCGAGGCACTCGACATCCGCGACGTCACGGCCAACTGGGTGAACGCGTCGGTGCTGGAGCACCAGATCGGGGAGCGGATCAAGGCACTGGCCGACCTCAGCGACACCCCGCTGTTCTTCGGCCGCCTCGACTACCTGCACGCCCCCGGCGCGGAACAGGCCGAGGGCGCGGAGGGAGAGCTCTTCTACATCGGGCGCCGCCATGTGCACGACGCGGACGGCGACCCGATGGTGATCGACTGGCGTGCGCCGGTGTCGCAGCCGTTCTACCGGGCGTCCAAGAAGGACCCGATGGACGTCGCGCTGCGCCGCCGCTTCGGCTACACCGGCGGCGACCTCACCGCGTACGAGGACGAGCACCTCTCCGACCCGGCCGAGGCGGCCACCACCAGCAAGCTGCTCCAGCGCGAGATCGAGCGTCCGCGCGTCGGCCCGATGCGGGACATCGTCGCGACGATCCAGCCGGAGCAGGACGAGATCGTACGGTCCGGGCTGTCGGGCAGCGTGTGCGTGCAGGGCGGCCCCGGCACCGGGAAGACGGCGGTCGGCCTGCACCGCGTCGCGTACCTGCTGTACGCCCACCGTGAGCGCCTGGCCCGCACCGGCACGCTGGTCGTCGGGCCGAACCGGTCGTTCCTGCACTACATCGAGCAGGTGCTCCCCGCGCTGGGCGAACTCACCGTCGCCCAGGCCACGGTGGACGACCTGGTGGCGCACGTCGAGGTGCGCGGGACGGACGACGCGACGGCGGCGGTGGTCAAGGGCGACGCCCGCATGGCGGAGGTGCTGCGGCGGGCGCTGTACTCCCACGTCACCATGCCCGCCGAGCCGGTGGTGGTCGTGCGCGGATCACGCCGCTGGCGTGTCCCGGCGTACGAACTCGAGGAGATCGTGCGGCAGTTGCTGGACCGGGACATCCGCTACGGCGCCGCCCGTGAGGCGCTGCCGCAGCGGATCGCGCACGCGGTGCTGGTGCAGATGGAGCGGGCGGGCGAGGCGCCGGACGACCGGGTGCAGGACGCGGTGGCGCGCAACGCGGCGGTGAAGGCCGCCGTGAAGGCGGTCTGGCCGGCCGTGGACCCGGCGAAGCTGGTGCTGCGGCTGCTGGGCGACGCGGAGTTCCTGGCGGAGAACGCGGAAGGGCTGCTCGACGAGGAGGAGCAGAAGGCGGTCCTCCGGGCAAAGCCGGCCCGTTCGGTGAAGTCGGCGACGTGGTCGGCCGCGGACGCGGTGCTGATCGACGAGGCGGCGGACCTGATCCGGCGCACCCCTTCCCTCGGTCATGTCGTCCTCGACGAGGCGCAGGACCTCTCCCCCATGCAGTACCGGGCGGTGGGGCGGCGCTGCACGACCGGTTCGGCGACCGTGCTGGGCGACCTGGCGCAGGGCACCACCCCGTGGGCGACGCGCAGCTGGGAGGAGGCCCTGTCCCATCTGGGCAAGCAGGACGCGGTCGTCGAGGAGCTGACGGCCGGTTTCCGTGTCCCGACGGACGTCATCACGTACGCGTCCCGGCTGCTCCCGCACATCGCCCCGGGTCTCACCCCGGTCGCGTCGATCCGCGAGAACCCGGGCTTCTTCGAGGTACGCCGCTCCGAGGGCCCGGACGACGTCGTCGCCGCGTGCCGTGAACTGCTGTCCCGTGAGGGCTCGGTGGGCCTGATCGCGGCGGACCTCCGCGTACCGGAACTGGCCGAGGCCCTCAGGGCGGCGGGCCTGACCCACGTCTCCCCCGGCGAGGAGACGACGGAGTCCACCCGCCTCACCCTGGTCCCCGCGTCCCTGGCGAAGGGCCTGGAGTACGACTACGTCCTCCTCGACGAGCCCCAGGCGGTGGTGGACGCCGAACCCGACGAACGCACCGGCCTCCGCCGCCTCTACGTCACCCTGACCCGAGCGGTCTCCGGCTTGATCATCACCCACACGACCCCCCTGCCGGCCCAGCTGACGTAAGCGGCGACGTCACCGGAACACCGCACCCCGAACGGCGGCCCGACTCCCGCTTCCCGCTTCCCGCGGGCAGTCGTGCCGCAGGGCGGCACGGGTGGGCGCGGACGGCGCCCCGCGAACGCCGGGCTGCGGAAACCGCCCCCGCCCGGCGTCAGAGGGGCCTCACTCCCCCAGAACCCCCCGCCACCGGGCCACCGCCTCCGCCGAGACCGGGCCGGTCCAGCCGTCCGGGCGGGCCGCGCCGCCGATGTGGAAGGCGTCCACGCCCGCGTCCCGCAGGCCCGGTACGTGGTCCAGGCGGAGGCCGCCGCCCACCAGCAGTTGCTGCCCGTAGCCGGGCTCACCGCACCGGTCCGCCTCCGCGAGGAGGACCGGAAGGCCCGTGTCCACGCCCGCCGCCGAGCCGGCGGTCAGGTACGTGTCCAGGCCGGGGAAGTCCGCGAGCTGCTTGCGCAGGGCGTCACGGTCGGCCGCGTGGTCGATGGCTCGGTGGAACGTCCACCGGCACCCCTCCAGCTCGCGGGCGACCCGCTCCACCGCCGCCAGGTCCACCTCGCCGTCGGGGTCGAGGAAGCCGAGGACGAACTCCTCCGCCCCCGCCTCCCGCATCTCGCACGCCGCCGCGACCAGGCGTTCGTGGGCCCCCGCCGCGAAACCGTCCGCCAGCCGCAGCATGACCCGTACCGGGATGTCCACGGCCGCGCGGATCCCCGCCACCGTCGCCGCCGCCGGCGTCAGCCCGTCCGCCGCCATGTCGGTGACCAGCTCGAGACGGTCCGCACCTCCGGCCTGGGCGGCGACGGCGTCCTCGACGTCGAGGGCGATCACCTCCAGGACTGCACGCTTGCTCATGGGGCCCCATTCGTCGGCTCGGGTCGGCTCCTACAGGTCTAGTCCAATCCAAGCCTACGCCCGGTCCCCGGCCCGCGGTTCCCCACCCGCCGGTCAGCCGAAGATGTTCAGCTCCGCCGCCTGCGCCCCGGCGAGCTCGTACGAGACCCCGTCCACCGGGCGTCCGGCGTACAGCCGTACCAGGGTCGGCGCGTCGCCGATGAAGCGCGCGGGCGGCCGCTCCCCGGAGACGACGCCCAGCCGCAGCGGTTCGTCGACGTCGTCGAGGTCGGCGTGCAGCGGCAGATGCCCCCGCGCACCGGTGACCTGGGCCAGCAGGGCGAGCGCGAACGGCAGCCCCGCGCCCGCGTACGCGCCCGGCTCCCCGAACGCGGCCCGTACGTCCCCGGCGTGCACCCACTCGCCGAGCGCGACCCCGTCGAGCCGCCCGCCCGCCTCGGCGATGACCGGCCCCGCCTCGGTCATCCCGCGTTCCAGCTCGTCGAGGACCTTCGCGTTGCTCCAGCCGGCCCGCTCGGCGATGTCCCGTTCGTTGCACTCGGGCGAGAACACGTCCTTGTCGTACCGGCTCTCCACCACCCGGGACAGCGCCGCCGAGCAGTGCGCCAGCAGGTCCCGGACCGTCCAGCCCGGACACGCCGCCACCGGCAACGCGAAGTCGTCCTCGCCCCTCCCCCGCAACAACGGAAGCAGCGCGTCCCGCTCGACGCCCAGCAGCCGTCCCGGCAGTTCGGGGTCCCGTACCTCGTGCACATCCGCAGGAGTCGTCATGCCGTCCACGCTAGGGCCTGCGCCGCCGCCGGGACGGGAATCGCTCCGCAACGGCCGCGGGAGTCACCCCCAGGCCGAGGGACGTCGGGCGGACGAGGTGGTGAGGTCCGCGAGTTCGCCCAGGAGGCGGGCCGCCGGCGCCGGGTCGACCAGCCACTTCAGGTGGCTGCCCGGCAGCGTGCGGACGTCGTAGGGGTTGTCCGGCGTCAGCTCGTCGCCCTCGCGGATCAGCCGGTCCTGCAGGGGCAGCGGCATGCTCGTGTCGTCGGCCAGGCGGACGTACGTCTTCGGGATCCGGCCCCAGGTCGCGGCCTGCGCCCGGTCGGCGGAGGTGCCGACGTCCAGGTTCTCGTCGGGCTGGAAGGTGTTCAGGAAGGTCAGGAACTCCTCGTCGGTGCCGTCGGCGAGGAAGGCCGCCTTGAGCGCCGCGAGGGCGGCCGGGTCCGCGGTGCGGAAGTTGACGCGGAGCAGGCCGAGTTCGGCGGGGTTCCCGGCCGCGGCCAGGGCCAGCGAGGCGGCGTCGACCTCGGCCATCTCGGGCTCGGCGTAGTAGTCGCCCACGTCGAGCGCGACCGGGCACCAGGCGGAGACGTAGACGACGCGGTCGATCAGGTCGGGCCGCGCGTTGGCCGCGGCGGTGGCCGTGACGCCGCCCCGGCTGTGCGAGACGAGGATCACCGGGCCGTTCCGCCGGGCCCGCTCCAGGACCCCGATCAGGTGCGCGGCGTTGTCGGCGAGCGTCACCCCCTTGATCGCGCCGGGCGCGGTGGCGAGCCCTTCGGGGTCCTGCGGTGCCTGGTAGGCGCGGGTGTAGGTGGCCCCGAAGCCGTGGCCGGGCAGGTCGACGGCGACCGAACGGTGCCCGAGGAGGCCGAGTTCGGCCTGGAGCGGCGCGAAGGAGAAGGAGTTGGCGAAGGCCCCGTGGACCAGGACGAACGTCGGTTGCACCTGGCTGCTCACTACGTACGGTCTCCTTCGGGTCGGGGGCCGCCGGGGCGGTGTGCGGGCGGCGGTTCGCGCTCCGGCGGGTCACCCTACTCAGCGGAAGATCACCGGCACCAGCCGTTATCGGCCGTTCCGTCGGTGGCCTCATGGCCGGCATCCACGGCGCGCCGGGAGACGGAATGCGGTTGCGCCGGGCCTCCCGCCCGGCCAGGGTGCCAGGGGTGACCGTCCCTCCGGGAGTTGATGTGCCGTCCCCTCGTACCCCCTCCGTCAGCGCGTTCCGTCTCACGGACGAGAAGGCCGGGCCCTACGGCATCACGGCCGGTCCCGACGGCGCCCTGTGGCTCACCCTGGTGCACCGCGGAAGCGTCGCCCGCCTCACCCTCGACGGCGCGTTCACGGAGTACGCCCTGGACCCGGCCGGCTGCCGTCCCACGGTCATCGCGCCCGGACCGGACGGCGCGCTGTGGTTCACCCGCCTCCAGGACCACCGGATCGGCCGCGTCACGGTCGACGGCCAGGTGACGTCCTTCTCCCTGCCGACGCCCGACGGCGGGCCGTACGGCATCACGGCCGGGCCGGACGGCGCGCTGTGGTTCACGGAGACGGCCGGCGACCGTATCGGCCGGATCACCGTCGACGGGGAGGTCACCAGGTTCGCCCTCCCGGTCGAGGGCGGCTTCCCCTCCGCGATCACGACGGGGCCGGACGGCGCGCTGTGGTTCACCCTGAACGGCGCGAACGCGATCGGGCGCCTCACCCCGGACGGCGACACCGCCGTGCACCCCTTGCCCACCGAGGCCGCCGGGCCGGTCGGCATCGCCGCGGACGGCAGGGCGCTCTGGTTCACCGAGATCCTGGCGGGCCGGATCGGGAGGATGTCGACGGACGGCCGGATCACGGAGTTCCCCCTCCCCGACCGCGCGGCCACACCGCACGCCGTCGTCGCGGCGGCCGACGGGGAGTGCTGGTTCACGGAGTGGGGTACGGGCCGCGTCGGCCGGGTCACGGAGGACGGCGAGATCACCGAACACGCCCTCCCCGACCCGGCCTCCGAACCCCACGGCATCACCGTGGGGCCCGACGGCGCCCTGTGGACCGCCCTGGAGACGGGCGGCGTCGCCCGCGTGGAACGGCTGCCGTGACGGCGCGTCGGTACTCGTCAGCACCTTTGGCGCGCGTGCGCGACGAACGCCGACCACGCGGCCGGCGTCACGGCGAAGGCACCGCGCCCGCCCCGCCACCCGGAGGCGGAGACCGGCCGCGGGGGCTGTGGCTGGTGTCGCGGCTCGCGAGCCGGGTGTGCGCGGTGCCGCGCGCGGACGGCGGGCCGGGGAAGACGGTGCGGGCGGAGCCGCGGTTGTGACACCCGGGGCGCGCACGGGAAACAATGGCTCCATGGCCGACACCGACACCCTGCGTGCCCGTTTCGCCCGTGCGCTGGAAGGGGCCCGCGGGTCCGCGGACGGGCCGGATCCGTCACCGTACGCCGACAACCTGATCGGGCGCTGGCAGGAGCCGCAGCGGCGCTACCACACGCTCGACCACCTCACCGCCGTGCTGGACCGGGTCGACGAGCTGGCGGAGTACGCCGACGATCCCGACCTGGTGCGGCTTGCCGCGTGGTTCCACGACGCCGTGTACCTGCCGGACCGGTCGGAGAACGAGGAGCGGTCCGCCCGCCTCGCCGAACGGGCGCTCCCCGAGGCCGGGGTGTCCGAGGAGAAGGCCGAGGAGGTGGCCCGCCTGGTGCGGCTCACCGTGACGCACGACCCCGACGACGACGACCGCGACGGCCAGGTGCTGTGCGACGCCGACCTCGCGGTCCTCGCCGCCGCGCCGTCGGTGTACGCCGCCTACACCGCCGCCGTCCGCGAGGAGTACCACTTCGTGCCCGGCGACGCCTTCCGCGAGGGCCGCGCCGACATCCTGCGCCAACTCCTCGGCCTGCGGCGCCTCTTCCGCACCCCGTACGGCCAGGAGCACTGGGAGGCCACCGCCCGCTACAACCTGCGCGGGGAGCTGGAAATGCTGTCGACCCCGCCCCCGCCCTCCGCCTAGCCTCCCCGTCATGCATGAATCGGGAGCGGAACAGGTGGAGGAAGCCGTCGCGCACTGCGTGGCGGCACTGGGGGCGGTCGCCGGCCGTGACTGGACGACGGTGCGGGCGGGCCGGCTCGACTGGAGCTGCCGGGACACGGCGGTGCACGTCGCGAGCGATCTGATCTCGTACGCGGGCCAGCTGGCGGGCCGGGCGCAGGACGCGTACGTGCCCTTCGACATCACCCTGGACGGCGGCGGCGACGGCCTGGACCCGGCCGACAACGGCGGGGTGCTCCAGGTGATCGCCACCACCGGCGCCCTCCTCGCCGCCGCCGTCCGCACCACCCCCCGTGCCGTGCGCGCCTTCCACCCGTATCCCTTCCGGCACGCGAACCGCGAGGGTTTCGCCGCGATGGGTGTGGCCGAGGTGCTGCTGCACACCCACGACATGGCCGAAGGGCTGGGCGTGGCGTACGAACCGCCCGCCGGACTCTGCGCGTTCGTGCTGACCCGGATCTTCCCGCAGGTGAGGCCGGGCCCCGCACCCAGGCCGACGCTGCTGTGGGCGACGGGCCGGGGCGAGCTGCCCGGGCGGGAACCGGTCACCGCGTGGCGCTGGAGCAACAACCCCGTGCTCCGCTCGGAGCGGCTCACCCTGGAGGGCGTCACCCCGGCCGTCGCGGCGGACCTGTCCGTGGCGGGCGACGGCGGCTTCACCTGGGCGGGCGGTGCGCCCGCCGACGGCACCCGGGTGGGCTCCGGAATCACGGTCAAGCAGTACGAGGACGGCGCGTTCGCGCCGGAGTGGGGCATGTACGTACTGGTGCGGCGGGAGGACGACCGGGCGGTGGGCGCGATGGGGTTCCACGGTGTCCCCGACGCCGAAGGCCGGGTGGAGATCGGCTACGACCTCGTCGTGGACGCGCGCGGGAGCGGCTACGCGACCGAGGCGCTGCGCACCCTGTCGGCGTGGGCGCTCGGCCAGGAGGCGGCGGACACCGTGGTGGCCGTCGTCGAGGAGGGGAACGTGCCCTCGCAGAAGGTCGTCACCCGCGCCGGCTTCACCGAGGTCTCCCGGCGGGAGGGCCGCATCACCTACGAACTGCGCGCCTGACCTAGCCCGGAAGGCCCGTCCGCCAGGCGCCCTTGCGCCGCCGCAGCCCCGCCCCGTGCAGCAGCCGCACCACCTCACGGCTGCTGACCTCGACCGCGCCCGCGCGCACCGCGTCGGCGTACCGGTGCGCGGGGATGTCGTAGTGGTCCCGCTCGAAGGCGCGGCGCGGCACGCCCAGGCCGTCGGCGAAGAGGTGCAGTTCCGCGTAGGAGACGTCGCTCACCAGGTGCGACCACAGGCGGCCGTGCCCCGGCCAGGTGGGCGGGTCAATGTACAGGGTCACGAGGGGTCCGCCTCGCCCAGTCCGCCGACCGCCGCGACCTTCACGCCCGCCTTGTGGCACACCCAGTGCGGGTCCGGGCCCAGTTCCGGCTCGATCTCCAGCGCGTGCGGGTCGCCACTGCGGCACACCGGGCAGAGCGGCCAGCGTCCGTACCGCTCCAGCAGGGCGTCCTGCACGTCCTGGGCGACCAGGCCGGCCAGGAAACCGGCGCCCTCCGGCCACTGTTCGACCCACCAGCGGCGGTGCGAGACGGAGTCCTCGACCAGGGACACCACGTCCGCCTCGGCGACCCCGCGGGCGACCAGATCGGCCAGCACGAGGGCCCGTGCCGCGTGCAACGCTTGTTCCAGATGGCCGACCGGAGGGGTGCCGGGTTCACGCTCGGGGTGCATGTCCTCCATTGTGCGCACTCTTGACCCGGACCCCGGGGCGAAAATATCTTTCATTTTGTGACCAATGACGTGAAGGAAATTTTCGGGAGTGGTTCGGCCGGTGCTCCGCCCGCCCCGCCCGCGCCCGCCGCCCTCGCGGCCAAGGTGCGCACGCTGGCCCCGTCGATGACCCGCTCCATGCAGCGCGTCGCCGAGGCCGTCGCCGCCGACCCGGCCGGCTGCGCGGCGCTCACGGTCACCGGCCTCGCCGAGCTGACCGGCACCAGCGAGGCCACCGTCGTCCGCACCGCCCGCCTGCTCGGCTACCCGGGCTACCGCGACCTGCGGCTCGCCCTGGCCGGTCTCGCCGCCCAGCAGCAGTCGGGGCGCGCCCCCGCCATCACCACGGACATCGCGGTGGACGACCCCATCGCCGACGTCGTGGCCAAACTCGCCTACGACGAGCAGCAGACCCTCGCCGACACCGCCGCCGGGCTGGACACCGTCCAGCTCGCAGCCGCCGTGACCGCCCTCGCGGGCGCCCGCCGCACCGATGTGTACGGCGTCGGCGCGTCGGGGCTGGTGGCCCAGGATCTCACCCAGAAGCTGCTGCGCATAGGTCTGATGGCGCACGCCCACAGCGACCCGCACCTCGCCGTCACCAACGCGGTGCAGCTGCGCTCCGGCGACGTGGCGATCGCGATCACCCACTCCGGTTCGACCGGGGACGTCATCGAGCCGCTCCGGGTGGCCTTCGAGCGCGGCGCCACGACGGTCGCGGTCACCGGCCGTCCCGACAGCCCCGTCACGCAGTACGCCGACCACGTCCTGACCACGTCCACGGCCCGCGAGAGCGAGCTGCGCCCGGCCGCGATGTCCTCCCGGACGGGCCAACTGCTCGTCGTGGACTGCCTGTTCGTCGGCGTCGCCCAGCGGACCTACGAAGCGGCCGCGCCGGCCCTGTCGGCCTCGTACGAGGCGCTGGCGCACCGGCACCGGGCGGGCCGCAGGAGTCCGTGAGGACACCCGCGCCCGTACCCGGCCGCGGCTGCCCGTGGCCGGCCGCGCGCCCCCGCCCCGCCCGTCCGTGTGCCGCCAGGACCCAGACCGAAAGACACCGCCCATGACCTCCACCTCCCATGACCGTGATCTGCGCTCCCAGCTGGAGACCCTGACCACCGAGGCGTTCCGGCCGGAGCTGGCGGACGTCGACCGGCTGCCCACGCCCGAGATCGCGCGGCTGATGAACGCCGAGGACGCCACGGTCGCGGGTGCCGTGGCCGAGCAGGTGCCGGCGATCGCCGCCGCCATCGACGCCGTGGCGGAGCGGATGGCCCGCGGCGGGCGTCTGGTCTACGCCGGCGCGGGCACCGCGGGACGGCTGGGCGTGCTGGACGCCTCCGAGTGCCCGCCCACCTTCAACACCGACCCGGCGCGGGTCGTCGGCCTGATCGCGGGCGGCCCGGACGCGATGGTCACGTCGGTCGAGGGCGCCGAGGACTCCCCCGAGCTGGCCGAGGCCGACCTGGACGCGCTGGGCCTCACCGCCGACGACACGGTGGTCGGCATCTCCGCCTCCGGCCGCACCCCCTACGCGGTCGGCGCCGTGACGTACGCCCGCGAGCGGGGCGCGCTCACCGTGGGGCTGTCCTGCAACCGGGGCAGCGCGCTCGCGGCGGCGGCCGAGCACGGCATCGAGGTCGTCGTCGGCCCGGAGTTCCTCACCGGCTCCACCCGCCTCAAGGCGGGCACGGCACAGAAGCTCGTACTGAACATGCTGTCGACGATCACGATGATCCGCCTCGGCAAGACCTACGGGAACCTGATGGTCGACGTGCGCGCCTCCAACGAGAAGCTGCGCGCCCGCTCCCGCCGCATCGTCGCCCAGGTCACGGGCGCGGACGACGCCGCCGTGGAGCGGGCCCTGGCCGCCACGGACGGCGAGGTCAAGCACGCGATCCTGGTGCTGCTGGCCGGGGTGGACGGGCCGACGGCCGCCCGGCTGCTCGACGAAGCCGACGGCCATCTGCGGGCGGCGCTGGCGGCCGCGGGGAGCTGACCGCCCGGCGCTGGGATACTGGAGCAGTCCCCCACCCGGAGAATCCACCATGAACCACGCACAGCTCACCGCCCTGGGCCGGGCCCTGCGCGTGCTCGGTGAGCACGGCGAGGCCCTGTCCGCCGACACCACGGACGGCCGGCTGCACGAGGTACGGGCCGACCTGCGGCGGGCGCTGGACCTGCTGGAGGACAGCGTCACCACGGCCGCGCCCAGCACCCGCTGCGCCGAGCATCCCACCGGACCGGTCGACGAGAGCGCCCCGGACCTGTGCCTGCTCTGCGAGACCCGGCGCCGCGCCGCCCGCCGCGCCGAGTTCAACGGTCCCGCCCCGCAGGCCCGCCCCGCCGACCCGGCGCCCTCCCGCTACGGGGTGCGCGGCGACCGCCCGCAGCCGCAGCAGCGCTGGCTGCCGGAGCTGTGGAACGGCCAGGCGTGGCAGCTGTGCGGGACCCCGCGCCGGGACCGGCACGAGGCGGAGCTGTTCGTCGCGGCCCAGCGGCGCGGACCCCACGCGGCGATGGCGTACCGGATCGTGCACGAGTTCACCGACTACGAGGTGCTGCGCGTCTGGGGCACCCCGGTCCGCGTCGACATCGAACCGATGGGGAACCTCTGAGGCCACCGGTCCGCACGGCCCCGTGAGCCGCGGCCACGGCACACGGCGGCCGCCGTCCCGGGGTCTGCGGGACGGCGGCCGCCGTTCGCCCACCACACCGGGCGTTACGCCTTGGCGGGTTCCGCGGCCTCCGGTGCGCCGCCCTCGGCGACCGGCGCCTCCGCCTCGGCTGACCCCCGCTGCTTCGGGATGAACGCGGCGACGACGAAGCCCAGCAGCGCCGCGCCGGCACCGAGCGCGAGGACCGTGCGGAACGCGTCCTCGGACGGCAGCGCGTACGGACCGAACCGCGTGGTCATCTGCGCCAGGACGACACCGGCGACGGCGCTCGCCACGGAGGTGCCGATGGAGCGCATCAGGGTGTTGAGGCTGTTGGCGGCCCCCGTCTCGGAGGCGGGCACGGCACCCATGATCAGCGTGGGCATGGCGCCGTAGCAGAAGCCGATGCCGGCGCCGATGACGCAGGACGCCAGCACGAAGTGCCAGACCTCGCTCATCAGCGCGACGTTCAGCCCGTAGCCGGCGGCCACGATCAGCGCGCCGATCATCAGCGTCACCTTCGGCCCCCGGGCCCGGGAGACCAGCGCCGAGACCGGGGCCAGCGCCATCATCACCAGGCCGGACGGGGCCATGACCAGACCGGCGCTCAGCAGGGACTGGCCGAGACCGTAGCCGGTCTGCTCGGGCAGCTGCAGCACCTGCGGGATGACCAGCGACATGGAGAACATCGCGAAGCCGATCGCCACGGAGGCGAGGTTGGTGACCAGCACCTGGGGACGGGCCGTGGTGCGCAGGTCCACCAACGGGCGCTCGGTGCGCAGTTCGAAGAATCCCCAGGCGATCAGGACGACGACGGACGCGGCGAACAGGCCGAGCGTGGTGCCGCTGGACCAGCCCCAGTCCCCGCCCTTGGAGATCGCCAGCAGCAGGCAGATCAGTCCGGCTGCCATACCGGCCGCGCCCACCAGGTCGAAGCGTCCGCCGGTCCGCACCTTCGACTCGGGCACCAGCGCGAGGACCAGGACGAGCGCGACCACGCCGAGCGCGGCGGAGGTCCAGAACAGCGCGTGCCAGTCGAAGTTGTCGGCGATCAGCGCGGCGACGGGCAGACCGAGCGCGCCGCCGACGCCGAGCGAGGCGCTGATCATCGCGGTCGCCGAGCCGAGCCGCTCCGCCGGGAGTTCGTCACGCAGGATGCTGATGCCCAGCGGGATGACGCCGGAGGACAGACCCTGGAGGGCACGGCCGACGATCATCGGGGTCAGGGTGTCGCTGAACCCGGCGACGACGGAGCCGACGACCAGCATGGCCATGCTGACCAGCAGCATGCGGCGCTTGCCGTACATGTCGCCGAGCCGGCCCATCATCGGGGTGGCGACGGCGGCGGCCAGCAGCGTGGCGGTGATGGCCCAGGCGGTGTCCGACGCCGAGGCGTTCAGGTACCGCGGCAGCTGTCCCACGATCGGGATGACCAGGGTCTGCATCAGCGAGACCACGATGCCGCCGAATGCCAGGACGGGGACCACGGCACCCGTCCTGGGCGGCTCGGCGGTGCCGGTCGTGACGGATCTTTCGGGCGCGTCGGACATGAAGGAGTTCTCCGGATGAGTCAGCTCTGCTTGACTCAGGCAACTTTAAGTCCCTTGATTGACGCAAGCAAATGAAAACGACGTGACAGTCGCATGACATGCACCGCCCGGCACGCACCGCGCGAGAAAAAGGCGCGGTGCCCCCCAGCAAGGGGACACCGCGCCCGGCACCGGCCGAACCCGGTTCAGGTCGCTTCCGGCCGGTCGTCCCGCCGACCCGCGTTTCAGCTCACGCCGGCTCGGCTCACGTCGGCTCGGCTCGGCTCACGTCGGCTCGCTCAGCTCAGCGACGTGAGCGACGCCGCGTCGTACGCCTTCAGTTCGTCGAAGCGGCCGGCCAGGACCTTCGCCGCCCACGCGGGGTCCTGGAGGACCGCGCGGCCCACCGCGACCATGTCGAACTCGTCGCGCTCCAGACGGTCGAGCAGGTCGTCGATCCCGCGCAGCCCGGCCCCCTCGCCCAGGAAGGCGCGCCCGAACTCCAGGCCGACCGAGCCGACGGTGACGGTGGGCCGCCCGGTCAGCTTGCGCGCCCAGCCGGCCAGGTTAAGGTCGGAGCCGTCGAACTCGGGGAGCCAGTAGCGGCGCGTGGACGCGTGGAAGGCGTCGACACCGGCCGTCGCCAGCGGGGCGAGGACCGCCTCCAGTTCCTGCGGGGTCTCGGCGAGCCGGGCGCCGTAGTGGTCGGCCTTCCACTGCGAGAAGCGGAAGACCACCGGGAAGCCGGGCGACACGGCCGAGCGCACCGCCTGCACGATCTCGACGGCGAACCGGGTGCGGGCCACCGGGTCACCGCCGTAGGCGTCGGTACGGCGGTTGGTGCCGGCCCACAGGAACTGGTCGATGAGGTAGCCGTGGGCGCCGTGCAGCTCCACGCCGTCGAAGCCGATGCGCTCCGCGGCGGCGGCCGCCTCGGCGAACGCGGCGACGACCGCGTCGATGTCGGCCTGGGTCATGGCCGTGCCACCCTCGGTGCCGTCCAGGCGCAGGCCCGAAGGACCGACCGCCGGCGCCTCGGGGAACGGCGGCTGCCCCTGCTCGCGCACCATGCCGACGTGCCACAGCTGCGGCATGATCCGGCCCCCGGCCGCGTGCACGGCCTCGGCGACCTTCGCCCAGCCCGCGAGCTGCTCCTCACCGTGGAACCGGGGGATCCGGTCGCTGATGCCCGCGGACGGATGGTCGACGTAGGTGCCCTCGGTGACGATCAGACCGATCCCGGCGGCGGCCCGGCGGGCGTAGTACGACACGACGTCCTCCCCCGGCACACCACCCGGCGAGAACTGACGGGTCATGGGCGCCATGACGAGGCGGTTCGGCACGGTCAGCCCGTTGAGGGCGACCGGGCGGGCCAGGATGTCGGCGGCACGGCCGGTGGCTTCGGAGGCGGCGACGGTCATCGGTGGGGGCTCCTCGCGATACTGGAGGGTATGTGTACGTGCATGTATGCACTCACCGTGCTCGAACCGCCACGCACGCTCCGCCATTCCCGCCCCGCTCCCGTTCATCGCCGTGACACCGGTCACTCCGGCGGCATCCGGACACGCCGAAGGGCGGCACCCCCGCGTACGGGGAGTGCCGCCCTTCGGACCGTCGGACGGGTCCGAACCTGACGGGTCAGGCTCAGAAGTCCATGTCACCGCCCGGCATGCCGCCGCCGGCCGGGGCCGCGGCCTTCTCCGGCTTGTCGGCGATGACGGCCTCGGTGGTGAGGAACAGCGCGGCGATGGAGGCGGCGTTCTGCAGCGCGGAACGGGTCACCTTCGCCGGGTCGATGATGCCTTCGGCGATCATGTCGACGTACTCGCCGGTCGCGGCGTTCAGACCGTGGCCGACCGTGAGGTTGCGGACCTTCTCCACGACGACGCCGCCTTCGAGACCACCGTTGACGGCGATCTGCTTCAGCGGGGCCTCCAGGGCGAGCTTCACGGCGTTGGCACCGGTCGCCTCGTCACCCTCGAGCTCCAGCTTCTCGAACACCTGGGAGGCCTGCAGCAGGGCCACGCCACCACCGGCGACGATGCCCTCCTCGACGGCCGCCTTGGCGTTGCGCACGGCGTCCTCGATGCGGTGCTTGCGCTCCTTGAGCTCCACCTCGGTGGCGGCACCGGCCTTGATGACCGCGACACCGCCGGCGAGCTTCGCCAGGCGCTCCTGCAGCTTCTCGCGGTCGTAGTCCGAGTCGCTGTTCTCGATCTCGGCGCGGATCTGGTTCACGCGGCCCTGGACCTGGTCGGCGGAGCCGGCACCGTCGACGATGGTGGTCTCGTCCTTGGTGATGACCACCTTGCGGGCCTTGCCCAGCAGGTCGATGGTGGCGTTCTCCAGCTTGAGGCCGACCTCCTCGGAGATGACCTCGCCGCCGGTGAGGATGCCGATGTCCTGCAGCATCGCCTTGCGGCGGTCGCCGAAGCCCGGGGCCTTGACGGCGACGGACTTGAAGGTGCCGCGGATCTTGTTGACCACCAGGGTCGACAGGGCCTCGCCCTCGACGTCCTCGGCGATGATCAGCAGCGGCTTGCCCGACTGCATGACCTTCTCCAGGAGCGGGAGCAGGTCCTTTACGCTGGAGATCTTGGAGTTGGCGATCAGGATGTACGGGTCGTCGAGGACGGCCTCCATACGCTCCATGTCGGTGGCGAAGTACGCCGAGATGTAGCCCTTGTCGAAGCGCATACCCTCGGTGAGCTCCAGCTCCAGACCGAAGGTCTGGGACTCCTCGACGGTGATGACGCCTTCCTTGCCGACCTTGTCCATGGCCTCGGCGATGAGCTCACCGATCTGGACGTCAGCGGCGGAGATGGAGGCCGTGGAAGCGATCTGCTCCTTGGTCTCGACATCCTTCGCCTGCTCCAGCAGGGCGGCGGAGACGGCCTCGACGGCCTTCTCGATACCGCGCTTCAGGGCCATCGGGTTGGCGCCGGCGGCGACGTTGCGCAGGCCCTCCTTGACCAGGGCCTGGGCGAGAACGGTCGCGGTGGTCGTACCGTCACCTGCGACGTCGTCCGTCTTCTTGGCGACTTCCTTGACCAGCTCGGCGCCGATCTTCTCGTACGGGTCCTCGAGCTCGATCTCCTTGGCGATGGAGACACCATCGTTGGTGATCGTGGGGGCGCCCCACTTCTTCTCGAGGACGACGTTGCGGCCCTTGGGGCCGAGCGTCACCTTCACGGCGTCCGCGAGCTGGTTCATGCCGCGCTCGAGGCCGCGCCGCGCCTCCTCGTCGAACGCGATGATCTTGGCCATGTGAAGTGGTCCCTCCAGGACTGGGGGTGATTCCTTCGGACCGCGCCCGCGCCCGCGACGGACGGCTCGCCGGCCGTGTGGTTCCTTGCCCCACGTGACCTGGCGGGCCTCACCGACCCGGTCCTTCGTTGTCACTCTCACCTTCAGAGTGCTAACGCCAATGATTAGCACTCGACCCCTGAGAGTGCAAGGCACGCTCGCGATGCGGCGTCGTGGCGGGCGGACTCTTCGGGGCGGTTCGGCCCAGGCGTACCAAGGACTCGGGGCCGCTCTCAGCCGCGCGCGAACACGGCGCGCACGGCGCACTCGCCTGTCGCGCCCCTAGCGGGCTTCGAGCGCCGCCACGGGCGCGGCCCCGGGGTTGCGGGCACGACGAAGGGCCCGCACCCCGAGAGGTGCGGGCCCTTCACCGGCAGAAGATGTGCGTGCGGCTGGTAGCGCGTTCAGGCGGTGACGCGAACCATGTCGGCCTGCGGGCCCTTCTGACCCTGCGAGATCTCGAACTCGACCCGCTGGCCCTCTTCAAGGGTGCGGTAGCCGTCCATCTGGATGGCGCTGTAGTGGACGAAAACATCCGCACCACCGTCGACCGCGATGAAGCCGTACCCCTTCTCCGCGTTGAACCACTTGACGGTGCCCTGAGCCATGCCTAACTCCCCTATTACTGGCCCTTGCACAGATCCACACTTCGCGGACCCGGGTCAGACCTCACCCCCCAACGGTTGGGGGCGTGCGCCGGAACGCGTCGACCGCGGCTGAATGTATCTGTCCAACTGCCGTCTGCAACAGGTCAATCGGACGAGAAATCTGGACGCCACCGGTCCGGAATGTGGCAAGAATTCGCCAGAATTCAGGGCAAGTCGGGCCGGGCGAAGGAGGCAAATGCCGCGAAAGGAGCCCGCACTTTGGCTACATCCAGTCGGGTCGGCGGCAGGAATTCAGGGTTCTCGATCAATGGATCGGGAGCGCGTTCCCCAACTCTACCGCGCTCAATCCCATGGAATTGCCCCCTCCGCATCTCTCACGGAAGGGGCAATGCCGCAAACGCTCGGTAACCGTCATTACCGAAGGTAATGATCAGCCTCCGGCGACCGCCGGGATGATCGACACGCCGGCCCCGTCCGGGGTGGCCGTCTCGAGGCCCTGCTCGAACCGCACGTCGTCGTCGTTCACGTAGACGTTGACGAACCGGCGCAGCTTGCCCTGGTCGTCCAGGACCCGGGCGGCGATGCCGGTGTGGTTCCTCTCCAGGTCCTTGATGACCTCGCCGAGGGTCCCGCCCTCGGCGGCGACCTCGGCCTGGCCACCGGTGTAGGTGCGCAGAATGGTAGGAATACGGACGGTAACGCTCACTTGGAACCTCCGGTCAGGATGAGAACCCAGGGGACTGGTCGCGGACGGGAACGGTGAGAAGGGCTCTAGACGAGCCCGGCCTCACGGAACGACTCAAGGCTGGGCCGGATCGTCGCGGTCAGCCCGGTCCCCGCCACCGCGTCCAACGTCTTCAGACCGTCCCCGGTGTTGAGCACGACCGTCGTGAGGGACGGATCAAGCGTCCCGCTCTCGATCAGCTTCTTCGTCACGCCGACCGTGACCCCGCCCGCGGTCTCCGCGAAGATCCCCTCCGTCCGCGCCAGCAGCTTGATCGCCTCGACCACCTGCGCGTCCGTGACGTCCTCCACCGCACCGCCCGTGCGACGCGCGATGTCCAGGACGTACGGCCCGTCCGCCGGGTTGCCGATCGCCAGCGACTTGGCGATCGTGTTCGGCTTCTGCGGGCGGACCACGTCGTGCCCCGCCTTGTACGCCGTGGACACCGGCGAGCAGCCCTCGGCCTGCGCGCCGAAGATCTTGTACGGCCGGTCCTCGACGAGCCCGAGCTTGATCAGCTCCTGCAGACCTTTGTCGATCTTCGTGAGCTGCGAGCCGGAGGCGATCGGGACCACGATCTGGTCCGGTAGCCGCCAGCCGAGCTGCTCGCAGACCTCGTACGCGAGGGTCTTGGAGCCCTCGGCGTAGTACGGCCGCAGGTTGACGTTGACGAAGCCCCAGCCCTCGCCGGCCGGGTCGCCGATCAGCTCGGAGCAGAAACGGTTCACGTCGTCGTAGTTGCCCTCGATGCCGACGAGCTCGCCGCCGTAGACGGCGGCCATGACGATCTTGCCCTGCTCCAGGTCGTGCGGGATGAACACGCAGGAGCGGAAGCCGGCCCGGGCGGCGGCGGCGCCGACCGCGCCGGCCAGGTTGCCGGTGGAGGAGCAGGAGAGCGTGGTGAAGCCGAAGGCGCGCGCGGCCTCCAGGGCCTGGGCCACGACGCGGTCCTTGAAGGAGTGCGTGGGGTTGCCGGAGTCGTCCTTGACGTAGAGGCCGCCGGTGACGCCCAGCTCGCGGGCCAGGTTGTCGGCCTGCACGAGCTTGGTCCAGCCCGGGTTCAGGTTGGGCTTGGTCGCCACGTCCGCGGGGACGGGCAGCAGCGGCGCATAGCGCCAGATGTTCGCGGGGCCCGCCTCGATGCGCTTGCGGAGATCTTCGGTGTCGTAATCCGAGAAGTCGTAGGCGATCTCCAGCGGGCCGAAACACTCCTCGCAGGCGAAGACCGGGCCGAGGGGCACGCGGTGGCCGCACTCGCGACAGGACAGCGCGGCGGCGGGGCCGAGGTCGACGGTGTTCGCGGAGTCGGTGGTGCTTGCAAAAGTCTGCACAGCCATGGAGGCGAGGCCCTTTCTCCTCATCTTCCTCACGACGCATCTCGCCGTGAGACGGATTTGGCACCTTCCCTAGCCGGGAGCCTCGCCACGTCCGCGTGACAGGAACCGACTGGAGGGTTGCCGGGGCTTCATCGGGCCGTATCCCTCTGCCCCTCTGGATGAGCGGTGTTCAGTTGTGCGCCCGGCGACCCCGGCATGCGAGGGTCGCTGGCGTTGTTCAAGACTGTAACCGAAGGCCCGGACGGCGGAGGGAGCCGTCCGAACCCCGAGATGGATCACCGGCCAGTGAGGAGCCCGGACCGTGCTGGAAGAAGTCGAGCGCTGGCTGATCGAGCGCTCCTGGTCGCTCGCCGACCGGCCCCTGCACCGGATCCTGGCGGCGAAACGGGCCTCGGGGCAGACCGTGAGCGTGGTGCTGCCCGCGCTCAACGAGGAGGCCACGGTCGGCGAGATCGTCTCGGTCGTCCGGCACGACCTGGTGCTCCAGGCCCCGCTGGTCGACGAGGTCGTGGTGGTGGACTCCGGCTCCACCGACCGCACCGCCGAGGCGGCCGCGGCGGCCGGCGCGCGGGTGGTGCACCGGGACTCGATCCTGCCCCGCATACCGGCCGTGCCCGGCAAGGGTGAAGTGCTGTGGCGGTCGCTGCTGGTCACCCGCGGCGACATCGTCTGCTTCGTCGACGCCGACCTCAGGGACTTCTCCTCCGACTTCGTCACCGGCGTCGTCGGCCCGCTGCTCACCGACCCCGACCTCCAGCTGGTCAAGGCCATGTACGACCGCCCCCTGACCCTGGCCGACGGGACCGCCCCCGGCGCGGCGGCCGGGCAGGGCGGCCGGGTCACGGAGCTGATGGCCCGCCCGCTGCTCAACATGCACTGGCCGCAGCTGGCCGGTTTCGTCCAGCCGCTGGGCGGCGAGTACGCGGCCCGCCGCGGCCTGCTGGAGCAGCTCCCGTTCCCCGTCGGGTACGGCGTCGAGCTGGGCATGCTGGTCGACGCCCTGCACCTGGTGGGCCTGGACGCCCTGGCGCAGGTGGACGTCGGGGTGCGCAAGCACCGGCACCAGGACGGCCAGGCGCTCGGCCGGATGGCCGCCGCAATCTACCGCACCGCGCAGCTGCGGCTGGCCCGCGGCCATCTGCTGCGCCCTTCGCTGACCCAGTTCGAGCGGGCCGGGGACGCCTTCGAGCCCCGCACGTACTCGGTGGACACGGAGGAACGGCCGCCGATGACGGAGATCGAGGAGTACCGGGCGCGCCGGGTGGCCTGATGCCGGCCGGGGCCGGGTGGCCCGACCCAGGCCGTCGCCGGCCGGTGTGACGCACCGGCACGTTTGAGGCCCGGGGGGCCGGGCTAGGTTGAGGCGTATGGCTTCAAGCTTCGGTGCAGCTCAGGTGCTGGTCGCCTCCAACCGGGGGCCGGTGTCGTACGAGGTGGCGGACGACGGTTCGCTGCGGGCCAAGCGGGGTGGCGGCGGACTGGTGTCCGGCCTCTCCGCGATCGGTCCTGAGGCGGGTGCGCTGTGGGTGTGCTCGGCGCTGTCCGACGGCGACCGCGAGGCCGTGCGGCGCGGGGTGGGCGAGGACGGCGTGCGGATGCTGGACGTCCCCGCGGACGTGCACGCGGACGCGTACAACGGCATCGCGAACTCGGTGCTGTGGTTCGTGCACCACATGCTGTACCAGACCCCGCTGGAGCCCGTCTTCGGCGCGGAGTTCCGCCGGCAGTGGGCCTCCTACGAGACCTACAACCGGGCGTTCGCCGAGGCGCTGGCCGAGGAGGCGGCCGAGGGCGCGGCGGTGCTGGTGCAGGACTACCACCTCACCCTGGTCCCCGGGATGCTCCGCGAACTCCGCCCCGACCTGCGCATCGGCCACTTCTCGCACACGCCGTGGGCGCCGCCGGAGTACTTCGCGATGCTGCCCGACGACATCGCGCGCCAGGTGCTGCAGGGGATGCTCGGCGCCGACCGGCTCGGCTTCCTCACCCGCCGCTGGGCGGACGCGTTCACCGCGTGCTGCGAGCGCTTCGCGGGCGGGCCGGGCGACACCCGCATCGGGGTGCACGGCCTGGGCGCCGACGCGGACTTCCTGCGCGCCCGCTCCCACGAGGCGGACGTGGACGAGCGGATGGCCGCGCTGAAGGAGGAGATCGGCGAGGGGCGCCGGACGATCGTCCGGGTGGACCGCACCGAGCTGTCCAAGAACATCGTGCGCGGCCTGCTGGCGTACCGGCAGCTGCTGGACGACCGCCCCGAGTGGCGCGAACGCGTGGTGCACGTGGCCTTCGCCTATCCCTCCCGGCAGGACCTCGCCGTCTACCGCGACTACACCGCCGAGGTGCAGCGGCTCGCCGACGAGATCAACGAGCGGTACGGCACCCCGGGCTGGCGTCCGGTCGTGCTGCACGTCAAGGACGACTTCGCACGCTCGCTGGCCGCCTACCGGCTGGCCGACGTCGCCCTGGTCAACCCCATCCGCGACGGCATGAACCTGGTCGCCAAGGAGGTCCCGGTGGTCTCCGACACGGGTTGTGCGCTCGTGCTGTCCCGGGAGGCCGGCGCCCACGAGGAGCTGGGCGACGACGCGATCACCGTCAACCCGTACGACGTCGTGGAGACCGCCGGGGCGCTGCACGAGGCCCTGTCGATGCGCCCGGAGGACCGCACCGAGCGCAGCAAGCGCCTGGCCGCGGCGGCGACCGCGCTGCCCCCGGCGCGCTGGTTCCTGGACCAGTTGGAGGCGCTGCGCGAGGCGTGACACGGGGCGTGCCCGGATAGGTTGGGCGTATGGCCAGTCACACGGATTCCACGGACCCCGACGCCCTGCCGACACCCGCCACGCAGGCCGGGCGGGACGGACTGGACGCGCTGCTCGCCCGTCCTGGCAAGGCGCTGATCGGGCTCGACTTCGACGGGACCCTCGCGCCGATCGTCGCCGATCCGGAGCAGGCCCGCGCGCACCCGGACGCGGTGCCCGCGCTCGCCGCGCTCGCCCCGAAGGTGGCGGCGGTCGCGGTCGTCACCGGCCGCCCGCCGGGCGTCGCCGTGCGCCACGGGGGCTTCGCGGGCGTGCCCGGTCTGGAGCACCTGGTGGTGCTGGGCCACTACGGCGCCGAGCGCTGGGACGCCGTCACCGGCACGGTCACCGCGCCCGCCCCGCACCCCGGCGTCGCCGCCGCCCGCGCGGAGCTGCCGGGGCTGCTGGACCAGGTGGGTGCCTGGCAGGGCACCTGGATCGAGGAGAAGGGGCGGGCGGTCGCCGTCCACACCCGCAGGGCCGCCGATCCGCAGGCCGCCTTCGAGGCCCTGCGCGAGCCGCTCACCGGTCTCGCGACCCGGCACGGCCTGGTCGTCGAGCCCGGCCGCATGGTCCTGGAACTGCGGCCGCCGGGCATGGACAAGGGGGTCGCGCTGCTGGAGTACGCGCGGGAGATCGGGGCGGAGTCCGTTCTCTACGCCGGTGACGACCTGGGCGACCTGGCCGCGTTCACGGCCGTCGACAAGCTGCGGGCTTCCGGCACGCCGGGGCTTTTGGTGTGCAGCGGCAGCGAGGAGGTCGCGGAGCTCCGCGAACGGGCCGACCTGGTGGTCGACGGCCCGTCGGGCGTGGTCCGCCTGCTGCGGGCACTGGCAGGGCTGATGCCCTGAGGGGTTGCTGTCCCTGGGGGCTGCGCCCCCCGACCCCCCGTCGGCCCTGGCGGGCCTCGTCCTCAAACGCCGGACGGGCTGAAATCAGCCCCTCCGGCGTTTGAGGAGCGGGGTCCGGGGCGGAGCCCCGCGAACGGCACCGTCACCGCTCGGCGCGCCGGGCCTCGCGGATCCGCCGCAGGCGGTTCACCGTCACGGGGTCGTGGGCCAGCGCCCGAGGATCGTCCAGCAACGCGTTCAGCAGCTGGTAGTACCGCACAGGCACCAACCCCAGCTCCTCCCGGATCACCCGCTCCTTCGCCCCCGGCGACACGGCCCCCCGCCGCTCCAGCGCGAGCACGTCCCGCTCGAGGCGCCCCAGCTCCTCACCGTCACCCATGCCGGCAGGCTACCCCGCGTTCTCCGCCCGTACGGCCGTCGCCTGCAGCCCGCCCAGCACGCCCGCCGGGCTGCCGTTCGGCTCCACGGCCTCGCCGATCCGCTTCTTGATCTCGGCGTTCACGGCCGCCCACGAGGTCTTGCCCACCGGGTACAGCTCCGAGAGCGGCAACTGGTCGATGAACGGCTTGAGTTCCTTGTCCTGCCCGGACGACGACATGGCCCGCGACGCGGAGTTGGTGACCGGCATCAGGTCGTACTCACGGGAGAAGGCGACCACGTTCTGCTCGCTGTAGACGAAGTCGAGGAAGTCCCCGATCTCGTCGCGGTGCCCGTTCTTCTCGAACGCCGTCATCCAGTCGGCGACGCCGAGTGTGGAGGACGTCGGGCCGTCGGCCCCCGGCGTCGGCACCATGCCGTACTTCACGCCCTTCTTCTCCGCCATCTCCATCAGCGAGGGATGCCCGTTGAGCATGCCGACCTCACCGGCGGCGAACGCCTCGAACGCCTTGGCCCGGTTCAGCTTGCCCGGCGCGACGGGCCCGGTGAGGCCCTTGCCGACCAGTTCGTCCCGCAGCCAGCTGAAGGTCTCGACGTTCTCGGTGGAGTCGATGCCGTAGGTGCCGCCGACGTCGGTGTAGCCGCCGTCGCCGCTCAGCATCCACTGCATGGTCTCGGCCTGCGCCTCCTCCGGTCCGAGCGGCAGCGCGTAGGGGTAGGTCACCCCGCGCGCCTTGAGGGCCTCGGCGCACTCGGCCAGCTCGTCCCAGGTCGTCGGCGGGGTGAGCCCGGCCTCCTTGAACAGCTCCTTGTTGTAGAACAGCATCCGCGTGGACGCGCCGAACGGCATGCCGTACTGCACGCTGTTGACCTCGCCCGCGGTGGAGAGCTGCGAGAGGAAGTCCGCCTGGACGGGGATGGAGAGCAGGTCACCGGCCTGGTAGAGCAGGCCCTGCGAGGCGTAGTCGGCGTACGCGCCGATCTGTGCCATGTCCGGCGGGTCGCCGGCGTCGACCATCTCCTTGACCTTGCGGTCGACGTCGTTCCACGAGTAGACGCTGACGTCGACGGTCACCCCCGGGTGGCCGGACTCGTAACGGTCGACCAGGTCGGCCCAGTACTTCTTGGAACTGTCCGCCGCGCCGTTGCCGTAGTCGGCGGCGACCAGGGTGAGGGTCACGTCGGAGGATTCGCCGCCGACCCCGCATCCGCCGAGGACCGCTGCCAGTCCCAGCGCGGACACCGCCGCGATCGTCCTTGTCCTGACCCGCCGCTGCACGTGCTCTCTCCTGCCCGGCGCCGAGCGCCGTCCGCTGTTCCGATAACCGGATTAAGGTCTACACCACGTGAGTGGACTAGACCTCTCGCGGGTCCGCGGGCCACACTGTTCCCCGTGAAACATGTCATCGCCCTCGACGTGGGCGGCACCGGGATGAAGGCCGCCCTGGTCGGGGCGGGCGGCGAGCTGCTGCACCAGGCCCGTCGCCCCACCGGCCGCGAGCGCGGCCCGGACGCGGTCGTCGAGGGCATCCTCGGCTTCGCGGCGGACCTCCGCGCCCACGGCATCCGCGAACTCGGCGTACCGGCGTCGGCCGCCGGGGTCGCCGTCCCCGGCATCGTCGACGAGGCGGAGGGCATCGCCGCCTTCGCGGCGAACCTCGGCTGGCGGGACGTCCCGCTGCGCGCCCTGCTCACCGAGCGGCTCGGCGGCGTCCCCGTGGCGCTCGGCCACGACGTGCGCACCGGCGGCCTGGCCGAGGGCCGGATCGGGGCGGGGCGCGGCGCCGACCGCTTCCTGTTCGTCCCGCTCGGCACCGGCATCGCGGGCGCCATCGGCATCGACGGCCGGGTCGAGGCCGGGGCGCACGGCTTCGCGGGCGAGATCGGCCACATCGTCGTACGGCCCGGCGGCACCGCGTGTCCCTGCGGTCAGCGCGGCTGTCTGGAGCGGTTCGCGTCCGCGTCGGCCGTGAGCCAGGCGTGGGCGGCGGCCTGCGGCGACCCGGGCGCGGACGCGGCGGACTGCGCCAAGGCCGTGGAGTCGGGGGACGCCCGCGCCGTGCGGGTGTGGCAGGACGCGGTGGACGCGCTCGCCGACGGCCTGGTCACCGCGCTCACCCTGCTGGACCCCCGCACGCTGATCATCGGTGGCGGGCTCGCCGAGGCGGGGGAAACCTTGTTCACACCGCTGCGGGAGGCCGTCCGACGGCGGGTCACCTTCCAGAAGCTCCCGTCCCTGGTCCCCGCGGCTCTCGGGGACACCGCCGGATGCCTGGGCGCGGGGCTTCTCGCCTGGGACCTGATCGAGACCACCGACCCCTCGATCGAGACCACTGACCCCTCGGAGGTAACCACCTGATGGCCCCCACCAAGGTTCTCACCGGTGCCCGGGTGGTCCTGCCCACCGGGACCGTGGACGGCGGAAGCGTGACCGTCGAGGGCACGCGCATCGCGGCCACGGCCCCCGGCCCGACGACGACGGCCGGGACGTCCGACACGGCCGGGACGGTCGACCTGCGCGGTCACTGGCTGGTCCCCGGCTTCGTCGACCTCCACAACCACGGCGGCGGCGGGGCGTCCTTCGCCGGCGGCGACGCCGAGGACGTCCTCCAGGGCGTCCGCACCCACCGCCTGCACGGCACCACCACGCTGGTCGCCTCCGCCGTCACCGGCGACCTGGACTTCCTCGCCCGGCACGCCGGGATGCTGGCGGAGCTGGCCCAGCAGGGCGACATCGCCGGCATCCACTTCGAGGGGCCGTTCATCTCCCCGTGCCGCAAGGGCGCGCACGACGAGAGCCTGCTGCGCGACCCCGACCCGGCCGAGGTCCGCAAGCTGATCGACGCGGCCCACGGCCACGCCCGCATGATGACCCTGGCGACCGAGCTCCCGGGCGGCCTGGACTCCGTACGGCTGCTCGTCGAGCACGGGGTGATCGCGGCCGTGGGCCACACCGACGCGACCTACGAGCAGACGCTCGCCGCCGTCGACGCGGGCGCGACCGTCGCCACCCACCTCTTCAACGCGATGCCGCCGCTCGGCCACCGCGCCCCCGGCCCGATCACCGCGCTGCTGGAGGACGAGCGGGTCACCGTCGAGCTGATCAACGACGGCACGCACCTGCACCCGGCCGCGCTGCAACTGGCCTTCCACCACGCGGGCCGTGAGCGGGTCGCCTTCATCACCGACGCGATGGACGCGGCCGGCTTCGGCGACGGCCGCTACATGCTCGGCCCGCTGGAGGTCGAGGTCGCGGACGGGGTGGCGCGGCTGGTCGAGGGCAACTCGATCGCCGGCTCCACGCTCACCCTGGACCGCGCCTTCAGGCGGGCGGTGACGGTGGACAAGCTGCCGGTGGAGGACGTCGTCGCGGCGATCTCCGCCAACCCGGCGCGGCTGCTGGGTCTGGACGACCGCATCGGCTCGCTGGAACCCGGCAAGGACGCCGACCTGGTCGTGCTGGACGACGCCTTCGCCCTGGTGGGCGTGATGCGCCGGGGAGAATGGGTGGTCGCTCCCCAACTGGCCTGATCCGTCCCCGGGATCGGCGCAGGGTGGCCGGTCCTGGGGGTGGGCCGACCGCCTTCCTTTTGGCATGATCGTGACCCCAGGGGCCCATGGAAGGCAGGCAAGAGGGGGAGGTCGGCCCGGTGATTCTCACGGTCACGCTGAACACCGCTCTCGACGTCACCTATCGCGTCCCGTCCCTGCGGGCGGGAGCCTCCCACCGGGTGTCCGAGGTGCTGGAACGGCCCGGTGGCAAGGGCGTCAACGTCGCGCGGGTGCTGGCCGCGCTCGGCCACGAGGTGACCGTCACGGGCTTCTCCGGCGGCCTGACGGGACGCGTCCTGCGCGACCGCCTCACGGACGTCCCGCGCCTCACGGACGCCCTGGTCCCGATCTCCGGCACCACCCGGCGCACGGTGACGCTGGCCGACGAGCGCACGGGCGCCACCACCCACCTCAACGAGCCCGGCCCGGACATCACCCACGCCGAGTGGTCCGCCTTCCAGGAGGTCTACGACGACCTGCTGGCGTCCGCCTCCGCGGTTGCCCTGTGCGGCAGCCTGCCCCCGGGCGTCCCGGTGGGCGCGTACGCGGGGCTGGTCCGCACGGCCCGCGCGGCCCGGGTCCCGGTGCTGCTCGACACGAGCGGGACGGCGCTGCGCCGAGGAGTGGCGGGCCGGCCCGACATCATCAAACCGAACGCCGGCGAACTGGCCGAACTGACCGGGTTCCACGAGCCGTTGCGCGCCACCCAGGACGCCCGCCGGCGCGGGGCCCGCGCGGTCGTCGCCTCACTGGGCGCGGAGGGCCTGCTCGCGGTGACCCCGGAGGGCCACTGGCGCGCGACCCCGCCGGCCCGCCTGGCCGGCAACCCGACCGGCGCGGGCGACTCGGCCGTCGCCGGCCTCCTGTCCGCCCTGGTGGAGCACCGCCCCTGGCCCGACCGCCTGACCCGCGCCACGGCCCTCTCGGCGGCCACGGTCCTCTCCCCCACGGCCGGCGACTTCGACCGGGGAACCTACGAGGAGTTCCTGACCACGGTCACGGTCACGGGCGTGGCCACGGCGGCCTGAGGGCCGTGCCCCGCTACTCCGGCTCCGCGAGCCAGAACTGGTCGAGGACGGCGTTGCACTTGTTGCCCTCGGCGCAGGTCAGCTCGATGGTGTTGGTGCCGTCGTTGAGGTTCACGTTGGCCCAGGTTTCCTTCCAGCCCTTCTCCCAGTCGCCCTTAGGAGTGTCGCCGAAGTTCTTCATGTTCAGCGGGCGGCTCTCGGCCTTGCCGTTGACCACGACGGTCGCGTCGGCGTCCTCACCGGGGATGCCGTACTGCACGTAGAAGCGGTAGTTGCCGGCCTTGACGCCGCTGACGGTCCAGGTGACCTTCGCGCCGACCTGGTTGAAGCCGGTGACGTAGACGCCGCCGTCGGCCTTCGCGCCCTCGAAGTCCGACGCGAGGGTCGCTCCTCCGCCGAGACGGAGAGCCTTGGCGTCGATGGTGGGCAGCTTCACCTCGTCCTCGCCCTTGTCGTCCTCCGAGGACGAAGGGCTCGGCTTGCCGGTGTCCTGGGTGGCGGTCGGGGTGGGGCCCGCCTCGTCGCCGCCCTTGTCGTCGTCGTCACCGCTGATCATGGCGACGCCGATGCCGATCACGACCGCGGCGACCACGGCGATCGCGCCGATCAGCAGCCCCTTGGTGTTCGGGCCGCGGCCCCGGCCGCCCCCGCCGTGCGACGGCTGCGGGGAGTGCGCGGTGGGCGCGCTGCCCGGCAGCGTCTCCGGGGCGGCGTAGTGGGTGTTGGGCTGGCCGTAGGCGCCCTGCTGGGGCGGTGCCTGCGGGGCGGGGCCCGGCTGGCCGTACTGGCGGGTCCCGACCGGCCGCACCCGGTTGACCGAGTTCGGGTAGCCGTAACCCCCGGACGGCGGCTGGGCTCCGTTGGCCTGCCCGTCGGCGTACAGGTAGCCGAACGGGTCGTCGTCCTCGGGCGTGCTCGCGCCGTTGTTGCCGGGCGTCATCCCCTGTGCTCCTAGCTGCGGATCGGGTGCGTACGTGTGCGGAGAAGGCGAGCCTACCCGGTCTCTCTGACCCGAAAGGGTGATGCGGACCGCATCAATCGGCCGACCTGCACGTCAGCCGGCACGCCGGTGCTGTTTGGGACGAGATCGTTTCTCGACGTACATCCGTTCGTCGGCCGATTTCAATACTTCGTCGGCCGTCATCCCGCAGTGGGCCCACCCGATGCCGAAGCTGGCCCCCACCCGGACGGCCCGCCCCTCGGCCCGGATGGGCTGGATGATCTCGTTGCGCAGCCGCACCGCGAGGTCCTGTGCGTCGGCCCGGCCGAGGCCGTCGGCGAGGATGACGAATTCGTCACCGCCGAGCCGGGCCACGGTGTCGCCGTCCCGCACGCCGTTGCTGAGCCGGCGGGCGACCTCGATGAGCACCGCGTCGCCCGCGTTGTGCCCGAAGCGGTCGTTGATCGACTTGAAGCCGTCGAGGTCGCAGAAGAGCACCGCGAGCCCCTTGGTGCCGTCGTCGGCGTCCGCGGCGGGCGCGACGGTGTGCACATGGTGGTCGTAGCCGTCGTAGTCGTCGCTGCCGGGCGGGAAGTCGAAGTCGTGCCCCCGGTCGAAGGCGGGCGGGCCGTAGGCGTCGTGGGAGTCGAAGGACTCGTAGGGCTCCATGGAGTCCACGGCGGCGGGCAGCGTGTGCGGCTGCTGCCGGCACAGCCGGGAGGAGAGCCGGGCGCGCAGTTCGGCGGAGTTCGGCAGTCCGGTGAGCGAGTCGTGGGAGGCGCGGTGGGCGAGCTGGAGCTCGCGGCGCTTGCGCTCCTCGATGTCCTCGACGTGGGTGAGCAGGAAGCGCGGCCCGTCGGCGGCGTCGGCGACGACGGAGTTGCGCAGGGAGACCCAGACGTAGCTGCCGTCGCGGCGGCACAGTCGCAGCTCCGCCCGGCCGCCCTCCGCGGAGGTACGCAGCAGGGTGCTTATGTCCTCGGGGTGGACCAGGTCGGAGAAGGAGTAGCGGCGCATCGCGGAGGCGGGGCGGCCAAGCAGGCGGCACAGGGCGTCGTTGGTACGCAGGATGCGGCCGTGCTGGTCGCCGCCCATCTCGGCGATGGCCATGCCGGACGGCGCGTACTCGAAGGCCTGCCGGAAGCTCTCCTCGCTGGCCCGCAGCGCCTGCTGCTCGCGCTCCAGGCGGACCAGGGCGCGCTGCATGTTGGAGCGCAGCCGGGCGTTGCTGATGGCGATGGCGGCCTGGAAGGCGTACATCTGCAGGGCCTCGCGGCCCCAGGCGCCGGGCCTGCGGCCGTTGCGCGGGCGGTCGACGGAGAGCACGCCGACCAGCTCGCCGGAGGTGCCGCCGCCCTGCGGCCCGGGCGCGTACATGGGGGCGAAGAGGCGGTCGGCGGGGTGCCACTCGTCCTCGAAGCGGGGAGCGGGGCCGTCGGTGTACCACTGCGGGACGTCGTCGTCGTCGAGGACCCAGCCCTCGGTGTGCGGTATGAAGATCAGGTCGCCCCAGCGCTCACCCATGGTGAGCCGGCGCTCCCAGGAGTCACGCGAGCCGACCCGGCCGGTGATGAGGGCCTCGGCGGCCGCGTTCCCGGCGAGGGCGGCGACCACGAGATCGCCGTCGGGGCGTACGAGATTGACGCAGGCCAGCTCGTACCCGAGGGCGCCCACGACGCCGTCGGCGACCGTCTGCAACGTGTCCGCCAGGCTGCGGGCCGTGTTCATGTCGGCCATGGCCCGGTGGAGTTGTCGCAGGGATGCCAGACGGACGTAGGGTTCCGACTCGGTCTCCATCCTCGCCCTCCCCCCGAGACCTCGCAGCGCATCAAGGGTCATCTTCGGCGTATCGTCGCAGCAGCTTCCCCGCCACTGAATCACAGCGCGCTGCTCACCCGGTACACAGGGTCAACAATTATTGCCCCTTGTGACTCAAGTCACAGCTAAACGTGAACAATTGCGTGATCTACGCGCGGTATCCCGGCCCATATCCGTGACGCGGATTGTGTGGTGATTGTGCATGATTCGTGCCCGGATCGGCCGCTGGTCCTAGGTCCTGGTTCGGGCCAGGGTCCGATGCGGTGCCCGTGAAGCGGAGATTAGCGTTCCCGGTGTGCTGAACACTCCCGCCGCCCCCGTCCCGATCACCGTTCCGTCCGCCGCCCTGCATGCTGAGGGGGTGAGCAACGACGAGTTCCGTGCCGCCATGTCCCGCCTGGCCGCCGGAGTGGTCCTGGTGACCGCCATGGAGCCGCCGCTGGACCCGGACGACCCCGGGGCGCCGGCCGGCGAGGACGTCGGCATGACCGCGACCGCGTTCCTGTCGGTCTCCCTGGACCCGCCGCTGGTGCTGGTCAGTCTGCGCGAGGGCTCCCGCATGGACGAGCTGCTCGAGGAGCAGCCGCTGTGGGCGGTGTCGGTGCTGTCCGAGAGCCAGCGCCACATCGCGGGGCGTTTCTCGATGAAGGGCCGGGTCAGTGACCGTCTGCTGTTCGCGGACATCCCTTACCGGCGCGGCGAGCACACCGGGGCCCCGCTGGTGGGCGGCGCGCTGGCGACGCTGGAGTGCCGTACCGAACAGCGGGTGCGGGCCGGCGACCACACGCTGGTGATCGGCCGTGTGATGACGGCCGCCGTGCCGAGCGCGGAGGGCGGCCCGCTCGCCTACTTCCGGGGCCGTTACCGCCAGTTGGGCTGAGCGCTTCCGAAATCCCTTTTACCGCCGCCGTTCTCCCCGCCTACCCTCCACGCATGACGACCATCAGGGCCCCGCGCCTCGAAGAGCTCACACCGGCGAACCTCGAGGCCGCCCTCGCCCTGCGGGTCCGCCCGGAGCAGGAGTTCGCGGTCCACCCGGTGGCCGACTCCCTCGCGGAGGCGTACGTCCGCCCCCGGGCCGCGTGGCCCCGCCTGATCGTCGACGGCGACCGCGTGGTCGGCTTCGTGATGGCGTTCCTCGACATCGACTGGCGCGACGACGGCACCGACATCCGCTCCGGCCTGTGGCGCCTGAACATCGCGGCGGACGAACAGGGCAAGGGCTACGGCCGCTTCGCGGTGGAGGCGGTGGCGGAAGAACTACGCCGCCGCGGCACGAAGACCCTCCACGTCACCTGGCACCCCGGCGAACACGGCCCGGAGAATTTCTACCTCACCCTGGGCTTCGAGAAGACGGACGAGAAGGTCGACGAGGAGCACGTGGGCGTCCTGCCTCTGTAGGAACGCGCCCCGAAGGGGCGCGGGGAACCGCGCGCCAAGCCCCCACCGGCCCGCAGGGACCCACGGTCCAAACCCCCCAAGGGGCGCGGGGAACTGCGCGAACAACCCCCACCCACCCGCAGGTGACCACAGGGGGCGCCCCCCTACCAGTCCCGCGCGGAGCGCCCCCGCTTGGTCTCCGACCGCCGCTTCTTCTCCCTGAGCCGCCGCTCGTTGATCCCCCGCGGCACCCGCGTGGCCCTCCGCGGCCGCGGCGGCGGCGCCGTCGCCTCCGCCAGCAACGCGGCCAGCCGCACCGCCGCCGCCTCCCGGTTCCGCCACTGCGACCGGTGCTCCGACGCCCGCACGGTGACCACCCCGTCGTGCAGCCGCCCCGCCAGCCGCTCCAGCGCCCGCTGCTTCCACACCTCGGGCAGCCCCTCGGTCCGGGCGAGGTCGAACCGCAGTTCGACCTGGGTGTCGCTGGTGTTCACATGCTGCCCGCCGGGCCCTGACGACCTGGAGAAACGCCACATGAGCTCGGCCTCGGGCAGGGAGACGGAGCCGCGTACGACATAGGGACCGGACATGACATACAGGTTCCCGCGCCCGCACCGGCCACGTCACCCGAATATCCGCAGTCGGGTAAAGAAAGTAAAGAGACCCGGAACCTCGCGCACCCCCTCCGGCGTTCAAGGTGGTAGCTGTAGCTTCATAGCCGTACGCAAACGAGGGAAGGGACTCCCAACAATGGCTGTAAGCCTGTCCAAGGGTGGCAACGTCTCGCTCACCAAGGAGGCTCCGGGCCTGACCGCCGTCACCGTGGGCCTCGGCTGGGACGTCCGCACCACCACGGGAACGGACTTCGACCTCGACGCGTCGGCGATCGCGGTCAACACGCAGGGCAAGGTCTACTCGGACGCCCACTTCGTCTTCTTCAACAACAAGCAGACCCCGGA
This sequence comes from Streptomyces tendae, assembly GCF_008632955.1. Lineage (NCBI taxonomy): Bacteria > Bacillati > Actinomycetota > Actinomycetes > Kitasatosporales > Streptomycetaceae > Streptomyces > Streptomyces tendae. The sequence continues at coordinate 6,577,864 of NZ_CP043959.1, forward strand.
CAACACCATCGTCCACACCGGTGACAACCGCACCGGTGAGGGCGAGGGCGACGACGAGGCGATCAACGTCAACCTGGCGGCCCTCCCGGCCGACGTCGACAAGATCGTCTTCCCGGTCTCGATCTACGACGCCGAGAACCGCAGCCAGAACTTCGGCCAGGTGCGCAACGCGTACATCCGTATCGTCAACCAGGCCGGCGGCGCCGAGATCGCGCGCTACGACCTGTCGGAGGACGCCGCCACCGAGACCGCCATGGTCTTCGGCGAGCTCTACCGCAACGGCGCGGAGTGGAAGTTCCGCGCGGTCGGCCAGGGCTACGCCTCGGGCCTCGTGGGCATCGCCCAGGATTTCGGCGTGAACGTCTGACGGTCGCCCCGCGACCGACCTGACGGAGCCCCCGCCCCGCGACCGGCCGGGCGGGGGCTCCGCCGTGCCCGCCCCACCGCGCGCTACGTTGCCCCCGTGTTCCTCGACCCTCTGCGCCCGTCCCCGGACGGTGACCTCCCCGGCCCCGTGCTGACCGAGATCACCGCCCTGTACGCCTCCAACCACGTCTTCCACGCCCTCAGCGGCGACTTCCCCGACCCGTACGGCATCCGGCCCGAGCAGGTGGCCGCCGAGCTCGCCCGGGAGCTGGCCGACCCGCACACGGAAGTCCTGCTGGCCCGCGGCGAGGGGCTCCTCGTCGGGATCGCCGTCACCCTCGCGGTCCACCCCGACCCCGCCGACCCCGATCCGTGGATCGGTCTGCTGATGGTGGACGCGAGCCTGCACGGCCGGGGCCACGGCCGCCGCCTCGCGGAACTCGTCGAGGACCGCCTGCGCACGGCCGGCCGTACCGCCGTACGCCTCGCCGTGCTGGACGACAACACCACGGGCCTGGCCTTCTGGACCGCCCTCGGTTACACGGCGGTCGACCACCGCCGGGACCACCGCCTCGGGCGCCCGTGCACGGTCCTGCGCAAACCGCTCACCGCCCCCGCCACGGCACCGGACCCCGCCTCCGGCCCCGCTCCGGGCCCGGACCCGGCCTAGGACGCGTCCGCCGGCCGCCCGCTCCCGTACAGCCACTCCTCCCAGACCCGGGAGAAGTCCTTGTCCGGCACCGACTCCTCGACGTACCGCGTGAAGTCGCCGGTGTCCGCGTTGCCGTGCCGGTGCTCCGCCGCCCAGCCGCGCAGCAGCCGGCCGAAGGCGTCGTCACCGGCGGTCCGGCGGACCATGTGCAGAACCATCGCGCCCCGCCAGTAGACGGGGGTGGCGGAGACGTGCGCCGCGTCCGGCGGGTCGGCGGGCGGGAAGGACCACACCGCCGCGTTGGTCCCCGCGTCCGGGAAGTACGAGCCGGCGTACAGGCGGTCGAAGGTGCGCTGCGCGCTGTCGCCGCCGTGGTCCTCCTCCCACAGCCACTGCGCGTACGTCGCGAAGCCCTCGTTGAGCCACATGTCCCGCCAGGTCGCCGGAGTGACGGAGTCGCCGTACCACTGGTGGGCGATCTCGTGGACCAGCAGGGCCGTGTCGGGGGCGCCGGGGAAGACGGGACGGTTCTGCGTCTCCAGCGCGTACCCGGCGTCCCCCGGGCGTTCGACGATGACGCCCGTGGAGGAGAAGGGGTACGGCCCGAACCGCCGCTGCGCCCACTCCACGACGTCCGGGAGCAGGTCCACGGTCGCGCGGCCCGCCGCCGCCTGGCGGGGGTCGACGGCCGTGAACACCGGCAGCCCGCCGGGCGTCTCGCCGCGGTGGACGTCGTACCGGCCGATCGCCACGGTCGCCAGGTAGCTCGCCATCGGTTCGGCGGTGCGCCAGCGGAACGTCGTGCGGCCGTCCTTCGTCTCCTCGCCGGCCGGCTCCCCGTTGGACACCGCCCGCAGCCCTTCGGGGACCGTGACGGCCAGGGCGTAGGTGGCCTTGTCGGAGGGGTGGTGGTTGCCGGGGAACCAGGCCATCGAGCCCACCGGCTGGCCCAGCGCCAGCGCGCCGTCGGCGGTGCGCAGCCAGCCCTCCTCCGAACCATCGGGGTCGGTGACGGTCTCGGGGGTGCCGGAGTAGTGGACGACGACGCGGAAGCGGGCGTCCCGGTCGAGTGCGTCGCGCGGCCGGACGGTCAGTTCCTGGCCCTCGCGGCTCCAGCGGGCGGCGGCGCCGTCGACGGTGACGGCGTCGACGTCGAGGCCCTGGAGGTCAAGATTCAGGGCGGTGAGGTCCTCGGTGGCCCGGGCGTCGATCGCCGCGGTGCCGGTGAGGCGGCGGTCGCCGGGGGCGTAGGCGAGGTCGAGGTCGTAGTGGGTGACGTCGTAGCCGCCGTTGCCCGCCTCGGGGAAGTACGGGTCGCCGGCACCGGATCCGCCGGCCCCCTCGGGCTCGGAGCCGCTCCCGCACGCGGTCAGGGCCACCGCGAGCAGGGCGGCGGCGATGCTGCGGCGGGGGCGGGGGGTGCGCACGTCGGGATCCTATGGCGGGCGGGTCGCCGGAGCGTGACACCATCACCCACGTGCTCGACATCGGTTACGCCCTCTCCAACCGCTTCCCCGACCCCCCGCAGACCGACTACCGCCGCGCGGACGTCCACGCCCTGCGGCACGACCTGTTCTGCGGTGACGTCTACCTCGCCGACACCGAGTCGGACCGGGAGCTGTCCACAGCCTGGGGATGGGTGCCGGTGCTCGACTTCGCGTGGGCGCTGTGCGACATCGTGGAGCGCGTCGACCGGGACCCGGCGGGCTCGCGCGCCTCGCGGCCGCAGCACGCCGAGCTGGACTTCACCGAGTCCACCGACCGGCTGCTGTTCGAGCGCCGCTTCGGCTGGGTGGACATCGAGGCGGAGTGGCTGCCGGCGTCCGAGCCCCCGCTGACCTTCTCCCACGCCGAACTGCGCCGCGAGGCCCGCGACTTCCTGCACGACCTGCTGGCCGACCTGACCGACCTGCACGACGACCTCGGCGAGAACCCGGCCGTCTGGACCCTCCAGTCCCGCTACCCCCGCCTCTCCTGACGGCCCCCGGGCCCCCGCGGCACCACGGATCAAAGCGGTCGACGCGTTCGATCAGCTCCGGGCCTCCACGATGCGTCGGTGATCCGGCCCGAAGACGGCCGGACAGGCCACGTCGAACACGAGGAACCGGAGCCGGCTCCGCTCACCCCTCCACGGCGATCCCCAGCTCCGCCGCCAGGAAGGGGGCCAGGTCCAGCAGCTGGCCCGTGCTGATCACCGCCCCGGACAGCCGGTCCACCCCGCGCGCGATCTCCAGCGAGGAGGCGCGTCTGAGGTCGACGTCCTTCAGCACGGCGCCGGAGAGGTCCACGCCCTTCAGCGTGCAGTCGGCGAACTCCACGCGCTCCAGCCGGGCCCCGCCGAAGTCCGGCTCCACCAGCACGCAGCCCTCGAAGACCACGTCCTTGAGCACGGCCGCGCGCAGATTCAGGAAGTCGATCTTCCCGCCCCGGACCACGACCCGCTCCAGCGACGCCCCGTGCAGCTGGGTGCCGCCGAGCCGCGCGTCGGTCAGCTCGACGTCCCGCAGGGTCGCCCGGGCGAGGTCGGTGCCCACCCCCCGGACCCCGCTGAGCACCGAGTCCAGCACCCGCGCCCGGGACAGCCGCGCCTCGTCCAGCGCGCACCCCCGCAGCGCGCAGTCCATGAAACGGGCCCCTCCCCCGTCCTGCCCGGCGAGGTCCGCGCCGTCGAACTCCAGCCCGTCGTAGTCGCCGTCCGGCTCCAGCCCTCCCCCGTCGTACCGCTCCAGCGCGGGCAGCCTCAGCTCCGGCCGCCGCGCCGCCCGGACCTTCGCATCGCCCGCCGCTCCACGCACCATGCCGCCCATGCTGCACCCCGCCACTGACAACCGGCCCGGCCTGCGAGAACGACCCGCGTGTCACATCCGGCGCCCGTCCGGCGTCCTGGATACGAGGGCCGGAGCACGCCCGCCCCGGCACCCGACCGAGCCCGACCGAGGGAGAACCCAGCCATGCACCGCATCACCGTCGTCGGCGGCGGCTTCGCCGGTCTCACCGCGGCCGTCTCCGCCGCCGAGGCGGGCGCCAAGGTCACCCTGTACGAAGCCCACCACACCCTGGGTGGCCGCGCCCGCACCGCCGACGGCCCCTACCGCACCAACGAGGGCCCGCACGCCCTCTACAACGGCGGACCGCACTGGACCTGGCTGCGCCGCCGCGGCCTCCTCGACCCGCTCGCCCCGCTGCCGCCCCGCGAGGCGGCCCGGCTGCGGTTGCGCCACCGGGGCGCACTGCGCCGCACCCCGCCGCTCGCGATGCTGAAGCTGCTGCGGCCGGGCCTGCGGGCACCGGTCGACGCCGACTTTCTCACCTGGGCCACCGGGATCGCCGGTGAGGAGGGCGCGCGGGCCGCCGCGCACTACTCGGCCGTCGCGCTGTTCCACCACGACCCCGGCTCGCTGTCCGCCGCGTTCGTGCACGAGCGGCTGCGCCGGGCCACCAGGCTGCCGCCGGAGGCGCACTACCCGCGCGGCGGCTGGGGCGCGCTGATCGACAGGATGGCCGCCCGCGCGTGGAACCTGGGGGTGCGGATCGAGACGCTGTCCCGCGTCGACACCGTGCCCACCGGCGCCCCGGTGGTCGTCGCCACCTCCCTGGAGGCCGCCCGCCGCCTCCTCGGCGACCCCTCGCTGACCTGGCCGAGCGGCCGTACCGTCCTGGTCGACCTGGCGCTGCGCACCCGGCGCGGCGACGCGTTCGCCGTGTCCGACCTCGACGCGCCCGGCTGGCTGGAGCGGTTCACCGCGCAGGACCCCACCCTCGCCCCGGCCGGCGAACAGCTGATCCAGGGTCAGATCCCCGTCGCCCCGGACGCTTCGAAGGCCGACGGCACCGCCCGCGCGGAGGAGCTGCTGGATCTGGCGTTCCCGGGATGGCGGGAGCGGGTCACCTGGCGGCGCGAGGCGCTGGCGGACGGCCGTACCGGAGCCGTCGACCCGCCCGGCACCACCTGGCGCGACCGGCCCGCCGTCGACCGCGGGGACGGTGTCTTCCTCGCCGGTGACCGGGTCGCCGCGCCGGGCGTGCTCTCCGAGGTGTCCTTCTCCAGCGCCCTGACGGCCGTCTCCCTCGTCCTCGGCCGGACGACACTTGACCTCAAGCACGCTTGAGGTCACACCGTGGAGGTCACGGCGGCGCACCGGGCGCCCCGCGACCGCCCCTGGGGGATCACCATGCACGCCGTACGACTGCACGCCTTCGGCCCCGCCGGGAACCTCACGTACGAGCGGGTCGAGGACCCGGTGCCGGGCCCGGGCCAGGTCCGTGTCGCCGCCCGGGCGGCCGGGGTGCACCTCCTCGACACGGCCCTGCGCGAGGGCATGCGGGGCCCCGGCCCCGCGCCGGCCGAGCTGCCGACGATCCCCGGCCGTGAGATCGCCGGAGTGGTCGAGGCGCTCGGCCCGGGCACCCCCGCCGACTGGCTCGGCAAGCGGGTCGTCACCCACCTCGGTTTCGCCCCCGGAGGCTACGCCGAGCTGGCGGTCGCCGACGCCGGGCGGCTGCACGAGGTCCCGGAGCGCCTGGACTTCGCCGAGGCCGTCGCCATGATCGGCACGGGCCGTACGGCGATGGGGATCGTGCGGTTCGCCGAGCCGGGCCCGGGCGACGTGGTCGCCGTACCGGCCGCCGCGGGCGGTCTCGGCACCCTCCTCGTGCAGTACGCCCGGAACGCGGGCGCGACCGTGATCGGTCTCGCCGGCGGACCGGAGAAGACGGCCCTGGTGGCTCGGGGCGGCGCCGGGCTCGCCGTCGACTACACCGCCCCGGACTGGCCCGCGCGGCTGGAGGGCCACCGGGGCAAGGTGACCGTCGTGTACGACGGCGTGGGCGGTGACGTGGCCCGCACGCTGGTCGGGCTGCTGGCACCCGGCGGCCGGCACGTGGTGTTCGGCTGGTCGTCGCAGGGCGTCCGCAGCGACAGCCCGTACCTCGTGGAGGGCGTCTCGGTGAACGTCCTCGGCCCCGCGATGATGCGCCGGGCAGGCGGCCCCGACCCGATGCGCACGCTGGAGTCCCGCTCCCTCGCCGAGGCGGCCGCGGGCCGGCTCACCCCCGCCGTGCACCGCTTCCCGCTCGCCCGCGCCGCCGACGCCCACCGGGCCCTGGAGAACCGGGCGACGACCGGCAAGGTCGTCCTGGAGCCGTAGCGGCCGTGCGGCGCCCGGGAAACCGGGCGCGCCGGGCCCCCGTACGGCACTACCGTGCCAGGTGTGATCGACATCCCCGCGGAACTCGCCGAGTCACAGGTCAAGTTCAACAAGGAGGCCGGCCGGGCCTTCATCGCCGCCCTGCCGGACCTCGCCGCCGGTTTCCTGGACCGCTGGGAACTGCGCCTGGCCGGGGCGCCCATGCACGGCGTGAGCGCCCTCGTCCTCCCGGTCGACCGCGCCGACGGCACGCCGGCGGTGCTGAAGCTCCAGATCCGCGACCACGAGAGCGAGGGCGAGCCGGTCGCCCTGCGCCTGTGGAACGGCGACGGGGCGGTCCGCCTGCTCGACCACGACGAGCCGACCGGCACCATGCTGCTGGAGCGCCTCGACTCCTCCCGGATGCTCGCCCACCGGCCGGACGTGCACGAGGGCGTCCTGGTGATCGCGCGGCTCCTGGCCCATCTGCACACCACCCCGGCTCCCGCGGGCATGCGCCGCCTCGGGGACATCGCCGCGTCCATGCTGGAGCGCACGCCCGCCGTGCTGGAGCGCATCCCGGACCCCGAGAACCGCCGCCTCGTGGCCGACTGCGCCGCCGCCGTGCGCGAGGTCGCGGACGAACCGGGCGACCGCCTGCTGCACTGGGACCTGCACGACGAGAACGTCCTCGCCGCCGACCGGGCGCCCTGGCTGGCCATCGACCCCAAGCCGCTGGCCGGCGACCCCGGCTTCGACCTGTGGCCCGCCCTGGCCAACAACTTCGACCCCGACGACGTCCAGTGGCGCTTCGACGCGATGACCGAGGTGCTGGGCCTGGACCGGGCGCGGGGCCGGGCGTGGACGTACGGGCGGGTGCTGCAGAACTGCCTGTGGGAGACCGAGGAATGCCGCCCCCTGGACGACGCGGACCTGGAGATCGCCCGCCGCCTGCGCGGCCGTACGGCGTGACGGAGGGCATGAAGAAACCCGGGCCGGGGAGAGACCGGCCCGGGGCGTTGCCGGAGCCCCCTGTCGGATTCGAACCGACGACCTGCTGTTTACAAGACAGCTGCTCTGACCATCTGAGCTAAGGAGGCGACGCGCGGCGCGCGCGAAGCGCGGTCCACTGTACACAGTGCCGGTTTCGCCGGGCCACGCACGTGATTCAGGAGCGCGTCACCTCGTAGGCGAAGGTGTACGGCACCTTCGTCTCGCCGTGCCGGTAGGTGAAGCCGCCCGTGCCGCGCAGCCCCGTCAGCTCCCCGGTGCCGGAGCCTTCGACCACCTCGAAGGCGCAGTGCACGGTGCCGTCGCTGTCGAAGCGCCCCCGCTCCTCCAGCACGAAGGTGCCGGCCCGGCCGTCGAGGCGGCCGGTGACGAGCTCCATCCCGGCGAAGGTGCCGGTGGTGCCGGACCCGTAGGCGATCGCGTAGTCGCAGACGGTGGCCTCGGCCTCGATGCCGCCGGTGAAGGCGTTGGTCACCGTGGCGTGCGCGAGCCGGGGGAAGGAGTCCTCCGGGGAGACCGGGTTCTCCTTCCAGTCGGCGAAGGTGAAGTGGCCGGTGGTCTCGGTGACGGGCATGGGTGTTCCCTTCCGTGGTCGGTCGACGTCGTGCCTCCCACCTTTCCGGCCGTACCTGACATCTTCTGTCAGGTACGGCCGGACAATGGGCCGCATGCGCGCCGACCGGCTTCTCACCCTGCTCCTGCTGCTGCAGAACCGCGGGCGGATGACCGCGCCCGAACTCGCCGCCGTGCTGGAGGTGTCGGTGCGCACCGTCTACCGGGACGTCGAGGCGCTCGGCGCCGCCGGGGTGCCGGTGCGCACCGAACGCGGTCCGCGGGGCGGCTTCCGTCTGGTGGAGGGCTACCGGACGCGGCTCACCGGGCTGACCGACGCGGAGGCCGGTTCCCTGGTGCTCGCGGGACTGCCCGGACCGGCCGGGGAGCTGGGACTCGGGGCCGTCCTGGCGAGCGCCCAGCTGAAGGTGGAGGCGGCGCTGCCGGGTGCGCCGGCGGAGCAGGCCCGGCGGGTGCGCGAGCGGTTCCACCTGGACGCGCCGGCCTGGTTCCGGGACGCAGACCCGGTGCCGTACCTGGAGGTGGTCGCGCGGGCGGTGTGGGAGCGGCGGGTGCTGCGGACCCGCTACGAACGCTGGCGCGGGGAGGGCGCGCGGGAGGTGCGTCCGCTGGGGCTCGTGCTGAAGGGCGGCATCTGGTACCTGGTCGCGCTCGCGGACGACGCGCTGCGCAGCTACCGGGTGTCGCGGTTCCGGGAGGTGGCCGAGACCGGCGAGAAGTTCACCCGGCCCGCCGGGTTCGACCTGGCCGGGTACTGGGCGGAGACGTCCCGGAGGCTGGAGGCGGCGCTGCGGCAGGACACGGCGCGGCTGCGGCTCTCCCCGCGCGGGCGGAAGCTGCTGCCGATGCAGTTCGGGGCGGCGGGGGCGCGGGCGCTCGAGGAGGCGGGGCCGCCGGACACGGAGGGCTGGGTGGAGGTGGAGCTGCCGGTGGAGTCGGAGGCGGTGGCCACGGGCGACCTGCTGCGGCTCGGCGTGGAGGCGGAGGTGCTGGGCCCGCCGGGACTGCGGCGGGCGGTCGCCGCGGCGGTGGCGGTACTGGCGGACCGCTACGAACAGGATCGAAAGTTTCCGCGAAATTCACAGCCCGGAATCTGCTGACAAGCAGGTGAACGCCAGGTACCGTCCTGAACCAGTTCACTCGCGTGGACCACACCACAACGGAACACCCGTCGTGGCATCACCTTCCTACTCGGATCGTCCGGCACGTTCCTGCCGGTAGAAGGGGACCATTCACATGGCCACTGTCACGTTCGACAAGGCGACCCGGGTCTACCCGGGTTCCACCAAGCCCGCCGTCGACGCCCTGGACATCGAGATCGCGGACGGCGAGTTCCTCGTCCTGGTCGGCCCGTCCGGTTGCGGCAAGTCCACCTCGCTCCGCATGCTCGCGGGGCTTGAGGACGTCAACGGCGGCGCCATCCGCATCGGCGACCGCGACGTCACGCACCTGCCGCCGAAGGACCGGGACATCGCCATGGTGTTCCAGAACTACGCGCTCTACCCGCACATGACGGTCGCCGACAACATGGGCTTCGCGCTCAAGATCGCCGGCGTCAACAAGGCGGAGATCCGGCAGAAGGTCGAGGAGGCCGCGAAGATCCTCGACCTGACCGAGTACCTGGACCGCAAGCCGAAGGCGCTCTCCGGTGGTCAGCGCCAGCGTGTGGCGATGGGCCGCGCCATCGTGCGTGAGCCGCAGGTGTTCCTCATGGACGAGCCGCTGTCCAACCTGGACGCCAAGCTCCGTGTGTCCACCCGTACGCAGATCGCGTCGCTGCAGCGCCGCCTGGGCATCACCACCGTCTACGTCACCCACGACCAGGTCGAGGCCCTCACCATGGGTGACCGCGTCGCGGTGCTCAAGGACGGTCTGCTCCAGCAGGTCGACACCCCGCGCAACATGTACGACAAGCCCGCGAACCTCTTCGTCGCCGGCTTCATCGGCTCCCCGGCCATGAACCTGGTCGAGGTCCCGGTCGCCGACGGCGGTGTGAAGTTCGGCAACTCGGTGGTGCCGGTGCAGCGTGACGCGCTCTCCGCGACCAGCGACAAGACCGTCACCGTGGGCGTCCGCCCCGAGCACTTCGACGTCGCCGGTGCCGAGTCCGACCAGGGCGTCGCGGTCACCGTGAACGTCGTGGAGGAGCTGGGCTCCGACGCCTTCGTCTACGGCACCGCGCAGATCGGCGGCGAGTCGAAGGACCTCGTGGTCCGCGTCGGCGGCCGTGAGGTGCCGGAGAAGGGCAGCACGCTGCACGTCGTGCCGCGCTCCGGCGAGACCCACGTGTTCTCCACCTCGACGGGTGCGCGCCTGTCCGACTGAGCAGGTTGACGCCGAGGGGCCCCGCAGCGCGCTGCGGGGCCCCTCGCGTTGTCGACAAATACCCCGGCAATTCGGGCAATTCGACCCCGTTCGTCAACACGGTGTGCGGAACTTTGCGTTCCCCGTCCCCCGTAACGGTGACGGAATGTTTCACCTCGGCTACCGGACGCTACCCTCACACGCGTGACGCACTCCATGAACCCTCAGACGCGACGCGGCCGGGGCCCCGCCCGCCGGATCGGCCGCTCCCTCGCCCTCGTCCTGCCCGTCGTCCTGGTGCTGTCCGGGACCCTCGCGGTCGCGCGGGTCAACTGGTCGGGAAATCCCTCGAGTCCGGTGCTCACCGCCGCGGACACGTCCGCCGCCGGCGCCTCGTCGCGGGCGGCCGCCCGCGCGCCCCAGGACGTCCTGCGGGACCAACTCCTGATGGAGCTCCAGAAGAAGAACCCGGGCGCCGCCCTGACCCAGCTCCAGCAGGCGGTGAACGACCGCCCGTCCCTGGCCAGGCACTGCGCCTCCATCGCCCGTTCGCTGGGCAAGGCCGCGGTCCGCGTCTACGGCCCCACCAAGGCGCAGTCCTACTCCCGCCCGGTCTGCGACACGTCCTTCGCGGCAGGAGTGGTGACAGCCAACAACTGACCCGCCCCCGCTCCGCGAGCACGACGGAACCACCCGCCGGCGCCGGACGCCCCCGCCCACCGGCTGCCTCACGGCCACCCCCACCCGGACGCGACCAGCCGGCCCCCGTCCGCACCCACGCCGGCGGGAGCGTTCACCCGGGCACACGGCACGGCAGCCACCGCACGCGGCACACAACGGGCCGCCACCTCACGGCACCGGTGGCCGGCCTGCCCACCACAGGCAGCTCGGGCGCGTCCGCGATCTGCGGCCTGCGGCGCGAAGGGCGCATGCCACCCGGCATGCCCCATGTGCCCACCTCAGGCCAGCAGTTGAGCGTCCCCGCACACCCCGCCCTGCCGACCGCTGGACCCGCCCCCACGAGCGGGCCGCACTCAGCCACACCCTGCCCCCGCCAGGCCACACCCGACGCCCGCGGAACACAGCGGCGGGGATGCCCCGGCACCGGTGAGACGGCCACCGACACCGCCGCAAGCGCGACCCGCGCGAACACCGCCCCCCACGCGACCCCGTACGGCCCACGCCGACCCGTCCCCGCCCGGCCACGCGACCACCGCACCCGGACCACAGCCGACGCCCGCTCCCCGCAGCCGCACCCGGCCCGCCCCGCCCCGCCCCGCCGCCGGACGCGACCGGCCGCAGTCGGGGCCCTCAAGGGCGGCGGGGGTGCCCACCCGGGGCGCCCGGGGCGTGAGCCCGGCGACACCGCCGTGGGCGGGCTCCGGGACTGCCCACGGTCCGCGGCCCCCGGCCGCGTAAAGTGCGGGCATGACCGATCCCCGTGCCGTGTCCCGCCCCACGCAAGCCGTAGTCCTGGCAGGCGGCCAGGGCTCCCGGCTCCGTCCGTACACCGACGACCGGCCCAAGCCGATGGTCGAGATCCCCGGCACGGGAACCCCGATCATCGGCCACCAGCTCACCTGGCTCGCCGAGGAGGGCGTCACCGACGTCGTCGTCTCCTGCGGCCACCTCGCCGAGGTGCTGGAGAAGTGGCTGGACAGCACCGACCTGCCCGTCTCCGTCACCACCGTCGTCGAGACGGAACCCCTCGGCCGCGGCGGCGGCCTGAAGTACGCCGCCGCCCGCCTCCCGCACCCGGACCGCCCCTGGTTCGCCACCAACGGCGACATCTGGACGCGCTTCTCGCTGCGCGACATGGCCGACTTCCACACCGAGCGGGACGCCGTCGCCACCGTCGCCCTGGCCCGCCCGCGCCTCCCCTGGGGCGCCGTACGCACCGACGGCTTCGGCCTGATCACCGACTTCATCGAGGCCCCGCCGTCGACGTTCGAGATCAACGCGGGCGTCTACGTCTTCTCCCCCGAGTTCGCCGGCCTGCTCCCGGAGCGCGGGGACCACGAGCGCACCACGTTCCCGCACCTCGCGCGCGAGCGCCGGCTGGCCGGCTTCACCATCCCGCAGGGCTCCTACTGGCGTGCCATCGACACCGCCAAGGACCTCACCGAGGCCGCCAAGGAGCTCGCCTCACAGGGCCGTTGAACCGCCGAAGCCCGTGAGCCGGTGAGCCGACCCCCTGACACACCAAGGGGCCCGTACGTCATGACGTACGGGCCCCTTCGTGCCGCTGCCGGGCGTCCGCCTACCCCAGCAGGCCGCCGACCAGCCCCGGCCTGCCGGAGGAGCCGTCGCCGTCCCCGCCCGAGCCGTCGCCACCGCTCCCGCCGGAGCCGTCACCGCCGCCCGAGGTCGGGCCGGTGGTGGTGGACGGTGCGTCACCCTCCGGGGAGGACTGCTGCGGCGGGGCCTGTCCGGTGCTGCCCTGGGTCTGGGTGGGCGCCCCCGTCGTGGTGCCCGCGCCCTGGGTCGCGCCGGGGGTGCTGCTGGTCCCGGCCGACGGGCTCGCCGAGCCGGACGTGGCGCCCTGCGTGGGCGAGGTCGACGCGGACGGCGTCCGCTTCTCGTCCTTCTTCCGCTCACCGGACTCCTGCGGCAGCGGCGAGCCGGGCAGCTCGTTGCGGGGCGCCTCGCCGGGGCCCGGCACGACGACCCGGTCGGCGTCCCGGACGGCACCGCCGAGCAGCGCGCCGACCAGCATGCTGAAGCCGCAGACCACGAACGTGACGAGCGCCCCGCGCCGGAGCACGTAGCGCCGCAGGTCCCAGATGTCCGCGCGGGGCCCGAGCCGCCGCCAGGCCCGGCCCGCGAGGCTGCCGTCGACGGAGTAGACGGGGGCGCCCGCGATGATCAGCGGTGACCAGGCGGCGAGGAAGATGATGTCGGGCGTCTCGTAGGCGGGCACGCTCTTCCAGCTGACGGTGACCAGCAGCGCCGCCGACAGCAGGGCCCCGGCACCGGCGGCCAGGCGCTGCCAGCAGCCGAGGACGGTCAGGACACCGACGACGACCTGGGCGAAGGCGATGGCCAGCCCGGTGCCGACGGGGTGCGCGAGGGCGAACTGGCGCAGCGGCTCGGCGACGTCCCACGGGTGCAGGCTGTGCAGCCACTTCACCATGGACCCGCGCGGGCCGCCCTCGAAGTACAGCGGGTCGCAGAGCTTGCTCATCCCGGCGTAGACGGAGATGCCGCCGAGGAAGACGCGCAGGGGAAGCAGGACGACGCCCAGGTTCATCCGGCGCCCGGGGTAGTACGCGTGCCGCGCCGGGTCGTCGCCGTGGCGCCGCGCGCGCCGGCCGGTGCCCTCGTGCCGCTCCTCGGACCCGGACTCGTCGAAGACCCCGTCGTCCTCGTCGTAGGCGCTGCCGACCGTGCGCATCGGCGGCAGCAGCGGTCCGTCGGGGTGGCGGCGCTGGGCGCCGACGAACGGGCTCTCCAGCGGCTGGGTGTCGTCGTCGTACCTGCCGTACCCGTCGTGTCCGACGCCCGGCTGGGGGATGACCCGGGTGCCGCCGGAGTCGGTGAGCTCGTCGGCGTGGCGGACGCCGCCGTGCCGTACGGCCTGGAGCAGCCGGTGGGCGCCGGTGTCGTCGGGGGCGGACCTGCCGCTCCACACGACGGGACGGCGGCGCGGCGCGGTCGGTCCCGCGCCCACGGTGGTGACGACGGGGATCCGGGCGGTGTCCTCGGCGGCACTCAGGTGCCGTGCGATCCGCGGCGATTGGGCGTGCCGCGCCGAGACGCCCAGCTGCACGCGGAAGCTGGCGTGATTGACGATGACCTGCGCCGGATCGCTCGGCACCTTCACCATGCTCAGCGCGGGAGCGTCGTCGAGTCCCGACGAGCGGTCCCCCGTGGGTGTGCGGGGTGTTCTGGTGTCCACACTCATCTAACCGAGTGACAAGGCGTTAGGACACTGCCTTGACCGGCCAGATGTGTCCGGACCGCGTCAAGCCGGTCCGGACCGTCCGGAATCCTCCATGCGGGTGACGAAGCCGCACATGTGTTCAGCTCCGGCGGCGCGCCGCCTCGTACAGCACGATGCCCGCCGCGACACCGGCGTTGAGCGACTCCGCGCCGCCCGGCATCGGGATCCGCACCCGCACGTCACAGGTCTCGCCGACCAGCCGCGACAGTCCCTTGCCCTCGCTGCCGACCACGACGACGACCGGCCCGTCCAGCACCTCCAGGGCGCTCAGCTCGGCCTCCCCGTCGGCGGCCAGACCGACGACGGTGATCCCGGCCTTCTTGTACGCCTCCAGCGCCCGGGTGAGGTTGGTGGCGCGGGCGACGGGCGTGCGCGCGGCCGCCCCCGCCGACGTCTTCCAGGCACCGGCGGTCATGCCGGCCGCGCGCCGCTCCGGCACGAGCACGCCGTGGCCGCCGAAGGCGGAGACGGAGCGGACGACCGCTCCGAGGTTGCGCGGGTCGGTGACCCCGTCGAGGGCGACGATCAGCGGGTCCTCGCCGTCGTCGTGGGCGTTCGCGACGAGGTCCTCGGGGTGCGCGTACTCGTACGGCGGGACCTGGAGCACCAGGCCCTGGTGGTTCAGGCCGTTGGTCATGCGGTCCAGCTCCGGGCGCGGCGCCTCCATGAGGTTGATGCCGCCGCGCTCGGCCACGAGCTGCAGCGCCTCGCGCACCCGCTCGTCGTTGTCGATGAACTGCTGGACGTACAGCGTGGAGGCGGGCACGCCCTCGCGCAGCGCCTCGACGACCGGGTTGCGGCCGACGACCAGCTCGGACGTGGAACGGCCGCCGCCCCGACGCTGCTGGGTGCGGCCCGTGACGCGCCGGGCCTTCGCCTGGGCGGCGCGCTGCTTGGCGTGCCCCTTGCGCATCTCGGCGGGCGGGGTCGGGCCTTTGCCTTCCAGGCCCCGGCGTCGCTGGCCGCCACTGCCGACCTGCGCGCCCTTCTTGCCGGACATGCGGCGGTTGTTCGCGGCCATGAGGTATCCGTCTCCGTGAAGTCGTGTGCGGTGCGTCCCGTCCGTGGGCGCGCCTGCGTGTGTGTCTGTGGGTGTGCCTGTGCAGTGTGCCGCCCGAAGGCCCGGACGGCACACTCGATCTTGCGGGCGCCGGGTCCCCGGTGGGGCCGTCAGCGGGGACCGAGGGTCCAGCGCGGACCCTGCGGGCCGTCCTCGATGACGAGCCCGGACTGGTTGAGCTGGTCGCGGATGGCGTCCGCGGTGGGCCAGTCCTTGCGGGCCCGGGCGGCCTCGCGCTGGTCGAGGACCATGCGGACCAGGGTGTCGACGACGCCGTGCAGGTCGTCCCCGCGGTCGCCGTCGCCGGCCCAGTGCGGGTCCAGCGGGTCGAGGCCGAGCACGCCGAGCATGGCGCGGACCTCGGCGAGCCGGGCGACCGCCTCCTCCTTGTCGTCGGCGGCCAGCGCGCTGTTGCCCTGCCGGACGGCGGTGTGCACGACGGCCAGCGCCTGCGGGACGCCCAGGTCGTCGTCCATCGCCTCGGCGAACGCGGGCGGCACCTCGGCGGCCGGTTCGACGACGCCGCCGGCCTTCTCCACCACGCGCTGCACGAAGCCCTCGATCCGCGCGAACGCGGACTCGGCCTCGCGCAGGGCCTCCTCGCTGTACTCGATCATCGAGCGGTAGTGCGGGGTGCCCAGGTAGTAGCGCAGCACGATGGGCCGCCAGCGCTTGACCATCTCGCTGACCAGCACCGAGTTGCCGAGCGACTTCGACATCTTCTCGCCGCTCATGGTGACCCAGGCGTTGTGCACCCAGTACCGGGCGAACTCGTCGCCGTAGGCCTGGGCCTGGGCGATCTCGTTCTCGTGGTGCGGGAAGATCAGGTCGAGGCCGCCGCCGTGGATGTCGAAGGCGGTGCCGAGGTACTTGTGCGCCATGGCCGAGCACTCCAGGTGCCAGCCCGGGCGCCCGCGGCCCCACGGCGTCTCCCAGCTCGGCTCGCCGGGCTTGGCCGCCTTCCACATGGCGAAGTCCCGCGGGTCCCGCTTGCCGGTCTCGCCGTCGGCCGAGGGCTGGAGCAGGTTGTCCAGCTCCTGGTTGGACAGCTTCAGGTAGTCCGGGAACGAGGTGACGGCGAAGTACACGTTGCCGTCGGCCTCGTAGGCGTGCCCGCGCTCGATCAGGCCGCGCATCATCTCGACCATCTCGGTGATGTGGCCGGTGGCGCGCGGCTCGTAGGTGGGCGGCAGGCAGCCGAGGGCGCGGTAGCCGTCGCTGAAGGCCCGCTCGTTCTCGTAGCCGATGGACCACCAGGGGCGGCCCTGCTCGGCGGACTTGGTGATGATCTTGTCGTCGATGTCGGTGACGTTCCTGACGAACGTCACGTCCAGGCCGCGGTAGGCGAACCAGCGGCGCATGATGTCGAAGTTCAGACCCGAGCGGATGTGCCCGATGTGGGGTGCCGCCTGCACGGTGGCACCACACAGGTAGATCGAGACGCAACCCGGCCGGAGCGGGGTGAAGTCACGAATCTGCCGGGCGCTGGTGTCGTACAGGCGAATAGTCACGACACCAGGGTAGTAGGCGCGGGGGTGTGCGCGGTGCGCACCGCTTTGTTTCGGGGACACATGTCACGTGCGGGCCCGGTGGGGTCGGTCGCGCGGTTCCCCGCGCCCTGGGGGCGGCCCGTCACCCCGATCGCACGACCAGCGCCGTCGCCACCGCCATCAGGCCCTCGTTCCTGCCCGGGAAGCCCAGGCCGTCGGTGGTGGCGCCGGAGACGGAGACCGGGGCGCCCGCCGCCTCGGAGAGGATCTTCTGGGCCTCCTCCCGGCGCTTGCCGATCTTCGGGCGGGGGCCGACGACCTGCACGGCGACGTTGCCGATGCGGAAGCCGGCCGCGCGGACGATGCGCGCGGCCTCGGTCAGCAGGGTGACGCCCGAGGCACCGGACCACTCGGGACGGCCGGTGCCGAAGTGCTGTCCCAGGTCACCGAGGCCGGCGGCGGAGAACAGGGCGTTGCAGGCGGCGTGCGCGACGACGTCCGCGTCGGAATGTCCGGCGAGCCCGGGCCCCTCCCCCTCCCACTTCAGTCCGGCGCACCACAGCTCGCGGCCGTCCTCGAAGGCGTGGATGTCGGTGCCGATGCCGACCTGCGGCAGCGGGTACGGCTCAGAAGCCATCGTTGAGCCTCCTGCGGGCCAGGACCGCCTCGGCGAGGACCAGGTCGAGGGGGCGGGTGACCTTGAAGGCCTCCTCGTGCCCGGGAACGGCGACGACGGTCAGGCCGAGCTGCTCGACCATGCCGGCGTCGTCGGTGACGTCGTGCTTCACGGTCTCGTGGGCGCGCACGAGGGTGGCCCGGTCGAAGCCCTGCGGGGTCTGCACCGCCCGCAGCAGGGACCGGTCGGGGGTGGCGACCACCGGCTCCGGGTCGCCGGGCGCGGCAGCCGGTTCGACCTGCTTGACGGTATCGGCGAGCGGCA
The DNA here is from genome assembly GCF_008632955.1 of Streptomyces tendae. Lineage (NCBI taxonomy): Bacteria > Bacillati > Actinomycetota > Actinomycetes > Kitasatosporales > Streptomycetaceae > Streptomyces > Streptomyces tendae. Next base: position 6,595,329 of record NZ_CP043959.1, read on the forward strand.
GCGCCGGCACCACGGCGGGCGCGCCGTCCCGTACGGCCTCCACGACCGCGTCGACGGTGTCCACCGGGACCAGCGGGCGGGCCGCGTCGTGGACCAGGACGATGTCGTAGCCCTCGGGCAGCGCGTCCAGGCCGAGCTTCACCGACTCCTGTCGGCTCTCGCCGCCGGGGACGACGAGCACGTCGGTGCGCTCGGGCAGCGCGTGCGCGTCCAGCAGCGACGTGACCTCGGCCGCGCCGTCGGGCGGCGCCACGACGACGACCAGGGAGACGGCGCGGGAGTCGGCCATCGCGCGCACCGCGTGCACGAGCATGGGCGTGCCGCCGAGGGCGCGCAGTGCCTTGGGAGCACCGGGTCCGAGCCGCACACCCCGGCCCGCGGCCGGGATGACGGCCGCTGTCCGGACGGCCGGACGGCCGGATGCGGGGTTCGGCGAGGGCGGCTGGAGCGGATCGTCAGACATGGTTCCTGTCAGGTTTGTGGGCTCGGCCTACGTGGGTATGGCCTGGGCGTGCCCCGCTCCCGGAGCGGGGAAAGTGCCGGGCGTGACGCCTTGACCAGCCCCTTCCGTGACTCTGGTCGAGTCCGACCGCCCGGGCCCGGCACGCCGGGGTGGGGACGTGAGTGATGACACATTCCCCATCACGGCGCAAGTGCAGCCTACGTACGGTGTCCGGGTACGAACATGCCGCAGCGCCCGGCGACGTCATGGACGTCATCGGGCACCGCGGCATTTCGATGTGCTGAGTGCTCTGAGTGCTGCTCCGACGGCCGGTGTGACCACGCGGCGGGCGGAGCCTCGACTCGGAGGACTCAGGAGGCGAGAACCTCGTCGAGTAGCGCCTCGGCCTTGTCCTCGTTGGTGTTCTCGGCGAGCGCCAGCTCGCTGACCAGAATCTGACGCGCCTTCGCGAGCATGCGCTTCTCACCGGCGGAGAGTCCGCGCTCCCGCTCACGGCGCCACAGGTCACGCACGACTTCCGCGACCTTGATGACATCACCCGAGGCGAGCTTCTCGAGATTTGCCTTGTAACGACGGGACCAGTTCGTGGGCTCCTCGGCGTACGGCGCGCGCAGCACCTCGAAGACCCGGTCCAGCCCGTCCTGACCGACCACATCACGCACGCCGACGAACTCCGCATTGTCCGCTGGCACACGTACCGTCAGGTCACCCTGGGCGACCTTCAGCACCAAGTAGGTCTTGTCCACGCCTTTGATCTGGCGAGTTTCGATTGCCTCGATCAGCGCGGCCCCATGATGGGGATAGACCACGGTGTCGCCAACCTTGAACGTCATGTGACAGGTACCCCTTCCGTGGCTATCCAGGGTAACACGGATACGGCGTCTTCTGAATGGCGTTTTCGCAGGTCAGGGCCATTCTCGGGGCTTGACAACAGCGACAGGAACGTGCTTCGGACGGCTGGCGGAAGCAGGTATTCGCAGGTCGGAGCGGCTCTCCGGGGCAAGCGAAACGCGCACGCTACACCCATCCGGAGCCCCACACGAGCGGTCGAACTTACCCATATGTCCGGTTCCAGATGCGCGACTTCCGCTACTCCGTTCGGTGAGCCGAGCCGGTTCCGGTCGATTCCGGAATTGATCACACGGTGTGAGGATCAACGGCCGGTGATCAATTACCGGGGCCTCCCCATTCCTTCACCGAAATGCGCGCTCGCGTGAATCACGCGTCGGTCCGGACGGAAGTGGCGCGTGTTTACCCCGGGTCACCTGAGGCTTCCGTGACCGGCGGGGCGGCACCCCGTCGGCGGACCGGTGCGCGCGGCGACCGCGACCCGCGAGGGGATCCGAGGAGCGACGCGTGATCCACGACCATGACCCGGGTGATCGGGTGACATCGGGCGCGCGGGCACGCCGCGCGGCCCCGACCCGGGTAGGCGTGGGGAGGGCCGGGTGCAGCCGCCTGCGGGCGGCTCGGTAATCTGAGGCCGCTGACAGACACTTAGGGCGGCTTCACCCGGTCGCCACCGCACGCTCGAGTCAAGGAGTTGCCGCCGCCGTGAGCAGCAGCCTTCGACGCGGCGCCCTCGCCGCCGCCGCCATCGCGTTCTCGATCACCGCGCTCTCCGCGTGCGCGGCCGGCAACAACGCCCAGACGCTGCAGATCAAGCCGGACAACGCGGCGACGACGGTCGGCGACATCCAGGTGCAGAACGCCACCGTCATCACCCAGCCCGACCTGGAGTCGACCGGCCCCGCCGTCGTCTCCGCCACGCTCTTCAACTCGGGCGACAAGGACCAGACGCTCGAGTCGGTCACCGTCCCCGGCACCGGCAAGACCGCCGAGCTGACCCCCGCCGAGGGCGGCGACCTCGTCGTCCCGGCCGGCGGCCGTCTGATCCTCGGCGGCGAGGGCAACGCCTCCGCCGTCCTGCCCAGCAGCCGCGAGGCCGTCCAGGACGGCAACGCGCAGAAGATCACCTTCACCTTCAGCGAGACCGGCGAGGTCAGCCTGCGGGCGATCGTCTTCCCGGCCGAGAACTTCTTCGAGAGCTGGGGTCCGAGCCAGGCCCCCGCCGCGGGCGCCTCCGCCTCCCCGTCGGCGGAGAACTCCGGCGAGCCGGCCGACGGCGCCACCGGTGAGGCCGAGGGCGAGACCGCCGGCGACGAGACCTCCGGCGACGGGTCCACGGAGTCCGGAGCCCCGGCCGGCACCCCCTCCGACGCCGCCTCCGCGAGCCAGGAGTCCTCCGGCCACTGAGCTGCCGTACGCGCACACGACACGCCGAAGGGCGGGACCCGGCCGGGTCCCGCCCTTCGGCGTGTCACACGGACGCCGCGGCGGCCTACGGCTCGAACTTGTAGCCCAGCCCCCGCACCGTCACCAGGTAGCGGGGCGCCCCCGGGTCCGGCTCTATCTTGGCGCGCAGGCGCTTGACGTGGACGTCGAGGGTCTTGGTGTCGCCCACGTAGTCCGCGCCCCACACCCGGTCGATGAGCTGCATCCGGGTCAGCACCCGACCGGCGTTGCGCAGCAGCATCTCCAGCAGGTCGAACTCCTTCAGCGGCAGGTCGACCTTGGTGCCGCCGACGGTCACCACGTGCCGGTCGACGTCCATCCGCACGGGGCCTGCCTCCAGGGCCGCCGGGGCGGTCTCCTCGGGCTCGCCGCGGCGGCGCAGCACCGCGCGGATGCGGGCGACCAGCTCGCGCGAGGAGAACGGCTTGGTGACGTAGTCGTCGGCGCCTATCTCCAGGCCGACCACCTTGTCGATCTCGCTGTCCTTGGCGGTCACCATGATCACGGGAACGTTGGAGCGGCCGCGCAGCTGGCGGCACACCTCGGTGCCCGGCAGGCCGGGCAGCATCAGGTCGAGGAGGACGAGGTCGGCGCCGTTTCGGTCGAACTCGTCGAGTCCGTCGGGCCCGGTGGTCGCCACGGCGACCTCGAAGCCCTCCTTGCGGAGCATGTACGACAGGGCGTCGGAGAAGGACTCCTCGTCCTCGACGACGAGCACTCGGGTCACGGAAGGACCTCCGGGGAGGGAAGCGTTTCGTACGCGGATGGATCGGACGCGTGGGGGGAGGGGTGGGACATCCCGGCTGCCTCGCCGTCGAGGCCCTCGGTGTCGTCCCGCTCGGACGGCCGCCGGCCGCGGGGCGCACGCGCCTCGGGCAGCCGCAGGGTGAAGGTGGAGCCCTGGCCCTCGGCGCTCCACACCGTGACTTCCCCGCCGTGCGAGGCGGCCACGTGCTTCACGATCGCGAGGCCCAGCCCCGTGCCGCCGGTGGCACGGGAGCGGGCGGGGTCGACGCGGTAGAAGCGCTCGAAGACGCGCTCCTTGTCCTTGTCGGAGATGCCGATGCCCTGGTCGGTCACGGCGATCTCGATCAGGTCCCCGCCGGGCTGCGCGACCGAACGGACCGCGATGCCCACGCGGGTGCGGGCGGGTGAGTAGTTGACCGCGTTCTCGACGAGGTTGCCGAGCGCGGCGGCGAGCTGCCCCCGGTTGCCCCAGACCCGCAGGTCGGCGGCGCCGGCGGCAGCCATGGTGATCTCCTTGGTGCCCGCCGCGTGCCGGCAGCGGTCAACGGCCTCGGCGACCAGTTCGTCGACCCGGACCGGTTCGGCGTCCTCCAGCGGGTCGTCGTTCTGCACCCGGGAGAGGTCGATGAGCTCCTGCACCAGGTTGGTCAGCCGGGTCGCCTCGATCTGCATGCGCCCGGCGAACCGCTGCACGGCCTCCGGGTCGTCGGAGGCGTCCATCACTGCCTCGGACAGCAGCGACAGCGCGCCGACCGGGGTCTTGAGCTCATGGCTGACGTTGGCGACGAAGTCCCGCCGGACCGCCTCGATACGGCGGGCCTCGGTGAGGTCCTCCACCAGCAGCAGCACCAGCCGGGAGCCGAGCGGCGCCACCCGCGCGGACACCGCGAGAGCCTCGCCGCGCCCGGTGCCCCGGCGCGGCAGGTCCAGCTCGACCTGCCGTATCTCGCCGTCCCGCCGGGTGTCCCGGGCCATCTTCAGCATCGGCTCCACGGCGAGCTTGCCGCCCCGGACCAGCCCGAGGGCGTACGCGGCGGAGCTGGCCTTCACCACGCCGTCGGCCTCGTCGAGGACCACGGCGGACGAGCGCAGCACGGACAGCACGGTGTCGACCCCCGGCGGAAGCACCGCGTCCGTGTGCAGGGAGGTGCGCGTGGGGCGGCGCTGTTCGCGTTCGCTGACGCGGAACGCCAGCATGGCGATGACACCGGTAAGCAGCCCGGCG